>JBFWKS010000053.1:0-17341 GCA_050252545.1 Solirubrobacteraceae bacterium
GGCACCGGACAGCGGTTCGTTTCACCGTCGCCCGGCGACGGTCAGGCGACCTGCACTCGGATCGCGGGCCGCGTCGGCCTGTGGGCGTGGCGTGTCGGACAGCGGGTCGTTTCACTGTCGCCCGGCGACGGCCGACCGACCCGCTCTGCGGCGCGTCGCTACGCTCGGCGGTCCGATGGCGAAGGCCAAGAAGACCAAGCCCTCCGGCGGCGACTACGCGTTCAACCGCCAGGCCCGCCACCGCTACGAGCTCCGCGACCGGCTCGAGTGCGGGATCGTCCTGGCCGGCACCGAGGTCAAGGCGCTGCGAACCGTCGGCGCCCAGATGGGCGACGCCTACGTCGACGTCCGCAACGACGAGCTCTGGCTGCACAACCTCCGGATCGAGCCCTACGGCCCGGCCGCGATGAACAATCACCTGCCGGACCGGCCGCGCAAGCTCCTGGCCCACCGGCGCGAGATCGATCGGATGCTCGGTCAGACCCAGCGCGAGGGCCTGACCTTCGTGCCGGTGCGGATCTACCCCAAGGGCCGCACGATCAAGGTCGAGATCGCCCTCGCCCGCGGCAAGAACGTCGCCGACAAGCGCCAGGACATGAAGGAGCGCGACACCCGCCGCGAGATGGAGCGGGCGTTGCGCGAGCGCAGTCGCTGACCGCGACGCCGAGGCGGTCCGTCCTGGGCGGGCGGGGGACGGGCGGCGCGACAGGGCCGATGCACGGCGTGGGCGCGTTCGTCGTCCTCGACTCGTTCTGTACGCTCTGTCGTGCGCTATGAACACGGTGTCGCAAACGCCCGGTGATGGCCTGACGCCGCTCGCCCGGGGACTCTTCGTCGCGACCTGCTGCGTCTCGATCGCCGTGATCATGGGCCTGACCGCGGGGGCGATCGCGGTGGTGCCCGACATCGGCCGCGACATCGGGGGCACCCAGAGCGATCTGCAGTGGGCGACCGACGCCTTCCCGCTGGTCGTCGCGGCGTTGCTCCTTCCGGCGGGGGCGGTGCTGGACCGCTACGGCCGGCGCCGCGGCATGCTCGCCGGCCTGGTGATCCTCACCGGCGCGGTGGCGTGGACCGCGCTGAGCGACTCGATCGGCCACGTCATCGCCAGCAGGGCGGTGGCGGGCGTGGGAGCGGCGCTGCTCTTCCCCGGGACCCTGGCGTCGATCACCGCGGCGATGCCCGCCGATCGTCGCCCGTTCGCAGTCGCGGCGTGGGCGGTGAGCGTCATCGTCGGCGCGGTCGTCGGGCTGTTGATCTTCGCCTGCGGCGTCGAGTGGGCGGGGTGGCGCGAGCCGTTCCTGTTCATCGCGGGGATCTCGGCGGTGCTCGTGGGCCTCACCGCGCGCTACGTGCCGGAGACGAGGGCCGAGCACGAGGTGTCGCTGGATCCGGTCGGCGCGGTGACGTCGGTCGTGGCGATCGGCGGCCTGACGCTCGCGGTGACGGAGGGCCCGGTGCACGGCTGGTTGGGCACCACGACGCTGGTGGCGGCCGGCCTCGGCACGGCGACGCTCGTGGCGTTCGTGCGGTGGGAGCTGCGCCACCCGCGACCGCTGCTGGACGTGCGGTTGCTCGTCGACGGACGGTTCGGTGCGGCGTCGACGTCGCTGTTCGTCATGTTCTTCGCGCACTTCGCGCTCTTCTACCTGTCGATCCAGTACCAGGGCTACGTGTTGGGCTACACGACGCTCGAGAGCTCCCTGGGGGTCGTCCCGCCGGTGATGGGCTACGCGCTGACGCCGCTGGGGCCGCGGCTGGCCCGTCGGATCGGGCGTCGCGCCGTGATCGTCGGGGCGATGGGCCTGTGCGTCGTGGGCGCCGGCGTCGCGGCGGGGATGGCGGTGGCGGGGACCGAGAGCTACTGGACGTTCGCGATCGGCGCGGGGCTGATGTGGTCGGGCATCGGCCTGGCGATGGCGCCCCCGACGGAGATGATCATCGAGTCGGTCCCGGCCGAGAAGCAGGGTGTCGCGTCGGCGGTCAACGACCTGGCGCGCGAGCTGTCCGCAGCGGTGGGCATCGCGGTCGCCGGGTCGGCGTTCAACACCGCATACCGGGCGTCGGTCGACGACCACGTCGGCGGTCTGGGGGCGTTCGGGGCCACGGTGATCGCCTCGCCCGGCGCGGCGATCGAGGGCCTCGCGGGGCGTCCGGACGGGCCGCAGGTGCTGCGGGTCATCCAGGACGGGGTGATGGCGGGCTGGACGTGGGCGTTCGTCATCACCGGCATGGTGGTGCTCGCGGGGGCGGCCGTCGTGTGGTGGCGCTGCCCGGACCGTGCGACCGAGCGCCGGCTGCGGACGGTGATCGACGCGACCCGGGACGCCACGGCGGACCCCGCCGGCGCTCGGCCCGTGCGTGCCGGCACCGACGCCGGCCGCGACGCGGACGTCGACCAGGACATGGCTCCGGATGCCGACCATCGTCAGGGCCCCGTGGTCGCGACCGACAACGCCTGACGCCGGGTACGGTGGGAGGGATGGGTGCGCAGGCTTCCGACGGGGTGTCGTTCCAGGCCCGTGCCGGTCGACGGCGGCGGGCCGCGACGCAGCAGGACCTGCTCGACGCGACGGTGCGGCTGCTGGAGGCGGGGGAGACCGTCGCCCGGTTGAGCATCGACCGGATCGTGACCGAGGCCGGGGTGGCCCGCACGACCTTCTACCTGCACTTCACCGACAAGCTCGACCTGCTGCGGGTCCTGGCGGAGGACCGCGCGCGGGGGATCGAGGACGCCGGTTGGCGCGCGCGGCGGCGCGACGACGAGCCGGAGCTCTCGCGCGCAGCGATGGGTCGCGCCGTCGCCGGCGTCGCCGAGATCTGGGTGCGCGACCGGGCGGTGCTGGCGGCGATCATCGAGACGGCCGAGCACGACCCGCGGATGCGCGAGCTGTGGCAGGCGATCATCCGTCGGCTCGCGGCGTCGGCGGCGGAGCTGCTGCAGGCCCACTGGACGGCGCACCCCGAGCTGGCCCCGAAGGACCCGGCGGCGATGGCCGAGGCGATGACCTGGATGATCGAACGTACCTGTCATCAGGCCGCGCGCGACGCGGATCGACTGGCGACGCTCGTCGACGCGATGACCGAGATCTGCTGGCGGATGCTGGGCCTGGACGTCATGGCGGACGAGTGAGCGCCCGCGGAGGCAGCGCCGTCGCCGGACGTCGCGGGCGGGCCGGCGACCGCTGATCCCGTTCCGCCGGCGCTACTCGTCGTCCGGCTCGCCGTTCAGCAGGGCGTCGAGCAGGATCGCCGCCTCGTTGTACGTGCAGTACTCCAGCTCGGCGTCGGTCAGCGTCTGCACGAACTTCGCGTGGACGCGCTCCATCAGGTCGCCGGTGGCGGGGTCCACGGTGTAGGCTACGTCGTCGGCGGCCAGCCACTCGGCGACGGTCATCAGCGTGCCGCGATCGTCGCGGAGCGTCGGCGACAGGCCGCTCGCGTTCCACTGGTGGATCACCTCGCGGAGCGGGTCGCCGATGGTGAGGTGCAGGTCGATGATCGTGGACAACGCGGGCTCGGCTCGGGTCGGGGCCGGACGACCGCCGGGTGGCGGGGCTCGGCTTCACCGAGCGTAGCCGGGCGGCCGCGCCGTCCCGGTGCCGGGCGTGGTGCGACCGACGCGGCCTGCGCGTCGGTGACCCATGGAGGCGGCGCCGGTGCGTGGCCTGACGCGGCGTGCGTCCGACGTGGAGCGTGACCGACACGGAGGGCGTTCCGTGACCGATCCGTCACGGGTTCGGCACGAACGGCCCCTCGTTCCGCCACCGGCCGGCGCCATAGACCTGGGGGACACCACGACCCCAGGAGGCTCCAGTGCCGCTCCGCAGCTTCGTCCGTCCGTTGATCGTCGCGATCACGTTGGCGATCCCCGCCGCCGTCGCCCCGTCGGCGGGCGCATCGACGTCCCTCGTCCAGCGTGCCGACGCGGCGATGCGCTCCGACGCGTCGTCGTTCGTCGCACGGAGGACGTTCTCGGCACCGTTCGACTGGTCGCAGGACGGTTGCAGCAACCCGCTGCCCATCAACGCCAACGACCTCTTCCGTGTCCCGTGCATGCAGCACGACTTCGGGTACCGCAACTACGGCGCCCGTGGCCGGCTGCGGCTGGACCCGTCGTCCGATCGGCGGCGGTGGATCGACGACCGGTTCCTCGGCGAGATGCGTGGCGTCTGCGACCGTCGCTACGGCGGCGCACGCCGCACCGCGTGCCGCGGCGTCGCCCGTGCCTACTGGGCCGGCGTGCGGACGTTCGGATCGCGGGCGTTCGGGTACTGACGACCAGCGTTCGGTCCGCGGAGGCACCCGCCGGCCCACCCGGTAGGCCGGTCCGGCGCGGCACGATCGCCGCGCCGCGCCGCACCAGGTGTCGCGCCGTCAGTCCTCGATCGCGCCGGCGTCGGCCGCGGCGGCCTCGGCCTGCTCCAGCTGCTCGCGGACCAGGGCCAGGCCACTGCGCCAGAAGCCCGGGTCGGCCAGGTCGAGGCCGGCGATCGCGACGAGGTCCTCGGGGGCCTTCGACCCGCCGGTGGACAGCAGCTCGAGGTACTTGGGCGCGAACGAGGCGCCCTCCTCGCGGTAGCGGCCGTAGACCGACAGCGCCATGAGCTGCCCGTAGGCGTAGGCGTACACGTAGCCGGGGGTGCCGATGAAGTGGGGGACGTACGACCACCACGACCGGTACCCATCGGTGATCTCGACCGAGTCGCCGAGCATGGCGGTCTGGGTGTCGAACCACAGCTCGCCGAACCGCTCGACCGACAGCTCACCCTCCTCACGCCGCGCGGTGTGCACCGCGTGCTCGAAGCGGTTCATCGCGGTCTGGCGGAAGATCGTGGCGATCGAGCCCTCGATCTGCTCGGCCAGCAGACCCAGGCGTGCCTGCGGGTCCTTCGTCTCCGCCAGCAGGCGGTCGAAGACGAGCGTCTCGCCGAACACCGACGCGGTCTCGGCGAGCGTCAGCGGGGTGTGCTGCTCGAACGGGCCGCGGTCGCGGGCCAGGTAGGCGTGGATGCCGTGGCCGAGCTCGTGGGCGAGGGTCAGCACGTCGCGCCGGCGGCTCGTCCAGTTGAGCATCACGTACGGGTGATGGGTCGGGACGGTGTAGGCGCAGAACGCCCCGCCGCGCTTGCCGGGCCGCGGCGGCGCGTCGATCCAGCCCTCGTCGACGAACGACCGCGCGACGTCACCCATCCGCCGGTCGAACGCGTCGAAGCTGCCGAAGACGAGATCGGTCGCCTGCGACCACGAGTACTCGGCCTCGTCGGCGGCGCTCACCGACGCCATCCGGTCGTAGTCGGCCAGCTGGTCGACCCCGAGGATCCTGGCCTTCAGGCGGTACCACCGCTGCGGCACGTCGTAGGCCTCCTGCACCGCATCCACGAGTGCCTGGACCGACGCGTCGGACGCCTCGTTGGAGAGGTTGCGCGACGCCAACCACGACGGGTACGCGCGCAGGCGGTCCTCGACGGCCTTGTCCTGCAGCAGCGTGTTGAAGATGAACGCCCGGGTGCGCAGCCCCGGCTGCAGCGCCTCGGTCACCGCCCCGGCGACGGCGGCACGTCGCTCGCGGTCGGGGTTGGTGAGCTGCGACAGGGCGACGTCGAGCGCCACCGCCTCGGCGTCGTCGCCGGCGTCGGGCAGGTCGACCTCGATCACCGACGTCAGCTCGTCGAAGAGCCGGTCCCACGCGCTGCGGCTGGAGCTCTGCTTCTCGGCGAGGATCCGCTCCTCCGGCTCGCTCAGCAGGTGGGCCTTGTAGCGGCGGGTGGTGCGCAGGTGGTGGCGGGCCTGCTCGATCCCGTCGGCGCGGAGCAGCTCCTCGGCCCGGTCGTCGTCGAGCGCCGTCCACTCCAGCTCGAAGAAGAGGAGCTTCGTCTGCACGGCGGTCGAGCGCTCCTCGACCTTGGCGAGCATCGCGCCGTGCGCGGGCTCGCGCGTGTCCTCGGCGAACTTCAGCGACGCGTAGTTGGCGGCACGGCCGATGTGGTCCGACAGCTCGGCGAGCGTGCCGATCGCGGCGGCCAGACCGGGACCGTCGATCTCGGCCACGCGGCCCTGGTAGGTCTCGGCGAACGTGTCGCCCAGGCGGACGGCCTCGTCGAGCAGCGCGTCGACGCGCTCGGCGGGCGTGCCGTCGCCGGCCGCGGGCGAATCGAGCAGGGACTCCAGGTCCCACGCGACGTCGGTGTGTGCGACCACGGAGCTCATGCGGCGGAAGGTTACGCGACGGTTCCCGGCTAGCCTTCGCGTCGTGGACGCCCGCGCCGCCGACGAGCTGCGCACCCCGCGCCTGCTGCTGCGGCGTTGGCGGTCGCCCGATCGCGGACCGATGGCGGTCATCAACGCCGACCCGCGGGTCATGCGCCACATCGGCTCCGGACGTCTCGACCGGGCGGCGAGCGACGCGCTGCTCGCACGGCTGGAGGACGAGTGGCGACGGCGCGGCCACGGGGTGTGGGCGATCGAGCGGCTCGACGACGGCCGCCTGCTGGGGTTCTGCGGGCTGACCGTCCCGAGCTTCCTGCCCCGGTTGCTGCCCGCCGTCGAGATCGGCTGGCGCCTGCACCGCGACGCGTGGGGGGCCGGCTACGCCACCGAGGCGGCACGGGCGGCGCTGGACTGGGGGTGGGGGACACTGGGACTGCGGCAGGTCATCGCGCTGGTGCACCCCGACAACGACCGGTCGCTCGCGCTGGCGGAGCGGCTCGGGATGCGGGTGACCGGGACGACTCGGCACGCCCCGACCGGCTGGGATGTCTTCGTCCTGCGTCTCGACCGCCCGGACGTCGCCTGATGCCGGCCGGTCCGGTGGACGGTTCACGTAACGGCCCGGAGTCGACCTGCGTCCCTGCGATCATGGCCGCGCATGTCGTCGTCCCCACCGCCACGCGTCGTCCTGGACAGCCTGAGCGTCGTCGCCCTGCGTCTGGGGATCATCGGGCTCGTCGGCTACGGGCTGCTGCTGGTCTGGGGCAAGCTGTCGTTCATCCTGCTGCCGTTCGCCGTGGCGCTGCTGCTCACCGCGCTGCTGGAGCCGGTCGCCACCACGCTTCACCGCCGGCTGCGGCTGCCGCGGTGGATCGCGGCGATGGTCACGGTCCTCGGCACGATCACGCTCGTCGCGGGCACCCTGACCTGGATCGCGCCGGACATCTTCCGCCAGGCCGAGGAGATCACCCAGCAGGTCGAGGAGGGCGTCCGGGAGCTTCCCAGGGTCCTGCGCGACCTCGGGCTCAAGGACAGCCAGATCCAGGACTTCGTCGGGCAGCTCACCGACGAGCTGCAGAAGTCGGTGGGCGACATCGGCAAGACCCTGAGCACCGGCGCCCTGTCGGCGGCCCAGGGCGTGGCGAGCATCTTCGCCGGCGTGTTCCTGGCGTTGATCATGCTGATCTACCTGCTGATCGACGGGCAGGGGTTCTGGCGCGGGGCGCTGCGGTTCGTGCCGCCCGGCCGGCGTGCGGCGTGGACGCTCGGCGGCAAGCGGGCCTGGCGCGCGGTCACGCTCTTCGTCCGCAGCCAGGTGCTCGTCGCCGCGATCGACGGCATCGGGATCGCCGTCGGCCTGGTGATCATCGGCGTCCCGCTGGCGGTGCCGCTGGGCATCCTGACGTTCCTGCTGGCGTTCCTGCCCTACATCGGCGCGATCCTCGCCGGGGTCGCGGTCGCCCTGGTGGCGCTGGCGTCGGGCGGCCTGGGCGACATGCTCGGCGCGATCGTCGTGGTGGTGATCGTCCAGCAGATCGAGAGCAACGTCCTGTACCCGCTGCTGATCGGACGCACGGTGCGCCTGCACCCGCTGACGGTGCTGCTGGGCGTGGGAGCCGGCAGCGCCCTGCTCGGGATCGTCGGGGCCTTCCTGGCCACCCCCGTGATCGCCGCCGTGTCGGCCGGGGCCGGGTGGTTGGACGACAGCGAGGCGGACGATGCCGCCGACGCGGCGACCGCACGGACGACGGTGCCCGACGCCGACGAGGCCCGGGCGCTCCCGCCACCGGATCCGCCGGACGGTTCGGGGGACCCGAACCCGCCGGACGGGGATGAAGGACCTGCCGCAGGGTGACTCGAGGCGTTGCTGGCAAGCGGGTGCTGATGCCGCTGAGACAGCTCCTCGGGCTCCGGCCCGCTGACGGGTGGGGAGGATTAGTGAAGTTAGAGTGCTTTATTCGATCCTTGTAAAACGCCCTAACGTCTGTAAATTCGGGCGCGATGGATCCGCTCACGAATCCGTACACGCCGAACGCCGGCGCTGAGCCTCAGGTCGTCGCCGGGCGTGATGACCAGCTCGAATCGTTCGATCTGTTGCTCGCGCGTCTCGCTCGCGGACGAACCGAGCAATCGATGATCATCACGGGGCTGCGCGGAGTCGGCAAGACCGTCCTGCTCGGACGCTTCCGAACCAAAGCCCTGGAGCATGACTGGATCGTCGTCGAGCTCGAGGTGAGCAAGAACGACGAAGCGGCCTTTCGGCGGGAGATGGCGGCAAAGCTCCGAACGGCACTGTTCGAGCTATCGCCGAAAGCGAGGTGGACCGACAGATCGCGTCAGGCGGCGGCGGTGCTGAAATCGTTCACGCTCAGCGTGGACGAGTCGGGTGGCCTGTCCGCAGGGCTTGATGTCGACGCGGCGGAAGGGTTCGCGGACCACTCGAACCTGGGCTTGGACATCACCGACGTCTTCGTCGCGATCGGGGAAGCCGCCGCTGACAAGGAGAAGGGACTCGTCCTGCTCCTCGACGAGGTCCAGTTCCTCAGCGGGCCGCAGCTCGAGGCCGTGATCGCTGCCCTGCACAAGACGGTTCAGCGGAAGCTGCCGATCACCCTCGTCGCGGCGGGGCTGCCACAGATCGCTGAGCTCGCCGGCGACGCGAAGTCCTACGCTGAGCGTCTCTTCAAGTTCCCCTCGATCGGGCGCCTATCTCCCGACGACGCCAAGCTCGCTCTTGCTGAGCCGGCACGGCAGGAAGGCGCGGCCTTCACCGATGATGCCTTGGATGAGGCGGTCGCGGTCACCGACGGCTATCCGTTCTTCGTGCAGGAACTCGGCTATGCGGTGTGGACGATCGCCGAAGGACCCGTCGTGACGCGCGACGAGCTCCTCGAGTCGATCCCGACGTTCGAGGCCAAGCTCGATGGATCCTTCTACCGTGTCCGCCTCGATCGAGCGACGCCGCTGCAGAGCGCGTACCTCCGTGCGATGGCACAGCTCGGTCCGGAACCGCAGAAGGCGGCCGACGTGGCCGAGGTCATGGGCCGGACATCGCAGAATCTGGGCCCGACACGTGCCGAGCTCATCAACATGGGGTTGCTCTACACCCCCGAGCACGGCTACGCCGCGTTCACCGTCCCGCACTTCGACCGCTTCCTCCTGCGCGCGATCCCCGAGCTCGAGGTCCCCAAGCTCAGGCGTCGCGGCGGACGGTCCTGAAGCCGTTGAGGGCGTCCGGCCAGGCCTCTCCGGTTGCCCGATGCGGCGTCGTGCGGGGGACATGACGCCCACGCGCTACAGTTGAACGACCGTCCGGATCCGGCATGGGACCGGTTGAGGGGCGGGACCCACGGGGACGACAGGCTTCGACGCGGTCGGTTCGCGGGGGTGATTGCGAGTCGAGGTACCGGAGGCCTCGTAAAACCCCGGCACAAAACACAGTTGCGGACTCCCATGAGTTCGCCCTCGCTGCCTAGCAACCACTAGGTGAGTGAGGTCTCGGGCCCCGTTCGCCGGCGGCGGGGGTCCCCGGGATCATTCAGCCGGATCACCCGCGGCGGACGCCCTCGCCGTCTTGCGGGGACATCTCAGGAGGGCTGGCTGGCCGAACGTGGGTCGACGGGACCGACGGGCAGTGAGATCCAGACACGCCGACTACGCTCGTAGACGTCGCCCTTGGCGCGGTCGCGGACGCGGGTTCAACTCCCGCCGTCTCCACCTCGAGCACCGGCCCGCCGATCGGCGGGCCGGTGTCGTTCCAGGCCCGTGCTCGCATGAGCCGGGACGCCCGAGCCGGGGCCCTGACCGCCGTCGCCGCGACCTGCGTCCTGGGTACCCGCGCGGCGCCCGCCGTCGCGCGTGGTTGACTTGGCCGCGTGCGCCGCGACGATCCTCGGCCCGTGCCCACCCGGCACCGGCGTCGCCGGCGGCGCCGGGCCTGCCTGGCGCTTCTTGCGGTGATCCTGCTGGCCGTCCTGCTGCGGCCGGGTGACGATCCGGTCGAGGCGCCGGTCGATCCGCCACCTGACGTCCTGCTCTCGCGGGTGCCGCAGGAACCGGACGCCGCGCGACGGTCCGCCCACGACGGCGACGGACGAGCGCTCGCCGGGCTGCAGGTCATCGCCGACCCCGCCGGTGGCGGCTACCTGGGGGTGCACTTCTTCCCCACCGGAACCGGCCCTGCGGACTTCGCGGTCGCGCTCGTCCACTCGCCGGACCTGATGACCTGGGGCCACGTGACGGTGCTCGACGCCGACGGGGGCAACATGCCGGTCCTGCGCGCGCTGCCCGACGGCGGGTTCCTGCTGGCGTACGAGGACTACGTCGAGGCGACGCGCAACAACGCCCGCAGCCGGATCCGGGTGCGGCACTACCCCGACCGCGACGCACTGTTGCACGCCCGTGGCGGGGCCGAGGCGCTGCTGCCACGGACGCTGTCGCGCAACAACGAGGGCACGCCGAGCTTCGACGCCGTCGAGTGGACCGGCGATCCGGCGACGTCGGTGCTGCGTCTGGGGTTGCACTACAACGCCGGATCGACGGGGGTCGACCGGCAGGGCCGCGGCACGCTGCGTGGGTTCTCGCGCTGGACCGCCGCGCCGGACGTGGGTATCGCCGGCCGCCTGCGCGCGCTCGGGTTCCACGGATCGCACGGTAAGCGCACCAACGTGACGATCGGCGGACGTCCCCTCGTCCTCCGCGAGGCACAACGCCGTCGCGGCGACATGGGCAGCTGGGGTCTGGTACTCGAGGACCCCGGAGCCGGAACGCTTCGACCGTTGACCGTGCGCGACGGGTCCTCGGTCGTCAGCTCCATCGGTGTGTCCGAGGCCACCATCCTGCCGTCCCCGGACGGGTTGGGGCGGACCCTCTTCGTCACGACCTACCGGTTCGCGCCCGATCCGCTGGGGCCGATGATCTACCGCGTGCGCCTGGCCGAGACGCCGCAGGGACTGTGTCGCCGCGGCCTCGCCGAGTGGGTGGGGTGCGGCGCCCTCCGATGAGCGCCGGGCGCCGGACGTCGACGCCGCCACACCCCACCCCGCAACGCCAGGTCCGTCGGAGGAGCCCCTGCCTGTTCACAATCGTCACCGACGCCGCTGGCACGATGCCTGGTCGTGTCCAAGATCACCACCCTTCTCGGCATCACCCTCGCGACGCTCGCGACCGGCGTCGGGGCGTCATCCGCGCAAGCCGGCATCCTCGACGGCCAGCGGCCGCTCCGCGCGGTGACGCTCAACGCCTGCGGGGCCAACCCCGACTGCGCCGCCCGCGGGGGCGACGCGAACGTCGCGCCGACGCTGCGGATCGCCGACCGTCTGCGTCCCGACGCGGTGGCGCTCCAAGAGGTCTGCGCGACGCAGGCACGGCGCATCGGCGACGGCCTGGTCACCCGGGGGTACCGACACGCGTTCGTGGTGACGAAGACCGACGCGCTCGGGTCGTTCGCGTGCCGCCCGTCGCCGGAGCACGGCGGGCACGCCGCGTTCGGCAACCTCGTCGCGATCAGGACCGGTGCCCCGGTACGGGCCCACGCGGCGTACCTGCCCCGTACCGTCGCCGCGGACCTCGAGGAGGTCCCGGTCGCCGACCTGCCGTCCGGCTCGGCCGAGCAGCGCAAGGTCGTGTGCATCGCCAGCGCGCAGCTGCGCGCCTGCAGCACGCACCTCGTCGCCGGCGACGACACGGCGCTGCGGGAGCGCCAGGCCCGGGCCCTGGCCCTCCACGTCGATGGGCAGGCCACCGATGGGGTGCCGACGGTGCTCGCGGGCGACCTGAACCTGACCTCGCGCGAGCCGGGCGCCACCGCGCTGCGCGAGCGATTCCGCGATGCGGGGGCGGCGATCCTGCCGCTGCCGACCGCAGGACTGCGACGTATCGACTACGTCCTCGCCTCGCGGCGGAGCATCGCCGCGGCGACGGGCACGATCTTCGGCGCCGGCCTGGCGCGTCGGGATGACGGTGGCATCGCCCGGGTCAGCGATCATCTGGGTGTCGCCGGGTGGCTCTGGCCGGCACGTCGCGGGTGACCGGACGTCGGTGGGCGTCACCGCTGCACCCGGCGTCCGCGCCGCGGCGGACGAGGGACCCGTCCGGGGCGCGCCGGTGGCTCGCGGCGGACGACGCACAGCGGACTCCCCACCGATCGGGGGGTCGGCAGGGTAGGCTGCTCACCATGTCACGCGCGTGCCGCACGTGGGGCCCGCGCGCCGTGGCGGTCGGCACCGCGATGGTGCTCGGCGCGGCGATGCCGATCGCGGCGGCCGCCGGCTCACCATCGGCGACGGGCGCATCCGGTGGCACGCAGACGACGGCCCCTCCGGCCACCATCCCGGCCGCGGACGCACCCGATCCCACGGCGGTGCCGGCGATCGTCGATCCCGCCGCCAGGCTCGCCGGGGTGCTCCAACAGGCGGTGTCCAAGGGCAGCCACACGCGGTTCGGCGCCACCGACGAACAGGGGCGCCAGTTGGCCGGGCTCGACGTCGTTCCGGACCCGGACGGCGCGGGGTACCTGGGCGTGTACTTCTGGCCGACCGGGCCGGGACCGGCCGACTACGCCGTGAGCCTCGGCGAGTCCGACGACCTGCTGACGTGGCACCGGATCATCGACCTGGACGTCGACGGTGGCAACATGCCGGTCATCCACCGACTGCCCGGCGACGCCGGCTTCCTCGTCGCGTTCGAGGACTACCGCGAGGTCGTCGCGGCGCGCACCGCCCGCAGCAGCCTGCGGATTCGGCACTACGCCGATCGTGCCGCGCTCGCGAGCAACCGCTGGGCAGCCGAGCGGATCCTGCCGCGCACGCTGTCGCCGACGAACGAGGGCACGCCCGAGATCACCGCGGTCAACTGGGGACGCGGCGCGAGCGACTCCGTGGTGCGGATCGGGTTCCACTACAACGCCCGCGGTCGAGGCGTCGACCGGCACGCCGAAGGGCGCCTGGTCGGGTTCTCGGACTGGAGCGCCGCGCCGGACGAGGAGACCGGGGTGCGCCTGAAGGCCGCCGGGTTCGCGGCCAGCCACGGCAAGCGGTCGCGGTTCTACGTTGACGGGCGGCCGTGGGAGCTGCGCGAGGCGCAGCGCGTGCCGGGGGACTTCTCGACCTGGTCGCTGCTGCTCACCGATCCCGTCTCCGGTCAGGGCTCGCCGTTGGCCCTCGCAGCCCCACGGGGGCCGCTGGCGTCGGTGGGCGTGCCGAGCGTGTCGGTCGTCCCGGCGCCTGCGGGCGGGGGAGAGGCGTTGTTCGCGTCCGGCTACGTGTTCGGGGCGCTGCTCGGTGGACCGGTGCTCACCTGGACCCCGCTGCCGGCGTCGACGGCCAAGGTGCCGCCCCGGCCGTTCCCGGCGCGCAAGGCGGCCCGCAAGGCGTTCGACGCCGACCGGCGCTGAGCGGGTCAGGCGAGCATCGCGCGGCCGACGATCTCGCGCAGAACCCTCAGAGCGGTCGGGTGGGCGGCGTCACGAACCGCTACCCCTCGAAGGGTTCTGCCACCGCCCGGCGCGCCGCCGGCCCGTATCAGGCGAGCATCGCGCGGCCGACGATCTCGCGCATGATCTCGTTGGCACCGGCGTAGATCCGCGTGACGCGTGCGTCGGCCCAGGCGCGGGCGACGGGCGTCTCGGTCATGTAGCCGTAGCCGCCGTGCAGCTGCACGCAGCGGTCGAGCACCCGGCCCTGCATCTCGGTCGCCCAGAGCTTCACCTGGGCGGCGTCCTCGACGGTGAGGTCCCCCCGCTCGTGGGCCAGCGTGCACTGGTCGAGGAACGCCCGGGCCACGTCGACCTCGGTCCGCATGTCGGCGAGCGTGTGGCGGGTGGTCTGGAAGTCGGCGATCGTCTGGCCGAACGCCGTGCGCTCCTTGACGTACTCGACCGTCCAGTCGAGGCCCGCCGAGGCCGACGACCACGCCGTCCACGCGACCGACAGCCGCTCCTGGGCGAGGCTGCCCACCATGTAGCCGAACCCCTTGCCCTCCTCGCCGAGCAGGTTGTCGACCGGCACGGCGGCGTCGCTGAAGAACAGCTCGGCGGTGTCCTGGCCGTGCAGCCCGATCTTGTCGAGGTTGCGGCCGCGCTCGAACCCGTCGGTGCCACGCTCGACGATGACGAGGCTGATCCCGCGGTGACGCTGCGACGGGTCGGTCTTGACCGCGACGATCACGAGGTCGGCGTTGATGCCGTTGGTGATGAACGTCTTGGCGCCGTTGACGACGTAGTGATCACCGTCGCGCAGCGCGGTCGTCCCCAGGCCGCCGAGGTCGGAGCCGACGCCGGGCTCGGTCATCCCGATCGCGGTGATCAGCTCGCCCGACACCATGCCCGGTAGCCAGCGGGCCTTCTGCTCGTCGTTGGTGTGCTTGAGGAAGTACGGCAGGCAGACGTCGTTGTGCAGCGTCATGCCGATTCCGAACCCGGGCAGCCCCAGGCGCATGAGCTCCTCGTGCTGCACGGCGCTGAAGCGGAAGTCGTCGATGCCCGCGCCGCCGTGCTCCTCGGGGGCGGCCATGCAGAGGAACCCGTTCTCGCCGGCTGCGGCGAAGATCTCTCGCGGGACGATGCCGGCGGCGTCCCACTCCCGCTCGTACGGCGCGACCTCGCGCTCGAGGAATCGGCGAAAGCTCTCACGGAACTCCTCGTGCTCGTCCTCGAACAGCGTGCGACGCATGGAATCTCCTCAGGGGTCGTGGGACGGACCGGACGGTCGGGGCCGATCCTAGTTGCGGCCCGGCGGACCGGTGTGGTCGAAACGCCCAAACATCGGCCCGCGGATCGGGGGGTGGTCAGAGCGCGAAGCGGCCCGCGCCGTCGAGCTCGACGGCGCCGCCGATCGGCTCGCCGTCGAGCAGCCGCCGGACCGTCGGACGGTCGTCGCTGCGGGCGAAGGCGCGACGTCCGTCGGCGTGGCGCGCGACGACCGTCCCGACGCTCGGGGCGCCGTCGCGGTCGTACGCCGCGGTGTACGTCTCGACCGTCCACGTGCCGCTCGCCCCGACCGCGATCTCGCGCCGCGGTCCCGCGTCGACCTCGTCCTGCACGTCGAGTTGGGCGTACGGGGTCGTCGGCGGGGTGGCGGAGAGCAGCGCCTGGCCGTGCTTGGTCATGTACCAGCCGACCGCGCTGGCCAGCGCACGCTCGTCCGGCCGCTCCCGCGCGAGCTCGACGAGCGTGGCGATCGAGTGCGTGACGTAGTCGTTGGCCGGCCCGCCGAAGTAGTGCAGGCCGCCGGTGACGGTCGGCGGCTCGGGGCCGTCGACGGCGAAGCCGAGCTCGTTCGCGCCGATCTGCACGGCGCAGGGAAAGCACGAGTACAGGTCGACCAGGCCGATCTCGCCCGGACCGGTCCCCGCGTGACCGAAGAGGGCACGGCCCGCCGCCGCGATAGCGGGCGAGCGGTCCAGACGGTCGCGTTCGCCGACGAACCAGTGGTCGGCGGCACCGGCGGTGCCGTGCAGGAACACCCAGCGGTCGCGGGCGATCCCGGCGGCCTCGGCGGCACCGACGCTCGTGACCAGCAGCGCGGCGCCCTGGTCGACGGTGATGTTGGCGACCATGCTCTTGGTGTACGGATCACTGATCGCGCGGTTGTCCGACGAGGGGGTGGCGACGGTGGCCGCGTCGACCGCCTCGCGCTCCCATCCGTGCGGGTGGGCGGCCGCGACCTCGCTGTAGCGCGCCCACCACGATCCGATCCACGCCCGCTGCTGCGCGGTCGTGCGGCCCGCCCCGTGACGCAGGACGTGCTCGAAGAGCGGGTAGTAGTTGACCGGGACCGCGAGCCCGGCGGCGAGCTCCGTGTCGTGCGACGGCGGCCGGTCGGTGCCGACCACGCGGGTGGGCGCGGTCCCCTCGGGCTGGACCGGCCAGCCCGTCGGCTCGCCACCGCTCATCGCGGCACGGAACCGGCTGACGACCTCGCCCCCGGCGAGCAGCGCGACGTCCAGATCACCCGACGCGATCCGCGTGGCCAGGTCGCCGAGCAGCGCGATCGGGCCGTTGCCGCCGATGACGCTGCGAACCGTCTCGCGCGGGGACAGGCCGAGGGCGTCGCCGAGCAGCGCGCCGGGATCGGGGGTCTGCCACGAGAAGACGTCGACGACCGAGATCGCCTCGGTGCGGCGGAGGAGGGCGTCACCACCCGATCCTGCGTCGTCGGCGGCCAGCCGCGACGCCTCGACCATGAGGTCGAGCGGGCTGCCCGGGTCGGAGCCGCGGCGGTAGGTCACCTGGCCGACGCCGACGATGATCGGGGTGCGAGGGTCGATCGCGGTCACGCCGCGATCATGCCAGATAGTGAGAGGTTCTACCTCTCACTTTGCAGGCTGCAGCAGCCCCGTGGGTGCCAGTCCCAGGCGCCGGCGCAGCGCCTGCGCGCGCCCCGCGGCGACCCCGCGGCGGGGGTCACCCGGGGGGAGGACGCCGACGAGCGTCTCGGCGGCGCGCAGGTCGCCCGCACCGTGGGGACGGGCGCACCAGGCGGCGAGGGCGTCCGCGTCGCCGGCCTCCAGCAGCGCCCCGCGGAGCTCGGCGTGCAGGTCCTCGGCCAGCGCGACGACGCCGGGCGCGACGCTGTCGGGCAGCAGCGGGCCGCCGTAGGCGTCGACGGCGTCGCGCAGCGCCCCCACCGCCAGGTGCCGACGGACCTCGGACAGGTCGCTCGTCACGCCGGGCGCCAGACGGTAGGGCCGGGTCAACAGCACGCCCGGCAGGCGCGACCGCAGGCGCGAGCAGGCCGCGCGCGCCGTCGTCGGGTTGGCGGCGTCACCGTGGAGCAGCGCTGCCAGGCCGTCGGCGGTCAGGCCCTCCGGGTGCACGGTCAGCAGGGCGAGGATCTCGGCGTGACCGCGGCTGACCGGCCGCACGTCCGGCGGTGTCGGTCCGCCGAGCCGGGCGCGGGGGCTCGTCGTGCCCAGCAGCTCGGCGGCCACCGCCGGCCGGGCGGCGCCGGGCCGGGCCGGGGCGTAGACGAGGTACCCGTCGTCGCCGACCGGCTCGACGCGGCCTTCGCGCCCGTCGGGCAGCAACACGGGGCCGCCGTCCGGCCCCGGGAGCGGCAGGCGCCACGGCGCGCCGTCGTCGCGTGTCGGGTCCCGCACGAGCGCCCGGCCGTCGACCGCGAGCACCCGGCCG
>JBFWKS010000054.1:0-17156 GCA_050252545.1 Solirubrobacteraceae bacterium
CGCGTCGGGATCACGGGTCGGGCCGCCCAGGCCGGCGGTCCCTGGCAGCCCCGCCGTCGCCCCTCCTGCGGCCGCGGCCTCGCGGTCGAGCGCGCGCCGTTCGGCCAGCTCGTTGAGCCGCAGCGCCAGCCGCTCGGCCGAGCGGCGCGAGTTGACGAAGACGATCGTCGATCGGTGCTCCTCGACCAGATCGAGGATCTCCGGGTACATCGCCGGCCAGATCGAGTTGCGCGTGGCCTCGCCGCCGGTGACCGGCTCCAGCGGGTCGGGCTCGGGCGGGGGCGAACGGGTGCCGTCGGTCCCGTGGCCGGCGTCGGTCCCGGTCCGGGCCACCACATCGTCGCCCGCCGCCGGGGGGCCGGGTGACCCGCCGACCGGGGCGACGACGGAGTCCAGCTCGACCATCGACTCGACCGGGACCTGGATCCGCAGGTCCATCTGCTTGCGCTCGCCGGTGTCGACGATCCGACAGCGGCGCCGCGGACCGACGAGGAACCGGCCGATCTCCTCCAGCGGGTTCTGGGTCGCCGACAGCCCGATCCGCTGGACGTCCTCGCCCGCCCACGACCCGGCGAACCCGCCTTCCGGCAGCAGCGGCGGACCGTCGCCGTCCGCCAGCTCGCCGCGCCACGCCCGCCGCCGCAGGTCCGCCAGCCGTTCCAGGGTCAGCGCCAGGTGCGTCCCGCGCTTGGTGCCCGCGACGGCGTGGATCTCGTCGACGATCACCGTCTCGACCCCCGACAGGATCTGCCGGGCGCCCGAGGTGAGCATGAGGTACAGCGACTCGGGCGTCGTGATGAGGACGTCGGGCGGCTTGCGCCGCATCGCCTGCCGCTCCCGCTGCGGGGTGTCGCCGGTGCGCAGCGCGACGTGGATGTCGGGAGCGGCCGGGTGATCGGCCGTCGGACGGTCCGCCCCCTCGGCTCGCTCCGCCGTTCCGCTGCCGGGCGACCCACCGGGCGGCGCGCCTTCCGTCGCCCCGCCGACCGCGATCCCCCGCAGCGGCGCGCGCAGGTTGCGCTCGACGTCGTGGCTCAGCGCCTTCAGCGGCGAGACGTACAGCAGCCGCACGCGCCGCTCGCCGTCGGGCAGCGGCGCGGCGGCCAGTCGGTCCAGCCCCCAGAGGAACGCCGCCAGGGTCTTGCCCGACCCGGTCGGGGCGGAGATCAGGACGTGCTCGCCGGCGGAGATCAGCGGCCACGCCTGCTCCTGGACCGCCGTCGGCGCGGCGAACGCCCGAACGAACCAGTCACGGACCCGGGGAGTGAAGGCGTCGAGGGCCACGGCTCACCGACCTTACGGGAGCGAACAGACGTTCGAGCGCCCGGCGGGGTTCGACGTGGGCCCGGCTCCTCGCTGCCGATCAGGCGGCGACCGGCGTCCCGACCGCGTCGGCCAGCGCCCGCACCGCGTCGGAGACCTGCCCGACGACCTCGGCGTCGTCGGCCGGATGGATCTCGGCGAAGCGCACGACCGACTCCGGGACCGCGACCTTGACGGTGTCGACGACCGCACCACCGGCGATGCCCAGGGCCTTGCGGGCCTCGTCCTGCGCCCACACGCCGCCGTACTGACCGAAGGCGGTGCCGATCACCGCGACCGGCTTGTCCTGGATGGCGCCCTGACCGTACGGTCGCGACAGCCAGTCGATGGCGTCCTTGAGCGCCCCCGGGATCGTGCCGTTGAACTCGGGCGTGGCGATGAGGACCGCGTCGACGCCGGCCACGGCGTCGCGCAGCGCGACCGCGGCGGCGGGGACGTCCCCTCCGTCGACGTCCTCGTTGTAGTGAGGGACGTCGGCGAGACCCTCGAACAGACGCAGCTCGACGCCGTCGGGGGCGTTGGCGGCCGCCACCTCGAGGACCTGACGGTTGTGGGATGCGGCACGGAGGCTGCCGGGGATGCCGAGGATGGTGACGGTCATGAGAGGCCTTTCGCGGGGGTGTGGGCGAGGACGCCCGGGCGGCGGGCCCGAACGACGCGATGAACCGGACCAAGGTCCGTATTAAGAGGTGTATCACACAATCGGACCACGGTCCATTTGCGGCATCGTGGGCTATGATCGGTGCGTGGCGCCCTCTCGCACATCCCCGCTGACCGTGTTGCCGGCGACGTCACTCCCGATGGCCGGACCGGCGGGCGGTCCCGGGACGGAGCGCGCCGACGCTGCCCGCAACCGGCGGCGCCTGCTCGAGGAGGCACGCCGCCTCGTGGCCGAGCAGGGGATCGACGGCATGACGATGGAGGCGGTCGCCTGCGCCGCCCAGGTCGGCAAGGGCACGGTCTTCCGTCGCTTCGGCGACCGCACCGGACTGATCCGGGCGCTGCTGAACCACACCGAGTCCGACCTGCAGGACCGGTTCCTCACGGGTCCGCCGCCGCTGGGGCCCGGCGCCGATCCCCGGGAGCGGCTCGTCGCGTTCGGCCATGCCCGGCTCGACGTCGTCCTGCTGCACGGCGACCTGCTGCGCGCCGCGGACGCCGACGACCGCGACCGCTACGTGCATCCCAGCCGCACCGCGAGCGCCACCCACGTCGCGCTGCTGCTGCGGGATATCGGCGTCGACGGCGACGTCCCGCTGCTCACCGAGGCGCTGCTGGGCACGCTCGACGCCGGCCTCGTCGTGCACCAGCACCGGACGCTGGGCATGCCGGTCGAGCGCCTGCGTCAGGGCTGGTCGGACCTCGTCGCGCGGCTCACCCGGGCTGCCTGACCGCGACGCGCGAACGCGACCCTGGACCGCAGCCCGAGGTCATCGCACGCCTCGCGGGTCCCGCGACGCCGATCGACCGGGCGCGCCCGGTCCCTGGGGGCGAGCCGCTCGCCCGCCCGGGGGTCGCCCACCCCCCATCACGGCGCTACCCTCGCGCAATGCGATCGCCCGCCTCCACCCGCCGGGTCCTGCTCGTAGCCGGGCTCGTCGCCCTGCTCGTGGCCGCGTTCGCGATCGGGTCGGCCACGCGCGACGACGACCCGCAGGAGCAGGCGTCGACCGGGCCGGCCGCCGTCACCCCGAACGGCGAGCCGCCCACGACGTACACCTACACCGATCCGGACGCCGAGCCCGAGGTTCCGGCCGGCACGCCGGAGGACGATCCCGACACCGCGGCGCCGACGACCACCGCCGGGAAGCCGTCGACCGCACGCAGCGGCTCCCCCCGCCGGACCCTGCAACGCGCCGCCGACGCGGCCGCGAAGGCGGGGGGGTCGGGAACCGGCGTCGCGGTCGGGACGCTCGGTCCGGGCACGGTCGTGCAGGCAGGGAGCCTGCAGACGACCCACGCCTGGAGCACGTCGAAGCCCGCCGTGCTGGCGGCGGTGCTGCGCGCCAGGCGATCTGGTCGCCTCGGAGGCTCGCGCAGCCCGACGAGCCAGGAGCGGACGTGGGCACGACGTGCGCTGACCGCGTCGGACAACGCCGCGGCGATCTCGCTGTTCGGCGAGCTCGAGGGCCGGTTCGGTGGGGTCGACGGCGCGTCGCGTGAGGTCGAGACGGCCCTGCGCGCCGGTGCGGGCAAGGCGATCCGCGTCAACCGCGAGCGCCGCGAGTCGTTCACGACGTTCGGCCAGACCAGCCTGCGCCTGACCGACGGGGTGCGGTTCTACGGCGGACTCGCCGGCAGTTGCGTGCTGTCCAACGCCGACACGCGGTTCGTCGTCGGCCTGATGCGCGACGTCGACGGATCGCAGCGGTGGGGCCTCGGGTCGCCGCCGTGGGACGCCAAGGTCGGGTTCAAGGGCGGTTGGGGGCCCGAGTCCGGGGGTCGCTACGTCGCCGTCCAGTACGGCGTGCTCCGTAAGGGCTCCAACGGCATCGTCGTGGCGATCGCCGCCCAGGCGGACGGCGGACTCGAGGCCGTCACGCCGCGGCTCACCTCGATGGCGAAGGCGCTGGAGCGCGCACTGCCGGCGTCCCGCTGGCCCGCGATGCCCAAGACCTGCCCCGAGATCTGAGCGCGGTCGGCTCCACGCCCGTCCGGCGTCAGGGTGCCCCGAGCCGTGCCATCTCCCGTGCCCGGAGCAGGACGTCGTCGAGCATCGGCGGGGTGAGCCGGCCGGTGAACGTGTTGTGCTGGCTCGGGTGGAACGTGCCGATCAGGCGGTACCGACCGATGCGCGCCTCGGCACCGTGGCCGAACTTCGGTCGCGGCCGCGGGACATCGGTGCCGTGCGCCGCGAGCAGGCGCAGCGCGCCGTTCCAGGCGAATGCGCCCAGGCAGACGAGGGTGTCCACGGCGGGCAGCAGATCGAGCTCGGCGACGGTCCACGGCAGGCAGGTGTCGCGCTCCTCGGTCGTCGGCTTGTTGGCCGGCGGAGCACAACGGACGATGGCGGTGATCCAGCACTCGTTCAGGCGCAGGCCGTCCCCGGGATGGATCGACGTCGGCTGGTTGGCGAATCCCGTCCGGTGCAGCGCCGCGTAGAGGAAGTCGCCCGACCGGTCCCCGGTGAACATCCGGCCGGTGCGGTTGGCGCCGTGCGCGGCGGGCGCCAGGCCGACGATGAGGACCCGGGCCCCTGGGTCGCCGAGGCCGCGGACCGGTCGTCCCCAGTACTCCTCGTCACGGAACGCGGCCCGCTTGACGATCGCGACCTCCTCGCGCCAGGCCACGAGGCGCGGACATGCGGTGCAGGCCGCGACCGCGCGCTGGTGGGCGTCGAGCGCTGCGGAGGCCGGATCCACCGGGGCTACGGTACCGTTCGCTCCCGTGACCCCCGCCGCTCTCCGCCCCGCGCTCTGGGCCGCCACCGTCGCCGTCGCCACGCTCGCCATCACCGGCTGCGCCGCTCAGACCGGCGTGGACGAGAAGGAGTTCACCGGTGAGAAGGGCCGCGTCGCCGCGACCGTCCGGGCCCTGGACGACGCTGCGATCGACGAGCGCGATGACGACAACGGCGCCGGCAAGGTCTGTCGGGAGCTGCTGTCCAAGCGGCTGCTCGAGAAGCTCGGCACCGGGGACGCCTGCCTGACGACGGTCCGCAAGGCGCTGCGGGACGGCGACCCCGTCGTCCTCGACATCCAGACGATCGACCTCGCACCGGGAGCCAAGGAGGCGACCGTCAAGGGCGAGATCAAGGTGGCGAACGACTCCAAGCGGATCGACACGGTCGAGCTCGTGCTCGAGAGTCGCACGTGGAAGGTCGACTCGACCACCGTCGGCCGGCCGATCAAGGACAGCTGACCCTCGCGCGGCCCGCATCGGGCCGCACGCACGTCACCGCCGGGCGCCGGGCGTGTCCGACCCGCTGGCGTGCGTGCTCCGTCGGCGGATCCGCCGGGCGTACCCGCGCACCGGGCCCCGCGGACCGGCCACCGCTGCCGCTCAGACCCCCGCGGGCGCGAAGTCCGGCTCGCGGCCGTAGACGCGACGGTAGTAGCCGCGGTACTCGTCGGTGTCGACGAGGGGCCGCCACCAGTGCGGATGATCGAGGTACCAGTTGACGGTCGACTCCAGGCCGCCGTCGTCGAAGTCCATCCGCGGCGCCCAGCCGGACACGGCCCGCAGCTTGTCGGAGGCGAGCGCGTAACGGAAGTCGTGACCGAGCCGATCCTCGACGTGCTTGATCTGCGCCTCCGACGCGCCGGTCAGCGCGAGGATCCGGCGGACGACGTCGATGTTGAGCTTCTCCTTGGCCCCACCCACGTTGTACGCCTGACCGGCCGCCCCGTGGAGGAGCGTGGCGTGGATGCCGGAAGCGAAGTCGTCGACGTGCAGCCAGGTGCGGATCTGACGCCCGTTGCCGTAGACCGGCAGCGGGCCACCGTGCGCGGCGTTGAGCGTCATCACGGGGATGAGCTTCTCGGGGAACTGCCGCGGGCCGTAGCAGTTGGATCCGCGGGCGATCACGACGTCCTGCCCGTAGGTGTGGTGCGACGCGAGCACCATCAGGTCGGCCCCGGCCTTCGACGCGCTGTACGGCGACGACGGCTCGAGCGGGTGCTCCTCGGTGAACGCGCCCTCGCGGATCGACCCGTACACCTCGTCGGTGGAGACCTGGAGGAAGCGGACGTCGCGTCCGCGGGCCTCCTCGACGAGCGTGAACGTCCCGAGGCTGTTGGTCAGGACGAACGCCTGGCCGTCGAGGATCGACCGGTCGACGTGGGTCTCGGCCGCGAAGTTCACGATCGCGTCGACACCGGCCGCCGCCTGCTTGACGGCGCGCGGGTCCTCGATCCGGCCGATGACGAGCTCGACGTCGAGCCCGTCGACGTTCTCCTCGCGTCCGGCGTAGGTCAGCGCGTCGAGCACGCGGACTTCGTCACCGGCGGCGACGCGCTGGTGGACGAAGGCCGAGCCGATGAACCCGGCACCGCCGCAGACGAGGAGCTTCATACCGTCGAGGGTACCCGGACCGACCCGTACCGGACCAGCTGGCCGGGCGCGGGGCGGGACCGGCACCGTGCGATCCTGCGACGGGCCTGGGTCGACGAGGCCGCGCGGCGTCGATCCGGCCACCGTCCGCGTCGAGCCATGACGGCCCGACGCGGACGACGCTCAGCGCGCGGCCACGTACCGCGGCAGCGTGTACGTGCGGACGGCCGAGCGCTTGCGGCTCTGTGCCCGCACGCGCGTGTCGGCACGGTAGGCGGCCGCCTGGTCACCCTGACCGTCGGCGACGGTCTTCGTGAACCGGCCCGACGACGTCAGCTTGACCCGGCCGATCGTCTTCCAGCTGCCGCAGCCGACGCGCCGCTTGAGCACGACGGTCTGACGGGACGTGATCCGCGGGGCGGACGCGCGTCCCTTGAACCGGATCCGGTTGCCGGTGCGTCGCACGGACGTGAAGTTCATGCGACGGACCAACCGCAGCGCCTTGCTGCTCTTGCCGGCCACCCGCGCCTGGTACCGGGTCTTGGACGACGAGCGCAGGTAGCGCTTGGCGGGCCGCTTCGCGGTGGCCGAGAACAGCCCGTCCTTGCCGACCTTGGCCCGCGCCACGACCTTGCCGGTGGCGAGGAACCGCAGCTGCACCGTCTTGCCGATGTGCGCCCGGTCGGCCGCACCCGCCAGGCGGACCCTGCTGCCGGAGCGCCGCACGTCGGTCAGGACGACCTGGCGCGACTCGCACTGCAGGGCCGCGCCGGCGACACCCGCGCCGGGATCCGGCGTGGGTGTCGGGATCGGGGTCGGCGTGGGGGTCGGGGCCGGCGCGACGAACGACGCCACGGTCACCGGACCGGCGCCGGTGAACTCGCGATCATCCGCGTCGGTCACGCGCACGACGATGTCGTACTCACCGTCCGGGAACTGCGCGGGCGCCAGGTAGGCGACGCACCAACCGTCCGTGAACGTTCCGTCGACCGTGATCTCGGCGCCGCCACCGCGCGGAGTGACCGCCACCGTGCAGGACGCGACCGTGACACCCGCGGGCACCTCGACCGGCGCACCGACCGCGCGCTCGATGGCGATCGGCGTGCCCACGGCGATGTCCGGCTTGACCGGGACGGCCGGGATGGTGATCGTGCCGCTGCCGGTCGCCTCATCACCGTTGGAGTCGGTGACCTTGGTGTCGACGTCGTAGTCACCGGGTGCCAGGTCGTCGGGCAGCGTGCCGACGCAGGACTCCGTGTCCGCGTCGTAGCGCACGTCGGTGACCGGGACCGGATCTCCGCCGCCCGCAGGCGTCACGGTGATCTCGCACGCCTCGACGGTCGCACCGTCGCCCGGCGTCACCGGCACGACGACCTTGCCGTCCTCGATCTCCGGATCGCCGACGGTCGGACCGTCCGCCGGTGCCGGCACCGTGATCGTGCCGGCCGCGGTGTCCTCCAGGGTACCGTCGCTCACCTTCGCGTCGACGCCGTAGTCACCCGGAGCGATGTCAGCGGGAAGGTCCCCCACGCACGCACCGCGGACGGGGTCGTACGTCACGCCGGTCACCGCCACATCAGCGTCGCCGGAGTCCTTGACGGTGATCTCGCAGGTCAGGACGCCACCGGTTCCGGGCGTCACCGGCACGACGACGCGGTCGCCGTCGCGGACGGGCGTGCCGAGCTCGGGCGCGACCGGGCCGGCGGGGATGGTGATCTCACCGGTGCCGGTCCCCGAGTCGCCGTTGGAGTCGGTCACCTCGGTGTCGACGTCGTAGTCACCCGGATCCAGGTCCGCGGGCAGGTCCGCCACGCACCGACCCGTGATCGAGTCGTAGGTCGCCGTCAACGGGATCGCAGCGCCACCGCCCTTGGGCGTGATCGTGATCGTGCATCCGGTGACGGTCCCGCCGTCGCCGGGGCCGACCGGGACGACGACCTGGCCGCCCTCGATCGCCGGGGTCCCGACGGTGGGACCGCCGAGGGTGAAGGTGCCCGGACCGCTCGTGCCGGTGCCGCCCGTGGCCGTCGTGGCCGACACGGTGGCGCTGTAGTCCCCGACCGGGAAGTCCGCAGCCGGGAGCGGTGCCGTGCAACGGCCGCCGGCGTAGGTGCCGGCGAGCGTCTGCGCGGTGCCGCCGTCAGGCGTGATGGTGAACTCGCAGGCCGTGATCGTCGTGCCCTCCGGGGCGGTGACGTCGGCGCCGATCACGCGATCGATCGCATCCGGCACGCCGAGCGTGGGGGCGGTGGCCGGGTCGCACGGGGTGCCGTGGACGTCGACGCGCGACTCGCCGACCGTGAGCTCGACGGCGGGCGTCTCGACGCCGAGGCTCCTCGTCACGACCTCGACGCGGAGCGCGCGGCGCGTGACGCTGTCAGCGGTCTTGACCTCCTCGCCCGGGTACAGACGTACGATGAGCTGCACGAGCGGCAGGTTCAGCGCGTCGCTGATGACCTCGACCGGCTCGGTGAGGTTGAGGATCGGAGCCCCACCCAGGATGCTGACGCCGTCCACGTTGTAGGACGACTCCAGCGTCTGGACGCCGGCGACGCAGCGCGCCGCGGCGCGGGACTCGATCGCGTCCACCTGCAGGATGCCGGCCAGCGGGACCGTCAGGATCGTCAGGCCGACGCCCAGATCGGTGACCTCGGTGCGGGCCACCGGCTCCTGCTCCGAGACGCCACGCGTGGGCTGGTTGCTCGTCTCGCCGTGCAGCGCGTCGAGGTTGATGCCCAGCGGGTTGAGGATGGCGAGGATCTGGTTCAGCGGACCCGTCTCGTCGTCGACGCACGGCTCCCCGATGTCGCCCGATCCGACGAGCGAGAGCGCCTCGAGCGGCAGAGGAATGCCCAGGAGACTGCCGGTGAGGCCCTTGGTCTCACAGGTGTACCCCGTGGTCGGCGGCGCCGCTGATGCTGGGCTCGTGAAGGCGAGCGCCGCAATCACGGCGACGATGAACGACACCCATGGGGCGCGTCTCGGGGACATGGACTGCATCGGCATCAACTCCTGGGGGAACGGGCCGGCGGCCGCGGGAGGCCGCCAGACCGAGCCAGCATAGGCGTCCGTACGCCCGGCGGGGCCGATTGTGCCAGCGGTTCACCCGGGTGGCGGGTGCAGGTGCGGCGCACGCAGCCGGCGCGTACGGCGTCCGCGGCCCCGGCCCTCACGACCTGTCACCGTTTCGCCCCGTGCCCATCACCGATCCGCAGGGTCAGGCGTGGAAGGTCCGCCGACGGTGGCTGCCGTGGCGGCGACGGATCCGCGACGTTCCGGACGGGCCCATCGACGTCGGTCACCTGGGCGACGACCCGATCAGCATGGTGATCGGCGTGATCGCGCTGATCCTTGCGATCCCGGCCCTCGTCGTGCTCACGATCCTGCTCGCCGAGCTGCTGCTCCTGATCGTGCTGCTGCCGGTCGTCGTTCTGCTGCGGATGGTGGCCCCGGTGCCGTGGACGATCGAGGCGAGCGTGCGCACGGCGGAGCGACCGTCGTGGCTCCCCGACGCGTGGTCGTCGCGCTACCTGTCCTCGGTCCGTGGATGGCGCGGATCGACCAGGCGGATGGACGCGATCGCGTCCGATCTGCGGGCCGGGCGCCTCCCGCCCGCCGACACCCGCGCGGTGTCGCCGGACGAGCGCTGATCGGAGCCGAGAGCCCGACGGACGATCTGCGCGTCAGGCCGTCTGACGCAACCGTCCGGCCTCGGCCAGGTGCGCGCGCACACCCTCGCGCCAGTCGGGCAGCCGGGGCACGTCGGATCTCGTGCTCGCCAGCACGCTCCACGCGGGCCGCGACGCAGGACGGGGAAAGGCGTCGCTCGTCACCGGCGTGGCGACCGTGGACGATCCGATGAGCGAGAACGTCTCGGCCGCCAGGCCGCACCAGGTGACCTGGCCGGCGCCGACGGCGTGGGCGATCCCGCGGGCTTCCGAGCCCGCGGCCCGGACGAGCGCCGGGGCCAGATGACCGGTCCAGGTCGGCGACCCGGTCTGGTCGTCCACGACCGTCACCTCGTCGCGGTCCTCGGCCAGCCGGACCATCGTGTCGATGAAGTTCGGGCCGCCCTCGCCGAAGAGCCACGCCGTGCGGCAGATCAGGTGGTCCGGGTTGTGCTCGGCGACCTCCTGCTCCCCGACGAGCTTCGTGCGGCCGTAGGCGTTGGTCGGGCCGGTGACGGCGTCCTCGGGGTAGGGCTCGTTCGCGTCCCCGGGCAGCACGTAGTCGGTCGACACGTGGATCAACCGCACGCCCAGCGCCGCGGTGGCGCGCGCCAGGTTGCCGGCGCCGGTGCCGTTGACGGCCAGGGCGGCGTCCTCCTGCTCCTCGGCCCCGTCGACGTCGGTGAACGCCGCGCAGTTGACGACCACCGTCGGCGACAGCCGCTCCAGGGTGAGCGTCGTGCCGTGCAGGTCGGTGATGTCGATGTCGGGCCGGTCGATCGCGACGACGTCCCAGCCGTGGACGCGGGCGACGTCGGCGACGCGGTGCCCGAGCATCCCGAGCGCTCCGACGACGACCATCCGCCGGCGAGCCTCGGCCGGGTCGTCGACGTCGACCTCGTCGCGGTCGAGCGCACCGGCGTTGGGACGGATCACCATGTTCGGCCCCAGGCGCTGGATCTCGCGGTGGCGCACGAATCCCATCAGGCGTCCCGTCCGTCGCTGGCCGACCGTGCCGTGCCGGGCATCAGAGGATCTCGATCTCGCTGTTGTCGCCGACCATGAACCGGTAGGCGCGGGGCGTGCGCTCCCCGCGGCGCACCGTGACGTCGCGTCCCAGGAGCGACGACTCGATCCGGCCCTCCAGGCCGATCAGCTGCGCCCGCTCCAGCAGGATCGAGTGCTCGACCTCGGATCGCTCGACCACCCCGCCGGCGGCGATCGAGCTGTACGGCCCGACGTAGCTGTCGCGAATGACGGCCCCGGCACCGATCACGACCGGACCGCGCACCACCGACCGCTCGATCGTGGCGCCCGGCTCGATCACGACGCGGCCCGACACCTCGGATCCCTCGTCGATCGTGCCCTCCACGCGTCGCTCGATCGTGTCGAGGATCAGGCGGTTGGCCTCGAGCATGTCGGCGAGCTTGCCGGTGTCCTTCCACCAGCCGTGCACGACGTGCGGCTCGACCCGGTCGCCCTGGTCGACGACCCACTGGATCGCGTCGGTGATCTCCAGCTCGCCGCGGGGGGACGGCTCGATCGCCTTCGCCGCCTCGAGGATCCGCGGCGTGAAGAGGTAGACGCCGACGAGCGCCAGATCGCTCTTGGGCTCCTTGGGCTTCTCGACCAGCCGCGTGACGCGCCCATCGGTGAGCTCCGCCACGCCGTAGGACGTGGGATCGTCGACCGGCTGCAGCAGGATCATCGCGGCCGGCGCCTTCTCGCGGAACTCCTGCACGAGCCCGGTGATGCCGCCCTGCAGCAGGTTGTCGCCCAGGTACATGACGAACGGGCTGTCACCGAGGAACGGCTCGGCGGTGAGGACCGCGTGCGCCAGACCGTCCGGGGACGCCTGCTCGATGTAGGTGATCGACACGCCGTCTCCGAACCGCGACCCGTCACCGGCGACCTCACGGATCTCGCCGCCGGTCTCGGGGTTGAGGATGATCCCGATCTCGGTGACGC
Source organism: Solirubrobacteraceae bacterium (assembly GCA_050252545.1). Lineage (GTDB taxonomy): Bacteria > Actinomycetota > Thermoleophilia > Solirubrobacterales > Solirubrobacteraceae > Patulibacter. The sequence goes on from JBFWKS010000054.1 coordinate 11,952, forward strand.
CCGCGGCGACCATCGAGCGGATGCCGTAGAAGAGCACCGGCTCGTTGGCCACCGGCACCAGCTGCTTGGCGCTCGTGTGGGTGATCGGCCGCAGGCGCGTGCCACGCCCGCCCGAAAGGATCAGGCCCTTGAGATCGCTCATCGCGCGCAGAGGGTATCTGGCCCGACCCGACCCGGCGCCCGGCGACGCCGACGTCCCGCGGTCGACGGGCGACCCCGCCGGCACGGCGGCCGGAGCTCCCGGCGGTCGTCAGTAGACCCCGGCCCCGAGCTTGCGGTGATCCCAGGTCGACCGACGAACCTCCACGAACTCCATCGCCACGCGCTTGAAGGCCTGCTTGCGGACGACGTCGATCGTCAGCGCGTCCAGGTCGCCGCCGCCCTCCGGCGGGGTGTAGCGCCGGAAGATCTCCTGGCCCAGCGCCGAGACGTCGTCGATGTCGTGGTGCAGCCGCACCTCGCACTCCAGCATCACGCCGCGCAGCTCGGGGTAGGTCTCGCCCGCCTCGACCTGCAGGGTCACGCGCGGGTCGCGCTCGAGGTTCTTGACCTTCTGCGACTTGGCGAACGTCCACGCCCAGATCGTGCCGTCGCGGACGACGAACCACAGCGGCATGAGGTGCGGCCAGCCCCGCACGCCGTTGGTGGCGCACACGACCGTGCGCTCCTCGTCGAGGAAAGCCAGGGCCTCGGCCTCGCTCATCGTGATCTGGTCGCGTCGCGTCATGGCCAGACGGTACCTCGCCGCGGGCGGGCGCCCGGCGAGGTGGCGGTCCGAGCGGGCGCGCCGGCCACCGCCCCGCCCGGACGGGCGGTGCTCCGGGTGGCGGGGCGCACCCCGACGCAGCCGAACGTGACCCCTGACGCACCCCGGACCCGGACGTGACGGGTGACGCATCCGGACGGTGACCGACAGCGCGGATCCGGAGCCCCGACGAGGCGATTCTCCCCTCATCGAAGGAGCGGGACCACCCACTCCGCCCAACCACCCGAGGAGATCACCATGTTCACCAAGCACCACACCACCGAGCAGGACCAGGACATCGCCCCGCGCCGCCGCCGGATCGGCAGCTCCCACCTGATGGCCGGCGCCGCGATCTTCATCGCGCTCGGCGGCACGAGCTACGCCGCCGTGAGCCTGCCGTCCAACAGCGTCGGCACCAAGCAGATCAAGAAGTCCGGCGTCGCCAACAGCGACATCAAGTCCAAGGCGATCACCAACAGCAAGATCCGCTCCAACGCGGTGACGTCGAGCAAGGTCAAGGACGGCTCGCTCCTGGCCCAGGACTTCGGGTCCGGGGAGCTCCCCGCCGGACCGGCCGGACCCCAGGGCCCGCAGGGCACGCCGGGTGCGAAGGGGGACAAGGGTGATCCGGGGATCAACGTCTGGGCCGTCGTCCGCGCGACCGGCACCGCCGCCCGTGGCTCGCAGGTCGTCTCGTCGACCAGGCTCGCCGCCGGCCAGTACGAGGTCGTCTTCAACCGCAACGTGCAGGACTGCGCCTACGTCGTGTCCCAGGGCGGCGAGGCCACGGTGGCGGTGCAGGGCGACGCGTCGGCGGTCCGTCGCGGTGGCAATCCCAACGGGATCTTCGTCCGCACCTGGAGCAACGCCAACGCGGCCACCGACCGCCCGTTCCACCTGCAGGTCAGCTGCTGAGCGCACCCCCTACCGGGCCCGCCCGTCGGGCCCCGGTCCCGAACCCACCACCACAGGAGAACACCACACCATGCCGTCCATCCGCGCCTTCGCGCTCCCCGCCATGCTCGTCGCGACGCTGGGCCTCGCCGCCTGCGGCGACGACGAGGACACCCCGACCGCGTCCGCGCCCACGACCGCCGCCGACACGGTGTCCGCCGACACCACGACCGACACCACCGCGGTCGACGATGGCGGAGCGACTCCCGGAGCGGACGTCGCCGGCGTCGACGCCGAGCTCCAAGAGCGCATGACCGAGTACCAGGAGAAGTGGTCCAAGCGCAGCCAGGAGCTGGGGACCAAGCTCGCGTCCGACCCCGGCAACGCCAAGTCGGAGGCCACGAAGTTCTTCGACGAGTTCGAGAAGGACACCGAGGCGCTGCTGGACGACGTCGAGGGCTCCGGCCTGCCGGACGAGGCCAAGGCGCAGTTCGCGCAGAGCTCCGAGCAGCTGAAGACGGCGTTCGACACGATCCGTCAGCAGCTCGACCAGCTCCCCGGCTGATCCGGCTCCGGGTCGGGAGGTGCCTCCCGACCCAGGGCCCGACGAGACCGGCTCCGCGAAGGACGGGCCCCGCCGCGGCGGGGCCCGTGGCCGTCGCCGCCACCCGATCTCCGGTCAGGCCTCGGCCAGCAGGCCGGTCGCGGCGGCCGCGACGGCCTCCCGAGCGTCGGCCGGCTCCAGCACGACGAGGTCGCCGATCTCGGTGAGGACCTCGCGCACGAGCCAGTCGACCCCCGCGAAGGCGATCTCGATGACGAGCGCCCCGTCGGCGAGCTCCTCGGCCACCTGGCGCCGCTCGCGCTCCCAGCGGGCGCGATCCGGACTCACCCACACCCGCGCGGACCGGCTGGCCGGCAGCTCCCCGGTCCGCGGCCATCCCGCGACGTCGGCGGCGGGGTCGACCTCGGGACGGCGCTCGAACCGCTCGTCCAGGACCTCGGCGTCGCGGATCCGGTCGAGGCGGAAGTGGCGCACGTCCTCGCGCTGCGGGTCGTACGTCGCCACGTACCAGCCCTCGCGGCCGTTGATCAGCGCGTAGGGCTCGACGCGGCGCTCGGTGAACTCGTCCTCGTTGGGCTTGTAGTAGTGCAGGCGCAGCATCCGCCGCTCGACGATCGCCCCCGACACCAGCCGGGCCAGATCGCGATCGTCGCCGCCGCCGTGCGCCACCTGCAGACCGTGCTCCAGCGGGTCCTCGCCCAGGGCGGCGACGACCTTCGCGCGGACGGTGCCCAGCGTCCCCGCCGGGAAGTGGTCGCCGATGAGGTCGACGGCGGCCACCAGCGCCTTGGCCTCGACCGGCAGCAGCCGCGCCGGACGGGCGAAGTGGTCGCTGTAGGGCTCCGGATCGACCTCGACGTGGCCGTCGTCGGTGAGCTCGGCGTAGAGCACGTAGGACCCGCCGCCGAAGTTCACGACGTTGAGCACGTTGATGTCGTCGCGCAGCTCCGAGTCGCTGAGGTTGAGCCGCGAGAGGAGGTCGGCCACCGCCGGGCGCTCCTGGCGACGCCCGGCCTGGATGAGGATCGACGCGAGCGTGACGAGCCGGGCGAACCGCTCGGGACGGATGACGCCGTCGCGGGTGGGGGCGGCCGTGGCGCCCGGCACGTCCTCCGCCACGTAGGGATGGCCGTCTGCCACCGCGAACGGCCCTTCGTGCCGGGTGCGGACGAGCGCGACGCGACGCGCGTACTCCGCGCGCAGCGACGCCGGCTCGAGGATCTCGACGTGCTCGCCGATCCGCATCGCCCAGCCGAGGATCGCCCGCTCGACGCCGTACTCGGTCTCGAAGACGATGTCGCCGCGCAGCGTGCCGTCGTCGGTCTCGCCGGCGTCGGGGTCGACCGGGACGAACGTGCCCTGCCGGCCGTGCGCGCGCTGGACCTGCCAGGCGATCCGCTCGGCGATCCGGATCCGGGCCGTGCCGATCGCGTCGGACATCTGCCAGTCGGCGCGGTCGCCGTAGGGCCGCGGGTCGAAGTCCTCGGGGCGGCGGAAGTCGTGCTCGGCCTTCGTCGCGTAGGCGACCTTGTCGCGGATCCGCGACAGCCGAAAGACCCGCAGGTCGTCGCGCTCGTGATCGCGACCCAGCAGGTAGAACTGGCCGCCGCGGAAGAGCAGGTGGTACGGGTCGACCTTGCGCGGCTCGACGGTGTCGCGGTGCAACGAGTGGTACTCGAAGGTGATCGTCTTGTTGCGGAAGATCGCCGACTCGACCTTCGTCAGTCGCTGGGCCGGGTCGCGGCCGCTGACGTTCGCCGTGACGCCGAGCCCGACGGTCCCCGATCCGACGCCGGGGCCGCCCTGCAGCGGGCTCGGCCGACCCCAGGACAGCTGCTGCAGCGCCAGGCGCAGCGGCTCGGCGTAGGCGAACTCGCCGTCGAGGAGGTTGAGCGCCAGCTGCAGGCTCGCCAGCTCGTCGTCGGTGAACGCGATCGGCGGCAGGTGGAAGTTCTCGCTGCGCAGCGAGTAGTGCTCCTGCTCGGCCGACCCGTCGCCGGGCCGCTCGATGGTCAGCTGGATGCCCAACGAATCGAGCTCGGCCCGGTCGGCGTAGAACCGACGGGCGAAGGCGTCCTCGTTCATCCCGCTGTAGCCCTCGACGTCGCGCCGGATCTCCAGCGCCGTGACGGGCCGCCGCTCCGCCATGAGGTACGAGATCAACGAGAGCTGCCTGATCAGCTTCTCTGTGTCCTTGGCCATCGTGCCGGGGACACCTTACGGCCCGGCGTCGGGCGCGGCGGGCCGGCGTCGCCGATCGGTCGATCGTTTCCCGCAATGTGCGGGAAACCTCGGGACCGCGCGACCTTCACGTTGCGTTCACATCGCACGGCGGATCGGGCGCACCGAACGCGGATCGACCCGCGCCGCGAGCGCGTGCGGTGCGGGAGCCGAGCTCCCGGCGGAGCGCCTGCGGAGCCCCCACGTGCGGGCGCCGGAGGGACGGTGCGACGCGCGCCTACCGCGCGGGCCCCAGGTGGACGGTCCCGCCGATCGCCCGGTCCCAGGCGCTCCAGCGGTCGTCCGGTCCGGCGGTGCGCTCCAACCGGTCGACGATCCCCATCCGCGCGGCAAGGTCGTCGACGTGATGGACGAGCATCGCCTCCCGCGTCGCGGGCACGACCGGGCTGCCGAACTCCAGCCGGCCGTGGTGGCTCAGGACGACGTGGCGCAGCGAGCGGGCGATCGCCTCGGGAAACCCGTCGATCGCGTCGACGGCGCGCCGCACGATCTCGTACCCCAGGACGATGTGCCCCTCCAGCCGGCCCCGGTCGCTCATCGTGGGCTCGACCGGATCGTCCGTGTACGACTCGGACTTGCCGACGTCGTGCAGCAGCGCCCCGGCGACCGCCACGTCACGGTCCACGCCCGGGATCGTCGGCGCCAGGCGCTCGACGGCGTCGGCGACGCGGAGCGTGTGGTCGAGCAGTCCGTGCGGGTACGCCTCGTGGTAGTGGCGCGCCGCCGGGGCCGTGCGGAACCGCGACCAGACCACCCCGTC
>JBFWKS010000055.1:0-17131 GCA_050252545.1 Solirubrobacteraceae bacterium
CGGCCGGGCCGAGCCGGTCCTGCTGCGTGTCATCGACCCCGACGCCCCGCCGGAGCAGTCGGTGGCGGGCGAGGGGGCGCCTCCCGCCGGCACCGACGCACCGACCGATGTCGCGGGTGCGGCTGCGGCCGCCGTCCTCGGCCGGCTCACGGCCGACGACGGGGGGACGACCCGGCGCGTGATCCCGGACGACGCCGCCGATCGTGCGGATCCCGTGGACGAGATCGACCGGGACGACGACCTGGACGTGGAGGACGGCGCGTCCGATGCCCGGTACCCGCTACCGAGCCCGACGAGCTTCTCGGCGCTGAGCGACCGGTTGCCCGACGCGACGGTCGATCCCGAGGGCGCCGCGCGGGACGGGGTCGAGGATGGCTCGGCCGGGCCGGTCGGTCCCGGCCCGACGGGGGCCGCCTCGACGGTGGCGGGACGGATGGCCGGACTGACGCCGTCCGTCGATGCGCGCACCCGCGGGGTGGCCGTGCACGCCCTGTTGGAGGAGCGGTTGGCGCCTCCGGGCGGGCACATGACGGTTTCGGGACCGGTCGACGTGCGTCCGCCGTCGCACGATGCGGTCCGGCGTGCGATCGGGGCCGCCGACCGCCACGCTCGCCCGTCCGACGTGGAGGTCGACGAGATCGCGACGACGGTCGCCGCGTTGCTGTCCGGGCCGACCGGCCGGGCGATCGTCCGTGAGCGGCGCCGGCGTGCCGTCGAGTTGCCGATCCTCGTCCAGCTCGACGGGGACCGGCCGTTGGTCCAGGGCTACATCGACCTGTGGCTGCGCGATCCCGACCACACGGTGACCGTCGTGGACTGGAAGACCAACCGCCTCGACCCCGGGGTCACCCCCGCCGAGGTCGTCGAGCACGGCTACCACCTGCAGCGCGCCGTCTACGCCCTGGCGGCCCTGGAGCACGGTGCGCCCAAGGTGCAGGTGGTGTTCGCGTTCTCGGCCGCCCCGGACCGCCCGGTCCTCGCCGCCTACGGCCCGACCGACCGCGACCGCCTGCGGGCCGAGGTGGTCGACGCCGTCGACCGGGCACAGCGCATCCCGCCGTCGGTGTGAGGCCCATCGGCCCGCGCCCGTAGGGCACGTGGCCCGTCCGTTCGCGTCCGAAGGCCCGACGACGGCTCGGACGGCCCGTCAGCCGCCCTCGCCCTCGTCCTCCTCGTCGTCCGGGATCACGCCCAGCACCGGGGGTCCGGCGGGGTCGCCGCCGCGGAGCAGGCGGGTGCGCTCGGCCTCGGCGTCGACCGAGGCACCGAAGAGGAACGTCGCGGACGAGAGCCACAGCCAGAACAGCAGCACGACCGCGCCGCCGAGCGCACCGTACGCGCTGCCGAACCCGCCGATGGTGACGTAGAGCGAGAACGCCAGGGTCCCGATCGTCCACGCCACGAGCGCGGTGATGGCCCCGGCGCTCACCAGGCGGAGGCGCCTCCGCGGGATGTCCGGGGCACGCTGGTAGACGAGCCCGATCGCGACGAGCAGGACGAGCACGGCGACCGGTAGCCGCACGATCGACCAGGCGGTACGGGCCGCGTCGCCGAGGCCCAGCGACGAGAACAGCGACTCGGCGATGCCGCCGCCCACCACGACGAGCGTCGCCGCCGCGGCGAGCAGCACGATGACGAGCGTGGCGTTGCCGACGTCGACGAGCTTGTGGCGGACGAACCCCCGCGACTCCTCGACGTGCTGCACGACGTTGAGCGCCCGGCCGGCGGCCGCGAACGCCCCCGACGCGCCGTTGGCCGCCAGCAGCACCGAGATCACGAGGGCGATGCTCGCGCCGCCCTTGGCCTTCTCCAGCGCGTCGGCGACGAGGTCGCGGAGGGCGGCGGCGCTCTCGTTGGCGCTGGCGCTGCCGGCCTCGTCCTGCACGAGGTCGGCGAACTCCTCCGCGATCCGGTCGGGCAGCGAGCCGGCCCCGAGCAGGGTCAGGAGCGACACGGCGACCAGCAGCGTCGGGACGATCGACAGGATCGCGTGGTAGGCCAGCGTCGCCGCCCGGTCGGTCATGTTCTGGGCCTGGAACGCACGGAACGCGCGCACGTACACGCCGCGCCAGACCTCCGGGGGGAGCCGCATCGACGACAGGGCACGCCGGCGGACGGGGGACGACGGGACACGCACGGGCCCCACGCTATCGCCCGGCTGCCGGTCCGATCGAGATGGTCGGAACCAGGTATGGAGTGGACGGCCTCGGGCCTGTATCCTTTTCGGTTCGCCCCGGGAACCGCCTGCCACCGCTACCGGATCTGCCGGTCCCTGCGGAGCGACGCCCTCACATGACCGCATTCACGAACCTCCCGGAGGCGCACGGCCTCTACGACCCACGAAACGAGCATGACGCCTGCGGCGTGGCGATGGTCGCCCGTCTGGACAACGTGCCGACGCACGAGACGATCACCAAGGCCCTGGTGGCCCTGGAGTGCATGGATCACCGTGGCGGCGCCGGATCCGACTCACGCACCGGCGACGGTGCGGGCATCCTCGTCCAGATCCCGCACGCGTTCTTCCGGGCCGAGGTCGACTTCGAGCTGCCGGAGCCGGGCCGGTACGCCGTGGCCATGTGCTTCCTCCCGCGCGACGGCGCCCGCCGCCGGCTGATCGAGGAGATGCTCGAGCGCAACGTGCGCACCGAGGGCCAGATCGTGCTGGGCTGGCGCGACGTGCCCGTCGACCCCGACGCGATCGGGCACATCGCCCGCGCGGCGCAGCCGACCGTCCGCCAGCTCTTCGTCGAGGCCGGACCGGGGTTCGACCACGACGTCGAGGCGTTCGAGCGCAAGCTCTACGTCATCCGGCGGATCTGCGAGCTGGCGACCCACGAGCTCTACGTCAGCACGTTCTCGTCGCGGACGATCGTCTACAAGGGCATGCTCCTTTCGGCGCAGGTGCCGGCGTTCTACCCCGACCTGCGCGACGAGCGGTTCACGTCGGCACTCGCGCTCGTCCACTCCCGGTTCTCCACCAACACGTTCCCCAGCTGGGACCGTGCCCACCCCAACCGCGTGATCGCCCACAACGGCGAGATCAACACGCTGATGGGCAACATCAACTGGATGCGCGCCCGCGAGTCCCAGCTCGCGTCGACGCTGTTCGGTGGCGACATCGAGAAGATCAAGCCCGTCGTCCGCCCCGGCGGATCGGACTCGGCGACGCTCGACAACGTCCTCGAGCTGCTCATGCTCGCCGGCCGGTCGCTGCCGCACGCGGCGATGATGTGCGTCCCCGAGGCGTTCGCCAACCGCACGGACCTGCCGCCGGAGCTCGTCGGGTTCTACGCCTACCACTCGCTGCTCATGGAGCCGTGGGACGGCCCCGCCGCGGTGTGCTTCACCGACGGGCGGATCGTCGGCGCGACCCTGGACCGCAACGGCCTGCGCCCCGGCCGCTGGATCGAGACCAAGGACGGCTGGATCATCCTCGGGTCCGAGACCGGCATGTTGTCGGTGGAGCCGGCCAACATCGAGCGGCTCGGGCGCCTGGCGCCGGGCAAGCTCTTCCTCGTCGACCTGGAGCAGCACCGGGTCGTCGCGGACGAGGAGGTCAAGCGCCAGATCGCGATGCAGCGCCCCTACGAGGCGTGGCACCGCGAGCAGTCGGTCCACTTCGGCGACCTGCCCCCCCGGCGCGCCGTCCACGAGAGCGGCCGTCACCTGCGGCAGCTCCAGCAGGCGTTCGGCTACACCCAGGAGGACCAGCGCACGCTGCTGGTACCGATGGCGATCGCCGGCCAGGAGCCGCTCGGGTCGATGGGCAACGACGCGGCGCTCGCGGTCCTGTCCGATCAGCGCCCGCCGCTGTTCAGCTACTTCAAGCAGCTCTTCGCCCAGGTCACGAACCCGCCGATCGACCCGATCCGTGAGGAGCTCGTGATGTCGCTCTCGACCGCGATCGGCGGCCAGGGCAACCTGCTCGACGAGACGCCCGAGCACGCGCACCAGCTCGTCCTCGACCAGCCGATCCTGCGCAACGACGAGCTCGAGACGCTGCGGCAGGTCGACCACGGCGTCTTCCGCTCGTACACGTTGGACATCACGTGGGGGGCGGAGGAGGGCCCGGAGGGGCTGCGCGCCCGGCTCGCCAACGCCTGCGACGAGGCCTACGACGTCGTCCGCCAGGGCTGCAACGTCCTGATCCTGTCGGACCGCAAGGCGGACGAGGGACGCGTCGCGATCCCGTCGCTGCTGGCGACCGCCGCGATCCACCACCACCTCGTCCGCGAAGGGGTGCGGCTGCGCTGCGGGCTGGTGCTCGAGTCGGCCGAGCCGCGCGAGGTCCACCACTTCTGCACCCTGCTCGGCTACGGCGCCCAGGCGATCAACCCCTACCTGATGTTCGACACCGTCGACCAGCTCGTCGAGGCGGGCGAGGTCGCGGGCGTCGACGACGCCGAGACCGGCCAGCGCAACCTCGTCAAGGCGATCGGCAAGGGCCTGCTCAAGACGATCTCCAAGATCGGGATCTCGACCGTCGCGTCGTACACCGGTGCGCAGATCTTCGAGGCGGTCGGCCTGGCGCCCGACGTCGTCGACCGGCACTTCACCGGCACCGCGTCGCGGATCGGCGGCATCGGCCTGGACGTCATCGCGCAGGAGGCCCTGGACCGCCACGCCCGCGCGTGGTGGACCGGTCGCCCGGCCACGTCCGACGACCTGCTGCCCGTGGGTGGCCTGTACAAGTGGCGCCGCGACGGCGAGCACCACATGTGGAACCCGACGACGATCTCGCTGTTGCAACACGCCGTGCGCAAGGGCGATCTGTCGGCCGACGGCAGCACGCCGGAGCGCGACGCCGACGAGGCCCGCACCTCCTACCGGGCGTTCGCCGACGCCGCCAACGGCGAGGCGACCCGTCGCGCGACGCTCCGCGGCCTGATGACGTTCCGGACCGACGGGATCGAGCCGATCCCGCTCGAGGAGGTCGAGCCGGTCAGCGAGATCGTCAAGCGGTTCGCGACGGGCGCGATGTCGCTCGGGTCGATCTCGACCGAGGCGCACGAGACGCTCGCGATCGCGATGAACCGGCTGGGCGGCAAGTCCAACACCGGCGAGGGCGGCGAGGATCCGCGACGGTTCACCCCCGACGCCAACGGCGACCGCCGCCGGTCGGCGATCAAGCAGGTCGCGTCCGGCCGGTTCGGCGTCACGGCGCACTACCTCGTCAACGCCGACCAGCTGCAGATCAAGATGGCCCAGGGCGCCAAGCCCGGCGAGGGGGGTCAGCTGCCCGGGCACAAGGTCGACAAGTACATCGGGTCGGTCCGTCACACGACGCCGGGCGTCGGCCTGATCTCGCCGCCGCCGCACCACGACATCTACTCGATCGAGGACCTCAAGCAGCTGATCTTCGACCTCCGCTGCGGCAACCCCGGCGCTTCGGTCTCGGTCAAGCTCGTCGCAGAGATGGGCGTCGGCACCGTCGCGTCGGGCGTCGTCAAGTGCGGCGCCGACCATGTCGTCATCGCCGGCCACGACGGCGGCACCGGCGCGTCGCCGCTGAGCTCCGTCGTCTCGGCCGGCGTGCCGTGGGAGATCGGGCTGGCCGAGACCCAGCAGACGCTGCTGCTCAACGACCTGCGCACGCGGGTCACGGTGCAGACCGACGGGCAGCTCAAGACCGGCCGTGACGTGATCATCGCCGCGCTGCTGGGCGCCGACGAGTTCGGCTTCGCGACCGCCCCGCTGATCGCCACCGGCTGCATCATGATGCGCGCCTGCCACCTGAACACCTGCCCGGTCGGCATCGCGACCCAGAACCCGGAGCTGCGCAAGCGGTTCAAGGGCACGCCGGAGCACGTCGTCAACTTCTTCCTGCTCCTGGCGGAGGAGATGCGCGAGATCATGGCGTCGCTCGGTGCCCGGACGCTCGACGAGATCATCGGTCGCACCGAGCTGCTGCAGGCCGACGGGGCGATCGACCACTGGAAGGCGCGCGGCGTCGACCTGAGCCGGCTGTTCGACCGGCCCGACGTCGCGCAGGCACCGGACACGGTGCTCCACGGCATCGAGCCGCAGCGCACCGGGCACCTCGACACGCACCTGGACTGGACGCTGCTCGACGACGCGGCCCCGGCGATCGAACGGGCCGAGCCGGTCCGGATCAGCGCGCGGGTGCGCAACATCGACCGCTGCGTCGGCGGCATCCTCAGCTCGCGCGTCGCCCTGCACCAGGGCATCGACGGGCTGCCCGACGGGACGCTCCGCGCGACGTTCACCGGGTCGGCCGGCCAGAGCTTCGGCGGCTGGCTCATGCCGGGCCTGGAGTTCCGGCTGATCGGTGACGCCAACGACTACACCGGCAAGGGGCTGTCCGGCGGCGTGCTGTCGGTCCGGCCGTCGGACGAGGTGACCTTCGTCCCGGAGGAGCAACAGATCATCGGCAACACCTGCCTGTACGGCGCGACGAAGGGCCGCGCGTTCTTCCGCGGTCGTGCCGGCGAGCGGTTCGCGGTGCGCAACTCCGGTGCCAGCGCCGTCGTCGAGGGGGTCGGTGACCACGGGTGCGAGTACATGACCGGCGGGCGCGTCGTCGTGCTCGGTCCGACCGGCCGCAACTTCGCGGCCGGCATGTCGGGGGGCCTGGCGTTCGTGTTCGACGAGCATGGCCGCTTCCGGGCGAACGTCAACCCGACGATGCTCGACCAGCTGGAGGAGCCCGACGAGGCCGATCTCATCGAGCTCCGTGATCTGATCGTCGAACACGGCGAGCGGACCGGGTCCGCGGTCGCCGCCCGCGTCCTGGCCGACTGGAGCCACGCCCGCGAGCGGTTCGTCAAGGTCTTCCCGGCCGACTACAAGCGCGTGCTGGCCCAGCTGGACGAGATGGAGGCCCGTCCGCTCGCGGTCACCGAGGGCGGTCTGCACGCCACGCCCGCCGAGGCGACGTCGGAGGCGCGGCCGTGAGTCGTCCCGCCGACCACCCCAACCACGAGACGGAGGACCGGACCTGATGGGCGAGCTCGGAGGGTTCCTGAAGATCGATCGGTCCCCCGTCAAGTGGGACGATCCGGCCGAGCGGGCCGGGCGCTACACGGAGTTCATCGCCGACCGCCCCGTCGAGGAGATCCAGGAGCAGGGTGCGCGCTGCATGGACTGCGGTGTGCCCTTCTGTCACAACGGCTGCCCGCTGGGCAATCTGATCCCCGACTGGAACGACCTCGTCTACCGCGGCGGGTGGGAGCAGGCGATCCGCCAGCTCCACGCCACGAACAACTTCCCGGAGTTCACGGGTCGCGTCTGTCCCGCCCCGTGCGAGGCCGCCTGCGTACTGGAGATCAACGAGGGCGACGCGGTCACGATCAAGCAGATCGAGAACACGATCATCGACCGCGCGTGGGCCGAGGGCTGGGTCGTGCCCGAGCCGCCGACCCAGGAGACCGGCCAGCGGGTGGCGGTCGTCGGTGCGGGACCGGCCGGGATGGCCGCCGCCCAGCAGCTGCGCAGGGCCGGGCACGGGGTCGTGCTGTTCGAGCGGGACGAGGCCGCCGGCGGTCTGATCCGCTTCGGCGTTCCCGACTTCAAGATCGAGAAGCACGTCGTTCAGCGCCGCGTCGACCAGCTCGTCGCCGAGGGCGTCGAGCTGCGGTGTGGCGTCGAGGTCGGCGTCGACGTGACCGTCGACGAGCTGCGCACCGAGTTCGACGCGGTCGTCCTGTCGATCGGGTCCCGCGTGCCGCGTGACCTGCCGGTCGAGGGCCGAAAGCTCGGCGGCGTGCACTTCGCGATGGAGTTCCTCTACGAGCGCACGCGCTGGGCCCAGCACGATCAGGGGGTGCCGATCGCGGTGCCCGGCGGCGGCTGGGAGTCCAAGTCGAGCGGCATCACCGCCCGCGGCAAGCACGTCGTCGTCATCGGCGGCGGCGACACCGGTGCCGATTGCGTGGCCCAGTCGATCCGCGAGGAGGCCGCGTCGGTCGTGCAGGTGGAGCTGCTGCCCGAGCCGCCCACCAACCGGCCCGACGACCGCACGCCGTGGCCGCTGTGGCCGGCCAAGTTCCGCCTGAGCTACGCGATGGAGGAGGCCCGAGCGGTCGGACGCGGTGTCCAGACCTTCTCGGTCGCGACGCTGCGACTCGCGGGGGACGACCAAGGGGTCGTGTCGCGGTTCCACTACGCGCAGGCCGAGCCGGCGCCGCCGTTCGGCCCGGTGCCCGGCTCCGAGCAGGACGCGCCGGCCGACCTCGTGCTGCTGGCGATGGGCTTCCTGCACCCGGAGCCGCGCCTGCTCGACGCGTTCGGGCTGGCCAAGGACGCCCGCGGCAACATCAAGGCCGGGGCGTACGCCACGTCGGAGGAGGGCGTCTTCGCCGCCGGCGACTGCCGCCGCGGTCAGTCCCTGATCGTCTGGGCGATCAACGAGGGCCGTCAGGCCGCGCGCGTCGCCGATCGCTACCTGGCCCAGAAGGCCGGTCGGTCCGCCCGGCCCTCGGCGCTGGCGGGGGTCTGACCGGTCGAGACGCGGGCGGGCGCGGGCCGCGGTTGGGCGCGGGCCGCGGTTGGGCACGGCCAGCGGTTGGGCACGGCCAGCGGTTGGGCACGGGCCCGCGCCGGTCGGAGCCCGGATGGGCAGGAACGATGTGACGAACCCCGCCGTTTGTGGCGGGTTTCGTGGCATCGTCCGGTCCGATCGTGCCCCGCAGCCGTTGTCATGTGACGAACCCCGCCGGATCCGGCGGGGTTCGTCACGTACCCGCTCGCGCCGGCACCGGTGCCGTCGCCCGGCTCCGCCCCGCCCGGTCAACGGTGCCACCCCGCCGCCGGCCCGCCCGCCCGCCGCCCCGACCAACGGTGACGCCCCCGTCACCGCTTGGTAGCGTGGCGTCGAGCCCGATGCACGACGTAGCCCCGACCTCCGCCTCCGACCCTCGCCCGCCGGGACGGCGGGAGCGCGCCAAGGCCGCCAACCGCGAGGAGATCCGACGCGCGGCCGTCGAGGCGTTCACCGAGCTCGGCTTCGGTGCCACGACCGTCCGCGACATCGTCCGCCGCACCGGCCTGGCGTCCGGCACGTTCTACAACTACTACGCCGACAAGGACGCGATCCTCGCGGAGATCGTCGCCGAGCACGTACAGGAGGCCGGCGAGGCGATGGCGGTGGCGCGCGCGTCGGCGACCACCCCGGCCGAGGCGATCGAACGCGGCGCCGCTGCGTACTTCCGGCTGCTGCTCGACCGGCCGGCCCTGCTGTCGCTCTTTCGTCGCAACTCCGGCACGGTACGGGCCCACGCCGACCAGGACCTGCTCGACACGCTCGTCGACGCGCTCCGTGCCGACCTCGACCGGCTCGTCCTCGAGCCCGGGGACCGCCCGCTGGACACCGACCTGCTGTCGGCCGGGCTGATCGGGGCGGGGATGGAGATCGCCGCCCGGTTCGCGGAACGGGGCGGGGGAGACCCGTCCGTGCCGCTCGCCGCCCTGCACGCCCTCGTCCTCGACGGCACGCTCGGCGGCCGCGGCGACCAGGCCTGACCGTCCGGCTACTACACTCCGCCCGTGTTCTGCCGCCACGGTCGCCGCGAGGATCACTGCGTCATCTGCAAGCGCGACCGCGAGCGGGATCAGGCCCGCAAGGCGGGGTCGCGCCCGGCGCGGACCGCGACGCGGGCAACGCGCTCCGCGACCGTGACCGCCCGCCGTCCCGGATCCGGACGGACCAGGTCCACCGGCGGCGTTCGGGTCACCAAGCTCGCTCGCCACGCGGACGACGGCTGGCGTCACGAGCTGCTCCCCGGCATCCGGGCGGCGGCCGACGCCCGCGACCTCATCGCCCGCACCGTCCAGGCCCGTGGTCGGATCGACCGGCTGGCCTCCGACCCGGTCGGCCCGTACGCCCGCGCCGCCGACCAGGCCACCACCCCCGGCACCGGGCCGGACGAGGCCGCCTGGACGCTCTTCCAGATCGCGTACTACGGGCCGCTGCCGGGAGCCGAGCCGTTCGCCCAGATCGACGGGTTGATCGTCGGTCTCGACGATCCGCTCCCCGACGCCGAGACGCTCCGGGCCGTCACCGTCGGTCCCCGCGGCGCCCATGCCGCCGACCGTGGTGATGCGACGCTGCGGGCGTTCCGCGACTGGGCGGCGCGCGGGGGCGGGGCCCACGCTGCGCTACAGGCCGGCGGTACCGATCCGGCCCGCCGGTTCGACGCCACGTACCGGGCCCTCGCGCTGCCGGGGTTCGACCGCGCGGCCCGCTACGAGTTCGTCCTGACGCTCGGGGCGCTCGGGCTCGTCGACGTCCGGCCGTGGTCGCTCCTGCTCGACGCGGGTCGCGACCCGGTCAGCGTCGCCGCCAAGCGCCTGCTGCAGACCGGCGATCCGGTCCTGCTC
This sequence comes from Solirubrobacteraceae bacterium, assembly GCA_050252545.1. Taxonomy (GTDB): domain Bacteria; phylum Actinomycetota; class Thermoleophilia; order Solirubrobacterales; family Solirubrobacteraceae; genus Patulibacter. The sequence continues at coordinate 10,339 of JBFWKS010000055.1, forward strand.
CAGCGTCGCCTCGGCGACCTGGCCCGCGAGCTGGACCTGCCGGTCGGCGCGTTCGACCTGGGGCTGCGGCTGTGGGACGACACCGGGACGGGCACCGCCATCGGCCAACGCCTGACCGTGGACGCCGGTGACCACGTGATCGTCGCCGGCGTGCCCGTCGTCGTGGACCCGGACGAGGTCGCCCTGCGCGCAGCGGAGATCGGCGCCGGACCGGAGTCCGATGAGCCGACCGGGGAGGCCGCCGACGACGGGGTGACCGACGGCGCGGCCGGGACGCCGCCCGGCGCCGGCGAGACGCCCGATGGTCCCGACGGCCAGATCGGGGGGTGAGAACGGCGCGGTCCGGGGGTAACCCTCCCGTGGACCCATCGTTCGACAGCCCCGACGGGGACCGTTCGCCTGCGCCCGCGCGATCCGGGGAAGGCCGGCGCGTGCCCGACCCGTTCGGGACGCCGCCCCGCCGGAGGCGTGGCGCGTCGGCCCGCCGCGAGCCGGCGAGCATCCTCGCCGAGCACGCGACGCTCATGCTCCGCATCGCCCGACCGCTCTCGTACTGCGAGGCGGACGCGCACGATGCGGTCCAGGCGGCCGCCGAGCGGTTCCTCCGGCACCACGAGCGGCTCGAAGCCGAGGGGGTCGCCGGGTGGCTCGTCACCGTGACCCGACGCGAGGCGCTGCGGGTCCGCGGCAACGGCGGACGGACCGAGGCGCTCGACGAGATCCTCGACCGGGTCCGTGACGACGGGGCGGGACCGGACGAGCTGGTCGCCCGCGGCGAGGAGCTCGCCGTCGCGCGCGAGCTCATCGCTCAGCTCAAGCCCGCCGAGCGTCAGGCGCTCTGGCTGCAGGCCGAGGGCCTGAGCTACCGCGAGATCGCCCAGCAGCTCGACTGGACCGGTACGAAGGTCAACAGGTCCATCGCCGAGGGTCGCTCACGGCTCAAGGTCGGCCTGGGGCGGATAGCCAGCGGCGAGGGCTGCGCCGCCGTCGGCCCGGCGATCGACCGGCTGGCGGACGGTCGCGCCGACGCCGACGATCTCGTCGCCCTGCGCCCGCACCTGCGCCGATGCGGCGCCTGTCGGGTGCGGCTGCGCCGGGCGCGCGGCGGGCCGCTGTCGGTCCTCCCGCCGTTCGCGGTCGCGTTGCTCCCGTGGCTCGGTGGTGGCGGCGATCGCGCGCCGCGGACCCGCGTCGGCGAGGTGATCGCCGAGCGGATGGCCCCGATCGTCCCGGGCGTCACCGGCTCGGCGACCGAGACCGGGCTGGCGCTCACGGCCGGCCTCGCCGCGGCGGTGCTCGGTGCCGGGACGCTGGTCGGCAGCCAGGCCGGCGACGGCCCGCGGGATCAACCGGTCCTGCTGCAGGCGGCGCCGTCGACGATGTCGGTGTCCGCCCGGGACCTGGGCACCGTCGCGACCCGGCGGGCGACCGTCCCGACCGCGAGCGATCGCCGGACCGACCGCGCCGTCGAGAAGGCGCTCGCGACGTCGCCGACGACGGCACTGGCCCGACGCCGAGCCTCCGCGTCCGGAGGGTCGTCGCGACGCCCCGGGAGCACCGGCTCCGCCCCGCAGACCGCGACCGCGCAACCCGCCACGGGCTCCTCCTCCGGGTGGTCCGCCGGCGGGCCGTCCTCGGGGGCGGCAGCCCGCGAGTTCGGGTTCGAGTGAGCGCCGTCCGGTGCGGCCCGTAGCCTGCGTGCAGCAGCGAGGAATCCCCGTGGAACTGGCATTCATCACACCCCAGGACGCGATCCGCGTCATCGCCGAGTCGATCGGCCGCGAGGCGCGTCGCCAGCTCGTCGCCGAGGTCGTCCGCGCGTGGGTCGACGAGATCCCCGAGCGCGAGCTCGTCGGGCAGTACGCCCGCACGCTCGCGGACCTGGACGAGCACGACCTCAACATGCTTGCGGCATGGCACGCGTCGATGGAGGTCGGTCAGCCGCTCGCCAACCGCGAGTTCCTCGTCGGCGTGTTCCCGACGCTGGGCGAGAACCGGCGCGAGGCGCTCAAGATCGCCGCCGGGTTCCGGGGCGAGGACGCGTTCGACGCCGGTGTCGCCGAGGAGCAGGCCCTCCGCATGGTCCTCCCGTACCTGTCGGTCGAGCGGGCCGCGGAGCTCGCCGAGGAGGCGCTCGAGTTGTACTGCTGGGACCGGTTGGGCAGCGAGAACTGACGGGGGGTCGGCGTCAGTCGACCTTGCGCAGGATGTCGTAGCGCCCGACGCCATCGCGGCCCATCAGACGCCAGCGGAAGAACGCGGTGTCGAGTCGCAGGCGACCGAGCTCCATCGTGTTGCCGGCCACGGCCTCGCCGGTCACCGTCCACACCGGGCCGTGATCGCTCTCCCACAGCTCCACCGTCGCCTGCGTGTGACGCCCCTCGGCGTCCGACGTCGTCGAGATCCGCGGCCCCGGCGTCTGGACCGCCTCGGCCGGGGCGGGCGTCGTGGGCTCGAGCGGCTCGGCGGTCCCGTCACCATCCTCGTCGTCCGAGGGCTCGGGGAGCGGGACGCGGGCGATCGCCGCCCACGCCACCTCGTCGGCGTGCGACGCCGCGCCGGCGGGCCGTAGCGCGGAGAGCGAGAACGACGGGCCGCCGTCGAACCAGCCGGTGATCGCGCGCGACAGGTCGATCTTCGACCAGTCCGGGGCACCCCACTGGTGGCCGCGCTGACCGATGCCGTCGATGGTGATCCGCCGGTGGCCCTGGTCGGCGCCCAGCCGGATCGTCCCGCGAACCCGGCACGGATGGTCGTAGCCCTCCATGCCGCCCAGGAGGGCCGCCGGGTGGTCGTCGTCGAGCACCAGAGCCGGACCGGTGGCCTCGTACGCCAGGTCGATCGCACCGTCGTCGGTCGCGGCCGAGATCGTCCACGCCCGGTGCGGCTCGACGACGTCGTGGTCGATGCCGGCCGCCTGCAGGTCCGCGTACGTCTCCGGCGGCTCGGCCAGCTGGACACCGCCCTCGGCGTGGGTCAGCACGGGGGCGCCGCCGGCGAACACCATCACCAGCCCGGACGCGACGCCGCCGGCGATCCCGATCCGGACGGTGCCGTGGACCCCGGCGGCCGGGTCCGAGAAGGCGCACGTGACGGCGTCGCTGAAGCCCGGATCCTTCGACCGGCGGGGACGTTCCAGGGTCGGGTCGAGCGCCATGGCGCCCGATCATGCCAGCGCACCCTGCCGCATGCGTGGGCGGACGATCCGTGCCGGGGTGCCGCGCGCGTGGGCGGACGACCCGCGTCGGGGGCCGGCGGGCGGGTCGCTACGATGGATGGATGGCCACCGCCGAGGATGTCGAAGCCGCACTCGCGAACGTCATCGATCCGGAGCTGGGCCTCGACTTCGTCGAGCTCGGGCTGATCTACGGCATCGCGATCGAGGAGGGTCACGTCCACGTGACGTACACGCTGACCACTCCGGGCTGTCCGATCGGTCCGCAGGTCGAGTCGCAGATCGAGGAGTTCGTCAGCGAGCTCGACGGCGTGCAGAGCGTCGGGTCCGAAGTGACGTTCGTCCCGCCGTGGACGCCGGAGAAGATGAGCGAGGACGCCAAGTTCGCGCTGGGGTTCTGAGCGGGGTCGCCGACCGCAACGTCGTCGGCGCGTAGGGGTTGGACATCAACAGACGATGCGCTCCTCCTCTCCGCCCCCCACCGCCCGCCCGTACGGGACGTCCGAGCGTCCCGTCGGATCGCTCGGACGCCTCGTCGTCGCCACGGCGCTCCTGCTGCTCGGTGGTCTCGCCCCGGCGACGGCGGTGGCCGGGAAGCCGGCGGCCGACGACAGGGCGGCGCGTGCCGGCGTCGCGAAGTCCGGCCCCACCGGCCGGTTGCTCGTCACCCTTCGCGAGCCCGAGGGCTCGGCCGTCGCGGTGCGGTCCCGGCTCGGGTCGGTCGCGGAGCGCGCCGGCGTGCGGGTCCGTGAGCGCGACGAGCGCCGCGGAACGGTCGTCGTCGACGGTGGTGACGCCGCCGAGCGCGCCCGTATCGCGCGGCGGCTGCAGGCCGATGGTCGGGTCGCGGAGGTCACCGCCGAGCGCCGTGCGCGCCTGCGGTCGCTGCCCAACAACCCGGGGCTGCGCGTGCAGGACCCGACGCTGCCGACCGGTGAGGTCTATCAGTGGTGGGCACAGCGGCTGGGACTGCCGCGCGCCTGGTCGATGACCAACGGCAAGGGCATCCGGATCGCGGTGATCGACTCCGGTGTCGACCGTTCCCACCCGCAGCTCGGACCGGTCATCACCGAGTCCTACGTCGACGGGTCGACCACCGGCACCAAGGACAGCGACGAGCTCGGGCACGGCACGCACGTCGCCTCGCTCGCGTGCTCGGTCTTCAACGGCGGCTCGGGCATCGCCGGGGCCGGCGGCCGCTGCGGGCTCATCGTCATCAAGAGCGGCCTGACGGACTCGAGCGTCGCGTCGTCGATCGATCTCGCCGTCGACCGGGGCGCCGACGCGATCGTCATGAGCTTCGGCGTCGACGGGGTCGCCGACGCGCCCACGCCGATCCGCGAGGCCCTGGCGACCGCGGCGAAGGAGGGGGTCGTCGCCGTCGCGGCGGCCGCCGACCAGCCGGTCACCGAGCAGGGCTACCCGGCCAACGTCCTGCAGCCGCACGGCACCGGTCCGAACCTCGACAAGGGCATCGGCCTGACGGTCACCGCCGCGCAGGCCGACGGTACCCGTGCCCCGTTCGCCGGCTACGGCGGCCAGATCTCCGTCGCCGCCTACGGCACGTACCGGGCCGACCGGGCGCCGTTCGGGCTGCTCGGCGCGTTCCCCGCCGGACAGGTCGGGTTCGAGCAGGACATCCACAACGCGGACGGCACGATCAGCCCCGGCTGTCGCTGCCGGACGGCGCTGGAGGGCGACGCCCGCTACGCCTACCTCCAGGGCACGTCGATGGCCACGCCGATCGTCGCGGGCGTGGCGGGTCTCGTGCGCGACGCCAATCCCGACATCGATGCGGCCCGGATCGTGCGGACGATCAAGGAGACCGCGAGCGGCGACGGTGCCTGGAACGAGCAGACCGGCTGGGGCATCGTCGACGCCGCCGATGCGGTCGACAAGGCCCGCCGGATCGACCTGCGCGAGCCGACGGCCCGGTTCCGTACCCGCTCCCGCCGCGTGAGCGATTCGCGGATCCGCCTCCGTTGGCGCCAGCAGGATCCCGCCCCGGGCGCGCTGGTCGCCAGCGGCATCCGCCGTGTCGAGGTGTTCCGCAGCATCGACGGCCGTGCCTTCCGCCGCATCGGCAGCGCCAGGCGTGGCCGCCTGACCGTCCGGGTCCCCCGCGGCAGGGTCCGCTTCGCCCTGCGCCCGATCGACAAGGCCGGGAACCGCGCCGATCGCCCCAAGCGCAAGACCCGTCGCGGCACGATCCTGCTGCGGCGCTGACCTGCCGTCGTCGGCGGCACCGCGGCCGCCCGCCCGCCCGCACCGCCCGCGGCCGCGCCCGCCGCACGCGCCCCGCCCGGCGGCCTCGGCCGGCGACGACGGCAGCCCTGCATCCCCGCCGATGACTGCGCTGCCGTGACCGATGAGTTCGCGTTCCGGTCCGGGTCCACGGTGATGAGGGGCCCGGCGCACCGGGATGTCCCGGTGCGCTACCGGCCCGAACCGACGACGCACGGCCCGTGCTGGGAGGACGAGCGGTGGCCCGTGGTCGATGCCCGGTCTGTCGTGGCGACCCGTGGATGGGGGAGGATGGGGACGATGGCGAACGCCCCGCAGCCGCCCTCGGCACCCGGACCGCCGCACCCCTCGCCGGCCCGGCGCGCGTGGTGGGGCCCGGGCCTGGCGGTCGGTCTCGTCGGGGTGCTCGTCGTCGTGGCCGTCGCCGCGATCGTGCTCGCGTCGGGCACGTCGGACGGCGACGAACGGACGGGCGCGACGCCGGCGCACGGCCTGGACGCCGAGATGGCCGCCGCCCGGCGCGTCGACGACGACGTTCCCGCAGCGCGCAAGCGCGTCTTCGACGGCGACCGCGCCCTGCGGCTGGTGCGGATGCAGGTCGAGGCCGGGCCGCGGCCGGCGGGATCGGATGCCCTGGCCCGCGTGCGGCGCAAGCTCGTCGCGCAGCTGCCACGCGGGCGGACCGAGGCCGTCGCCGGGCATCCGGGCCTCGTCAACGTCGTCGGCCGGATCCCGGGCCGCCGGCCGGCCGTGGTCCTCGCGGCGCACTACGACACCCAGATCGACCCGCCCGGGTTCGTCGGTGCCAACGACTCCGCCGCCGGCACGGCCGTCGTCCTGGAGACCGCCCGCGCCCTGGGCCGGATCGATCGCGCGGAGCGGCGGACCGCGCGACGCAAGGGGCGCCGGGCACCCGTCCGTCGCGAGGTCCGGTTCGTCCTCCTGGACGGCGAGGAGCTGCCGCCCGGCGGCGACCCGTCGCGGTTCGCCGAGGAGGGCCTGCGGGGATCGCGGGCCTACGCCGCCCGGCACCATCGCGTCCTGGGCTCGGTCGTCGTCGCCGACTACGTCGCCGGTCGTGGCCTGCGGCTCCCGCGCGAGCCGGGATCGGACACCGGCCTGTGGCGTCGCGTGCGGGCGGCGGCCGACCGGTCGGGCGTCGGGGCGGTCTTCGCCGGCGAGGGCCGGACGGCGATCGTCGACGACCATCTGCCGTTCCTCGGGTACGGCGTGCCCGCCGTGACGCTCATCGACTGGGACCATCCCGTGAAGAACACCGCGGACGACCGCATCGACCGCCTGTCGGTCCGCGCGATCGACGCGACGGGCGAGGCGATGGTGGAGTGGGTCCGCACCGAGCGGCGGCGCTGACGC
>JBFWKS010000056.1:0-17106 GCA_050252545.1 Solirubrobacteraceae bacterium
TGGCTCCACGACGACGCCGTGGACCCCGACGTGGATGACGACGAGGACGACGACGGCGATCCGGGAGGATCGCGCGAGCCGGCCGTGCGCTGAGCCCCCGGCCATCCGGACACGCGCCGGGTCGCTCGGCGACTCGGCACCCCGCCTCGGGACCCACCCGCCGGGGAGCGACGGGGTCGCGACCGTCTGCCGGCTCAACTACTGTGGGTGGTCCGTCCACCGGCCACCCGCCAGTCCCCGGAGCCTCGCCCCTCATGAAGCTGTTCATCGACACCGGATCGGTCGCCGAGGTCGAGGAGATCGCCCGCTGGGGCGTCCTCGCCGGCGCGACCACGAACCCCTCCCTGCTGGCGAAGGAGGAGGGCGAGCCCGAGGAGATCATCCGCCGGATCGCCGACCTGGTCGACGGGCCGACGTCGGCCGAGGTCGTCAGCGACGACGCCGACGGCATGGTCGCCGAGGGCGTCGCGTTGCGCGGTCTGGACGAGCGGATCGTCGTCAAGGTCCCGTTCTGCGCCGCCGGCCTGGAGGCCACCGCCCGCCTGGCCGAGCTGGGCCACCCGGTCAACATGACCCTCGTGTTCAGCGCGCCGCAGGCGATCCTCGCCGCCGAGGCCGGCGCCACCTACATCTCGAGCTTCCTCGGCCGTCTCGACGACATCGGCATGGATTCGGCCGAGTCGCTCGCCGAGATCGTCGCGGCGGTCCGCGACAACTCGACCGGCGCGCAGGTCCTCGCCGCGTCGATCCGCAACCCGATCCACGTCACGACGTCCGCCACCCTCGGCGCCGACGTGGCCACGGTGCCCGGCAAGATCCTCAAGCAGATGCTCCGTCACCCGCTCACGGAGTCGGGCATCGCGCAGTTCACCGCCGACTGGCAGACCCGTCCCGAGTTCGCGGTCTGGCTCAAGGGCCTGGTCGAGCGCTCCGGCGCCACCGCCTGATCGGCGGCGGCGTCGGCCGCCCACGACCGTGCGGCGGCCCGCGCGGATCCGGCCGGCGGCCACGAACCGCCTGCTCAGGGGCGGCTCCGCGCGGATCGTCTTGTGCTCCACTAGGGTGCGGGGGGACTTCCTCCGGAGGGGTACATCGCGTGCCGCCGACGGACGGCGTCCCAACGATCTGCGTCGCCGACCGCTGCAACCAACGCGGCCGGGCGCCCACCGACCACGCATCCCAAGGAGCACCCATGTCCGTCCTGACCCGTGAGGTCCTGGAGTCCAGCACGCTGGCCGACCTCCACGCGCTCGCCGGCGAGCTCGCCATCGACGGGTTCCGTCGCCTGCGCCGCGACGACCTCGTCAGCACCATCGTCGATCGTCGTGGCGGGGGAGGCGACGGCCGGTCCGCGGAGGACGACGCGCCGAAGCCCGCGCGACGCCGTCGTCGCGGTGGCGCCGGTGACGGCGACGCCGCCGGCGAGCGCGGTGGTCGCGGTGACGAGGCGGTCTCCGGCCGACGTCGTCGCCGTCGCGGTGGCGCCGACGACGACGCCGGATCCGATGCCGCCCCGGGCGACAAGGACCGCTCGCGCCGCGGCGACGACGCCAAGGCTCACGGCGACGAGGGCCGGTCGGTCAACGACGGTGAGACCCTGACGGGCACCATCAAGATCACCGACAACGGCTCCGCCACGCTGACCACCGACGACGGCACCGAGGCCTTCCTCTCGGCCGGGCAGGTCCGCCGCTGCGAGCTGGTCGACGGCGACCGGGTCTCCGGACCCGCCCGCCCGCCCCGCCGCAGCGAGCGCTTCCCGTCGCTCGTGCGGATCGAGACCGTCAACGACGAGCCCGCCGACGCCCGCAGCGCCGGTCCGCGCGAGGACGACCAGCGCGCCGTCCACCCGCACGAGCTGCTCGTGCCGACCGGCGAGGATCCGACGGTCCTGGCGATCGGCTGGCTCACGCCGCTCGGCCGCGGATCGCGCGCCGTCATCGCCGGTCCCTCCGGCGCCGGCAAGACCGAGGCGCTGCGTCGTCTGGGTGCCTCCCTGCGCGAGATCGAGGACATCGAGCTCATCACCGTCCTGGCCGGGACCCGCCCCGAGGAGACCGGCGACTGGATCGACGCGGCCCTCGAGCCGACGGCGACCTCCGATCTGGGCTCGTCCCCCGATCACCGGACCAAGGCGATCGACGACGCCGTCGAACGTGGCCGGCGCACCGCCGCGAGCGGCGGCCACGCGGTGCTGCTCATCGACTCGCTCGACGGTCTGGGGGAGGGCACCGCACGTCGGATCCTCGCCGCCGCGCGTCGCCTGGCATCGGGCGGTTCGCTGACGATCATCGCCACCCGCGAGGCACCGGTCGGTGGCGAGAGCACCGTCGTCACGCTCGACCGGGCGTTCACGATCACCGGTCGGTTCCCGGCGATCGACCTCCCCGCGTCGGGCACGCTGCGTCCCGAGCTGCTCGTCGGCGACGAGGGCGCGGCCGACATCGCCACGGCCCGCGCCGAGCTGGCGGGCTGAGAGCCCGACGGTCGACCTCGTCACCACCTCGCCGTCGGCCCGGCGCCGGCCACGAGGTGGGGCGTGTCGGTCACCCCCGGTAGGTGAGGCGGGGCTTCCCGGTCACCGGCCGCGACGCCGTTCCGGCGGCACACCGACGCGTCGGTGTGCCGGCCGAGCTCTCGCCGGCGCACCACACCGCTGTGCCGGGGCGCCGCGGGTCGCGCGGGAGCGGGAGCGCGGCGGGAGCGGGTCAGCGTCGGTCGTCGACCGGCACGTAGGCGACCTGGAACCACGACGGCGGCGGAGCGAGCTCCACGGGCTCGCCACCACGCGCCGGCTGCACGTACTCGAAGCTCTCGCTGTCGGGCACGAACCGCACGTCGAGCTCGCCGTCCTTGACTCGCTGGTCGAGCCAGGCCGAGCGGAACACGAGGCGGCGCATCCAGTGCACGAGCGACCGCTCGGCGGGTCCGGAGAGCTCCGTCCAACAGTCGTTGATGTGCGCGCCCAGCCGCGACAGCGGCTCCTGGACCTCGCCGTTGACGACGAGGTCGACGAGGTCGTCGGCCTCACCTGGGTCGAGGCGGTCGTGGACGAACCCGAGCCGGACGGCGGACTGCTCGCACCGTTCGGCGAAGTCCCGCTCGTTGAAGGTGAAGCGGAGGTCTCCGTACTCGAGGACGAAGTCCTCACCGGAGTCGTAGTTCCCACGAAAGCTGGAAGGCATGCAGAATCAGTCGGGCGCGGTGGGGCGGAGGCGGCAACGAGGCCGACCCACGCGTCGGGCGGATGTGACTCCCGGCCGCACGGCGGCAGACCGCGGTCGGAAGCTGCTGAGCATCCTAGACGCGCCACCCACGCGCGTTGTAGCGATGGGCTGCATGTTGCACCCCGCCCGATGCGCTATGTGCACGATCAGGGGGGAGAGATCGCACGGTCCCCGGGGTAGCCCGGGCATGCCAACGTCTGCCGCGCCCACGCTCCTGGTCGTCGAGGACGACCCCCTCACCCGACGGTTCCTCGCCGAGAACCTCACCGTCGACGGGTGGGACGTGCTCGAGGCCCCGACGCTCTACGACGCGTTGGCGATCGTCGAGCACGACGCCCCGAGCGTGATCGTCACCGATCTGACGCTGCCCGACGGCTCGGGCCTGGATCTCCTGCGTCACGTCCGCGAGGCCGACGGGATCGCCGCAAGGGCCGACCCGACCACGCCGATCATGGTCCTGTCGGGCCTCGACGGCGAGATCGACCGGCTCCGCGGCCTCGAGCGCGGGGCCGACGACTACCTCTCCAAGCCCTTCTCGTATCCGGAGCTGCGCCTACGGATCGAGGGCCTCGTCCGGCGATCGGCGGGACGACCGCGGGACGGGCACGTCCGGGTCGGGGAGCTGGTCATCGATCCGGTGCGACGCTCCGTGACCGTCGGGGGTCACCCGGTCCACCTGACGCAGAAGGAGTATGCGCTGCTGCAGTGCCTGGCGCGCGAGCCCACGCGGGTGTTCACCAAGCGCGACCTGCTGCGTACCGTCTGGGGCTTCCGTGGGCGCGACATCACCCGCACGATCGACTCTCACGCCTGCCGGCTCCGGCGCAAGCTCGGCGCCCACGGACACGCGTTCGTCATCAACGTCTGGGGCGTCGGGTACCGCCTGGTCGACGCCTCGCCGGAGGCCGGCGCCGACCCGCAGGCCAGGCGGATCGGCAGCGAGGTGGTGGCATGAGCTCGCTGCTCCTCGCCGGCTGGCTCCTGGCGGTCGGCGCGGCCGCGCTGCTGTTGATCGAGCGCCGCTCCGCGCACCGCGCGGCCGAGCGGGTCGTCGTGGCGTGCCACGAGCTGCGCGGGCCGCTGACCACGGTCCTTCTGGCGCTCGACGCCGGTCGCGACCAGCGGGCGGGCCGGGCGACCGCCCCGGAGCTGGATCAGGCGGTGCTCGTCGAGCTCGACCGGGCGCGACGGGCGGTGGACGACCTCGATGCCACCGCCCGCCGACGCGGCCCCGTCGACGAGCTGCGTCCCGTCGACCTGACCGAGCTCGTCCGTCGCACCGTCGCGGTCCACGACGTCGTCGCCCGCGGGCGTGGGCGTGCCGTTCGTCTGGGCCCGGCCCCGATCGGTCCCCTGATCGTCGTCGCGGACCGTGGCCGCCTGGCCCAGGCGGTCGGCAACCTCGTGCAGAACGCCGTCGAGCACGGGCAGGGCGTCGTCCGCGTGGCGCTCGACCGCCGGGACGGCCGCGCCATCGTCCGGGTCGACGACGACGGCGAGGGCCCGCCGGAGTCGATCGAGCAGATGCTCCGTCGACCGGTACGCGGTCGGCGTGGCCGTGGGATGCGGATCACCGCGGACGCGGTCGCGTCGGCCGCGGGCAGGGTCCGTCGGGTGCGAACGCCGTCGGGTGCCGGGCTCGCGATCGAGCTGCCGCTGATCGGGTCCGGACAACCGGGGATGCCGTCGTGACGCGCCCGAGGAGGGCCGCGCTGATCATCGGGCTGGCGGTCATCCTCGGCGCGCTCGCCGCGGCCGACATCGGGCGTCGCGAGGCCGAACTGCGGGCGAAGGTCGGCGATCCCGTCGGGGTGGTCGTCGCCGATCGCGACCTGCCGGCCGGCGAACCGGTCGATGCGGCCGCGCTGCGCGTGCGCTCGGTCCCCGCCCGATACGCACCGCTGGAGCGGATCGAGCGGCCCGATGAAGCGGCCGGGTTGCGGCCGTGGACGGCGATCCCGGAGGGTGCCGACGTCGTGCCGACGGCGCTCGTCTCGTCGGCGGGCCCCCCGCTGCGTCCGGGGGAGCGCGTGACCGAGCTCACGGTCGTCGGCGACGGGCGGCTCGTGCGGCCGGGAACCCGGGTGGACCTGCTCGTCACGCACGGCGAGGCCGGCAAGGGTCACCGCACCGAGATCATGCTCGAGAACGCCGAGGTGCTCGGCGTTCGAGCGGCACCGGTGGAGGAGGACGGGGCCATCCCGCGGCTCTCCGTGCAGCTGCGCACCACCCAGGAGCAGTCGCGGGCGCTCGTCGAGGCCCAGAACGAGGCCGCCGAGCTCCGGGTGCTGGCGCGCGCGCCCGGAGACGACCGAGAGGCAGGCTCCCGGTGAGCGTGCATCGCGACGTCGCCGCCGACCTGCACCGTCGGGTGGTCGACCTGGCGGCCGCGCCGGCCGACGACGGGATCGCCCGGTCCCCGGAGCAGCTCCTGGACGACGTGCTGCAGGACGAGGCACCGCTGTTGCCGCCGGAGGACCGGGACGAGGTCCGGCGGCTGCTGCGCGAGCAGACCGTCGGGCTGGGCCCGCTCGAGTCGCTGCTCGACGACCCCGAGATCGACGAGATCATGGTCTCCGGCGACCGTCCCGTCTGGGTGGAGCGGCACGGCCGGATCGAGCAGACGTCGGTGCGATTCGCCGACGAGCAGGAGCTGCTGCACGCGATCGAGCGGATGCTCGCGGGGGCGGGTCGCAGGGTCGACCGGTCCGAGCCACTCGGGGACGCCCGACTTCCGGACGGGTCGCGCATCCATGTCGCGTTGCCGCCGATCGCGGTCGACGGGCCGACGCTCACCATCCGCCGCTTTCGCGCCCGTCGCTGGACCGCCGACGAGCTCGTCGCCCGCGGCACGTGGGACGGCACCGTCGACCGGGCGGTCCGCGACGCGGTGGCGCGGCGCGGATCGATCCTCGTCAGCGGCGGCACCGGCGCCGGCAAGACGACGACGCTCGGCGCGATCGCCTCGCTGCTCGGCGAGCGTGAGCGGATCGTCACCGTCGAGGACACGGCGGAGCTGCGCCTCGGTCAGCCGCACGTCATCCGCCTGGAAGCCCGGACCGCGCGTGCGGACGGTCGTGGCGCGATCACGATCCGTGACCTCGTCCGCAACGCGCTGAGGATGCGGCCCGACCGGATCGTCGTCGGCGAGGTCCGTGGGGGCGAGGCGCTCGACATGGTCCTGGCGATGACCACCGGGCACGACGGGTCGCTCTCGACGATCCACGCCCGGTCGCCGGAGGCGGCGCTGCGCCGCCTGGAGACGCTGTGCCTGATGGCCGACAGCGGCCTGCCGCACGCGGCCGTCCGCCGGATGGTGGCCGACGCCGTCGACGTCGTGCTCCAGCAGGTCCGCGCCGCCGACGGTCGGCGGCGCGTCGTCGACGTGGCCCTCGTCGACGCCACCGCCGACGGGTGGACGCTGCGGCGCCCCGCGTGCGGACCGGCGGACGACGAACGGACCGTCGGGTCGAGGCCGAGCGTCGCCGGCGAGACCGCGGAGACGGCGCCCACGGCGACGGGCGCGACGGCCGGCAGCACCGAGCCGACCACCGCCCGGAGCCCGCGGTGAGCACCACCGTCGCGGTGGCCGCGACCGCGGGAGCGCTCGGCGGCGGCGGGATCGCGCTCCTCGCACCGTCGGCGTGGAGCGCGGGGGCGTCCCGGCTCCGCGGCGCGATCACCAGGGCGGAGCGGGCGCCGGGCACGCCTCCCCGCCGGTTGCTCGTGCCGATCACGGTCGCGATCGGGCTGGTCGTCCTGCTCGCCGGCGGTCCGCTGCCGGGAACGGTGATCGCCGTCGGGCCATGGGCGGTGCGCCAGCTCGGGCGGGCCCGGTCGGACCGTCGTGCTCGCGCCGTTGCACTCGGCGCCCCGCTCGTCGCGCGGGCGATCTCCGACGGCCTCGATGCGGGGCTCAGCACGCGGGGTGCGATCGTCGAGGCCGCCCGGGCGGCCGGCGTCGGTGGGCCGCCCGCGGACGAGCTGCGGCGGGTCGCAGCCCGACTCCGGACCGGAGACCCGCTGGCGGCGTCGCTGGCCGCGTGGCGCGCACGCACCGCCGAGCCCGCGCATGCCACGATCGTTGCCGGACTGCTGCTCCACGGGGAGGCCGGAGGGGAGCTGGGCGTGGTGCTGCGCGACCAGGCCGATGCGCTCGAGCGGGCGCGCCGCTCGACGGCCGAGGCCGACAGCGCCACGGTCCAGGCGCGTGCCGCGGCGAGGATCGTCGGCGGCATACCCGCGATCGGGATGGGCCTGGCGGTCGTCGTGGCACCCGAGGCCGTCCGTCGGCTCGTGAGCAACCCGTTGAGCGTGCTCCTGGTGGCCGCGGCCATCGGTCTGCAGGTGGCGGCGCTGGTGCTCGTCCGTCGCCTGACCGCGGAGCTCGTCCGGTGAGCCACCCGAGCACGGAGGCGGCGCGATGAGCACCGCCACGGTCGTCGTCGCGACCGGCGCCGGCGCGCTGGCCGGATCCGGTGTGGGAGACCTGCTGGCGCTCCACGCCGATCGCGTCCGGCAGCGCCCACCGCGTTCTCGTCCGGATGGTCCGCTCGGGACGCTCGTCGGCCTCGGCCGGCGGGTCGGTGCCCGGGTCGGCAGGCACCTGCCGGTCGGTGGGGCCGCGACCGACCGGCTGGCGGCGGCGGGCCTGGAGCCGACCGTCGGCGTGGCCGATCTGTCGGCGGTCCGCGGGGCGGCGGTCGTCGTCGGGGTCGCGACGGCGGTGGCACTGCTGCCGCTGCTCGGCGGATCGGCGCTCGTGCTCGCCGCGATCGGCACCATCGCGCTCCTGCTCGGTCCCGACGCGTTGCTGGACCGCCGGATCCGGGACCGCAAGGGTCGGATGCTCCGCGAGCTGCCCGACGTCGTCGACCTGTTGCGGATCGCGCTCCGTGGCGGGCGGGCGGTCAGCGAGGCGCTCGCGGCGGTCGGGGCGCACCGGCCGGGACTGCTCGGCGACGAGTTGCGTCGGGCGGCGGCCGAGGTCCGCGTCGGGGTGCCGACCGAGACGGTGCTCGTGGGCCTGCGCCGGCGGTGCCCCGCCGAGGGCGTTGCCGAGCTGGTGGCGGTGCTGCTGCGCGCCCACGTCCACGGCGGAGCGGCGGGCGAGGCCCTGCGCGCGCTGGCCGAGGATCTGCGGGCACGGCGCGCGCGTGCGGCGATCGACCGGGCGTCCCGGGCGGCACCGCGTATCCAGCTCGTCGTGGCGCTGCTGCTCGTCCCGGCCGCGATGCTCCTGATCGCCGCGGTGCTCGTCCAGGCGAGCGGCTGATTCGCGTGGCGGCGACCCGGGGCCGGCGGGAACCGGCGTGCGCCGGTGGCGCGCCGAGGACGAGGCGCCCCGGCGAACGACGGCGATCTCGTCGTCGTTCGCCGGCGTGCGGCGCGGTCAGGTCCCGGGCTCAGCGGCCCGGGGTCGGCGCGCTCGGCGCGGGGGCGGCGCCGTCGGTCGTGGTGCCGCCGGCACTGCCGAGCGGGCGGGCCTGCTCGTCGTACGTCACGACGACCGATCCGGCGAACGTCTCGTCACCGGTGGACTTGGTGCCCGCCGCGATGAGCTTCAGGCGACCGAGGACCGGCTGGATCTCGTGCAGCTCGTCGATGGCACCGGCGGGCAGGCTGCCGATCAGCGAGCCGAGCGGGCGGGCGTCGACGTACACGGACGGATCGAGACCGAGCGCGGCCTGCGCCTCCTTGTATCCCGCGTCGTCCTTCAGGCGGTTGTCGCCCGACAGGGCCTTGGCGAGCGCGTCGGTACCGAAGCCGACGATCACGCGATCGCCCTTGGTCCCGGCGGCGAGCGGCAGCGGCAGCTGCGGAACCTGTGCCTGGATCGCCTTGTCGGCACCCTCGATGGTCGCGTCCTGTACCGGCAGACCGGCTCCGTTGGCGGCGGTCTTGATCGCGTCGAGCAGCGTTCCGGCGCCGTCGGCGCTCTCGGCCTGGACGATCAGGTTGGCGCCGATCCCCAGCACGCTGTCGCCACGGCCGCTGATCGCGATCGACTTGGCCTTCAGGAGCTGATCGACGGCCTCCTCGGGCAGCGAGATGCCGGTGGCATCCTTGAGCAGGCCGACGACCTGCTTGGCGTCGACCTCGAGCGCGTCGGAGTCGAGCCCACCGACGAGCTCTTCCCGGCTGATGCCCGCCGCGACCCACGAACCGGCGGGCAGGTCGCCGACGAGCGCGGCACCCTTGCCCAGGCCCGCGGTGCGCGACGTGCCGTCGTCGGCCTTGGCGATCCGGCCACCGGTGGTGAACCGGATGGTCCCCGGCTTGGCGTCGACCGCGAACGCGACCGTGCCGTCGATGTCGGGGAGCGAGCCGTCGGCGGTCAGGCCCTTGAGCGGGTTGGCACCACCGGGGAGGCGGCCGGAGCCCGGGAGCCGGTCCGAGCCCGGAAGACGCGACAGGCGGTCACCGCTGTCGTCGGCCAGCTTCTCGAGCGTCGAGATGCCCTTGAGATCGACCCAACCCATTCCGAGTGGATCGCCGGCCTTGACCTGCCCCAGCGCGGCGCTGAACCGCTCGTCGCCCGCCAGGTCCCCGCTCTTGTCGGCGGCGACCGCGGCCCGCACCGACGGCTCGGTGCCGAGGAAGAAGCGGTCGTCCTTGATCCAGATCGCGCCCGGGGTGCCGCTCTCCTCGGTCTCGACGATGATCTGCTGGCCGTCCACGTCGATCGTCTTGGACTTCTCCGGCTTGAGGACCTCGCGGAGCTTGGCGGCGTCCTTGACGGCACCGACGAGCGAGAAGTTCGCGTCGTCGTCGCCGGACTTGCCGGCGGTCGCCGCCTTCGCGCCGTCGTCGGGCAGGAGGAACACGCCGAGCTGGTCCCCGATCAGCGGCAGCACGTCCGTCTCGAAGCTCTTGCCCTCCGGGACGATGTTGTCGAGGTCGTCCAGCTCGAGGCCTTCCCGCAGGGCGGAGCCGACGTCGGTGATGCCGAAGAAGCCGGTGACCTGGTCGATGGCGGCCTTGTTGTCGCCGCCGGGCCGGATGTTGACCTCGCCGAACGCGATCGCGTTGGCGGGCACATCACCCGCGAGGACGGACGTGATGGCGTTGCCGCCACCGCCGGTCGGCGCCTGGACGGTCGTGGTCTTGGGGTCGTCGTCGCCACCGCATCCGGCGACGGCGAGCGCACCTGCGGCGAGCAGGGCCAGCGACGACGATCGGAGGGCGGGACGGGGAAGCGTGATCGATCTCATGGGGACTCCGGCCGGATTCGGCGGTGGACTGCGCGGATGGTACGGGCTCGCCGGGCAGCGGCGTGACCCCCGGGCGGGTGAGCCGAGCACCGCCCCCGGCCTGCCCACGGTGCCCCGCGCGTCGCTCCACGAGGTCGTAGCGGGCTCCTCGCCGCGCCGGCGCGTGGCCCGCCGCGCGTCGACCCGGCGCCCCACCGCGCCCCACGCGTCGCCCCACGGGCCTCCACCGGGCGCCCCACCACGCCCCACCTGGCGGGGGACCGGCGCTTCGATGGGCCCGAACAACGGGACGAACGGACGATCGTCGAGGGCGAACAATCGTTCGATACGGATGCAAGGCGCGTTGCGTTCGTCCCGGCCCTGAGCCCGATCGGCCGTTGCCAAAGGAAGTTCGGCGGGTTCGATGGGCGAACTGGCGTTCGTCCGACCGGCTCGGTACGGTCGGGTGGGGCTCGGTGGCGATTTGGTCATGCGAAGTGGGGTGAAGTGGGGTATGTTGCTCGTGCAGCCCGGGCCGGATTCGGCTCCTCCCACCGGTCCGGCCCGGTCTGCACCGGTCACCTCCTCGCCGCCCTCCCGTGACGGACTTCCTGCTCCAGTCGCAGTTCGAGCTCACCCTCGACGGCAAGAACCGCCTGACCATCCCGGCCCGGTTCCGCGACCCGTTCCGCGCCGGCCTGTACCTCGTCCGCTCGTTCGACGTGCCCGCCGTGGGTATCGAGACCAAGGCCGACTACGCCGAGTTCGTCCGGGCGTCGCTCGCGGGACGACACCCGCTGGACGCCACGACGCGCAACATCGAGCGATCGCTCAGCTCCGCCGCGTCGCCCGCCGATCTCGACGGTCAGGGGCGGGTCACGATCTCCGGACGGCTGTTGGAGTTCGCGAGCATCACGGGTCGTGACGTCATGCTCGTCGGCAGCGGCCGGCGCTTCGAGCTCTGGGACCCGGCCGCCTGGGAGGCCTACCAGCCGCAGCTGCAGGAGGCGATGGTCCAGATCAGCGGCAACATCGGCGGCGGCGCCGGTGCGGGCGGGGCCGCGTTCCCGGGTCCCGGCGGGCCCGGTGCCTGACCCCGTCATGGTCGATGCCGTGGATCCGCACGTCTCCGTCCTGGCCGACGAGCTGCTGGAGTTGCTCGCCCCGGCGCCGGGGGAGTCCTTCGTCGACGCCACCTTCGGCGCCGGTGGCCACGCCCGGCTCGTCGCCGACCGGATCGGCCCCACCGGGACGCTCGTCGTCGTCGACCGCGACCCGGTCGCGCTCGTCCACGCCGCGCGCCTACGCGACGCCGTCGCGTGCACGGTGCGGATCGTCGAGGCGCCGTTCGCCGACGGGCTGGAGGCACTCGCCGAGGAAGGACTCCGCGTCGACGGGGCGTACTTCGATCTCGGTATGTCCTCGATGCAGATCGACGAGGCGGAGCGTGGCTTCGCCTACACGCGCGACGCACCCCTGGACATGCGCATGGGCCTCGGGGCCGAGCGGACCGCGGCCGACATCGTCGCGACCTGGGACGCCCGGGCCCTGACCGACGCCCTGCGGACCTACGGCGAGGAGCGGCACGCGTCGCGGATCGCCCGCGCGATCGTCCGCGAACGCGATCGCGAGCCGATCACGAGCACCGGCCGGCTCGTCGAGGTCGTGACCGCTGCGGTGCCGACCCCGGCCCGGTACGCCGGTGGTCACCCCGCCAAGCGCACCTTCCAGGCACTGCGGATCGTCGTCAACGACGAGCTGGGTCAGGTCGACCGAGGCCTGCCCGCCGCCTGGCGGCTCCTGAAGTCCGGCGGACGACTCGCCGCGATCAGCTTCCACTCGCTCGAGGACCGCCGGGTCAAGCGGTTCCTGGCCGCGCGCGCCCAGGGCTGCGTCTGCCCACCCGACCTGCCGGTATGCGTCTGCGGCGCCGAGCCCGAGGGCCAGCTGCTGACGCGTCGCTCGATCGTCCCGTCCGAGGAGGAGCAGGAGCGCAACCGGCGCTCGCGCTCCGCGCGGCTGCGCGGAGCCCGGCGGATCGCGGAGGCCAAGTGAGTCCCGCACCCGCACGCACGCAGCCCCCGCCGCCGGCGTCGCCGATCGTCGGTGGGCGGCCTGTGGCGGCCCGTGTCGCCCCCGTGCCGCGCCCGTCCGGACCCCGGCCGTCGGCCCCGCGCCCGGCGGGGCCGCGTCGTGCCGCCCCGTCCGGCGCTCCCGCGCGCCCGAGGAAGGGCCCCGCGGACGGTCGCGCGTCGAGCCCGCCCCGTGGGGCTCGCGGTTCGGCTCCGCGCCGTCGTGCCCGCATCGCCGCACCGCGCCCGGCGGCCGCGCCGCTGGCCGTCCGCATCCTGCTGATCCCGGTGCGGCTCGTGCTGGTGCCTCTGGCGCTCGCGCTGCACGTCATGCGACGCGCGACCGGGGGACGGCCCTGGCTGCCGCTGATCCTGCTGGCGGGCTGCGGGATCATCGCCCTGCACGCCACCACGCTCCAACTCAACCGCACGATCGCGGAGCGGGACGTCGAGGTCGCCAAGCTCGAGCGGTCGACGGCGACGCTGCGGAGCGAGGTCTCGGGGCTCGGCGCGCCCAGCCGGATCATCGAGACCGCCGCCACGCTCGGCATGGTGGCCGCCGACCCGCAGGGCGTCAGCTACCTCGACGCCGGCGACGCCGATCCCGGGAAGGCCGCCCGGATGATCGTGCCGCCGAACGCCGCATGGCAGCCGTCGCCCAACCCGTCCGCGCAGAACGGGAACGCGCCGGAGCCCACGGACGGGACCGACGGCGCAGCGGCGGCCACGGCGGCAGGCCCGACCGATGGCTCCGGCACGGCCGGGCCGGCGATCCCGGAGGCGAGCGGTACGACCACGCCCGACGGGGAGGCGTCGGGCGTCACCGGAGCAGCGACGCCCGCGACCGGCACCGGCACGTCGCAGGGCACGGCGCCCGGCACCTCGGCCGGCACGCCGTCCTCGGGCACCACCGGCACCGGCGTGACGCCCGACGGCTGATCCCCTGAGGGGCCGGCTCGCCGCGCGCGGGCCGATCCCTCCTCGCGGGAAGGATCGTGCGCCCGGGGGGCGAAGGATGCGGCATGTACGCAGACCGCCGCCTGCGCGTGCTCTTCCTGGTCACGATGCTCCTCGTGAGCCTCGCCGGCCTGCGCTCGGTCTGGTTCGCGATCGCCAAGGCCGACACGCTCCGCGACCGCGCCCGCGGGCAGCAGGTCATCCAACGGGACGTGCTCGCGATGCGTGGCGAGATCGTCGACCGCAACGGCGTGCCGCTCGCCGTCACCGAGCCCGCGGCCGACGTGTCGGTCAGCCCGCAGCAGGTCGAGGAGCTGCGGCGCCAGAGCCCGGGACAGGAGCCGATCGTCCTCGCGCGACTGCTGAGCAAGGCGCTCGGCGTCGACCAGAAGGAGACGCTCGAGAAGATCACCTCCCGCAAGCAGTTCGTGTACATCGGGCTGAGCGTGCCCGACACGAAGATCCAGCGCCTGCGCGACCTGGCGGCGCGGAAGGATCCGAGGACCGGCCAGAGGACGGCCAACCTCGTCCCCGTCCACCTGGAGCCGCGCAACCGCCGGATCTACCCCAACCAGGCGATGGCGGGCCAGCTGCTCGGCGGCTACGGCGACTACGACAAGCCGCTGGGCGGCCTGGAGACCTCGCTGAACGACACGCTCCGCGGCAAGACCGGCAAGGTGCTGCAGACGCAGGCCGGGTCGGGCAGCGCACTGAGCCGACGCGTGATCGAGCCGACGGTGCCCGGCAAGGACGTGGAGCTGACCCTCGACGCCCGCATCCAGGCCAAGGCCGAGGAGGCGCTGCAGGAGCTCGGGCAGACCTACCGGCCCAAGCGGGCGACGGCGATCGTCATGCGGCCCGACGGCGAGGTGCTGAGCATGGCCAACTGGCCGCGGATCGACCCGAACGACCCGGGCGGGTCGCCGACCTACGCACTGCAGAACACGGCGACGAACTTCAACTACGAGCCGGGGTCGACGTTCAAGGCGCTGGCGGTGGCCGGGGCGCTGCAGGACCGCGTGGTGACGCCCGAGACGACGTTCACCGTGCCGTACCAGATCCAGGTCGCGGACCGGACGATCGCCGACAGCCACCCACACGGCACCGAGACGATGACGCCGGGCCGGATCCTCAGCCAATCGTCGAACGTCGGCGCGATCCAGATCGGGATGCGCCTCAACGAGCGCAAGGGCAAGGACGCGTTCGACCGGTGGATGCGCCGGTTCGGGTTCGGTAGCCCGAGCGGGATCGGGCTCGGCGAGGAGCAGGGCCTGCTGCTCCCGGTGGACCAGTACTCCGGATCGACGATGGGCAACCTGCCGATCGGCCAGGGCCAGATGGTCACCCCGATCCAGATCGCGAGCCTGTACGCCACGATCGCCGGCAACGGCATGCGTCACACGCCGCACCTGGTCCGCAAGGTGGCCGGGAAGGCGGTCGAGGCGTCGCACGGCAAGCGCGTGCTGCGTCCCGCGGTCGCGAAGGAGGTCGCCGAGATGCTCAGCGGCGTGTTCGAGCCCGGAGGCACGGCGTCGGCGGTCAAGGTCCCGGGCTACACGCTGGCGGGCAAGACCGGCACGTCCAACGTCGTCGATCCCGACACCGGCGAGTACGTCAAGAACCGCAACGTCGCGTCGATCGCCGGGTTCGCCCCGGCCAAGGATCCGAAGGTCGTCATCGTCGTGGTGGCCGAGGAGCCCGAGGGGGGCGGCTATGGATCGACGGTCGCCGGCCCGGCGTTCGCCGACATCGCGCGGTTCGTCCTGCAGTACCAGAAGATCCCGCCGAGCTGAGCCGACCCGGCGTCGGCCGGCGCGCGCCACACGCCACGTAGCACGTACATGGGTGACGCGACGGCCGTCCGGGACGGCCACCCGACCCTCTAGGCTCATCACCGCCATGAGGCTCGGGGACCTGTTTCACCGCGCGCCGGACGCGGCTGCCGACGTGCCGGTGACCGCGCTGGCCTACGACGACCGCCGCGTCCGACCGGGCACGGTGTTCTTCTGCGTGCGCGGGCTACGCCGCGACGGGCACGAGTTCGCGTCGGCCGCGGTCGAGCGGGGCGCGACCGCGCTCGTCGTCGACCACGACCTGGACCTCGACGTCCCGCAGGTCCGTGTCGAGGACGTACGGGCCGCGATGGCGCCGGCCGCCGCGACGCTCGCGGGCGACCCGACCGCACGGTTGCGGACGGTCGGCATCACCGGCACGAACGGCAAGACGACCACGGCGTTCGTGCTGCGCGAGCTGCTGGAGGCGACGGGTCGACGGACCGGGATCCTCGGCACCGTCACGCAGATCGTCGGGGGCCGCACCCGCGACGCCGGCCGGACCACGCCGGAGGCGATCGACCTGCAGCCGACGTTCGCCGAGATGCTCGAGGGTGGCGACGAGGCGTGCGTGATGGAGGTCTCCTCGCACGCGCTCGCGCTCGGCCGGGCCGACGCGATCCACTGGGCGGCCGCGATCTTCACCAACCTCACGCGCGACCACCTGGACTTCCACCCGGACATGGAGGACTACTACCGGGCCAAGGCGCGCCTCTTCGCCCAGGCCGGCAGCGCACCGAAGATCGTCGACGTCGACGACCCGTACGGGGCGCGGCTCGCGGCGGAGCATCCCGACGCGCTCACCGTCGCCCTCGACGCGCCGGCCGCCCGCTTTCGCGCCGCGTCGGTCGAGAGCGGGCTGCACGGCAGCAGCTTCGTCGTCGACGGTCGCCGACTGAGCACGCCGCTGACCGGGCGGTTCAACGTCCGCAACGCGCTCCAGGCCTACGTCTGCGCGGTCGCGCTGGGCGTCGGCGAGGAGGATGCCGCCGCCGCGCTCGCGGCAGCGGGGCGCGTCCCGGGCCGCCTGGAGCCGGTGGTCGCCGGGCAGCCGTTCGCGGTCCTCGTCGACTACGCCCACACCCCGGACTCGCTGGCCAACGTCGTCGCCGCCGCACGCGGCGTCGCATCCGGTCAGACCCCGGAGGGCCGCGTGCTGTTGCTGTTCGGCTGCGGGGGGGACCGCGACCGGGGCAAGCGCCCCCGGATGGGCGCGATCGCCGCCCACGACGCCGACGTCGCGGTGCTGACGTCGGACAACCCGCGCAGCGAGCCGCCCGAGGCGATCCTCGACGAGGTGGAGGCGGGCATGACCGGTGCCACCGCGACCGTCGAGCGGATCGCCGACCGGGCCGACGCGATCGCCCGGATCATCGGGCTGGCCCGCCCGGGGGACGTCGTCCTCATCGCCGGTAAGGGCCACGAGCGCGGGCAGATCGTCGGTGACCGGACGATCCCGTTCGACGACGTCGACCGGGCCCGACGGGCATTGGTCGCGGCTGGTTGGGAGGCCCCGGATGCTTGACCGCGACGCGACGTGGATCGCCGAGGCGAGCGGCGCGACCCTGCACCGGGACGACCCGCGCGCCACCGCCGGGCCGGCGACCGTCAGCACCGACAGCCGCGACGCGGGCTCGACCGGGGCCCTGTTCGTCGGGGTTCCCGGCGCGCGCGTCGACGGCGGGAGCTTCGCGCGCGAGGTGCTGGCGGCGGGGGCGTGGGGAGTCCTGGTGCGGCCCGAGCACGCCGCCGATCTGGACGGCACCGCGGGTGCCGTGCTGGTGCACGACGACCCGGTCGCCGCACTCGGTGCCCTCGCCCGTGG
>JBFWKS010000057.1:0-16993 GCA_050252545.1 Solirubrobacteraceae bacterium
GCTTCGTCCTCGACGGCTTTCCGCGCACGATCACGCAGGCCGAGGCCCTCGACGCCGCGCTGGCGCAGCTCGGCCGCGCCCTCAACGGCGCGCTGCTCATCGAGGTCCCCGACGAGGAGATCGTCCGGCGGCTCTCGGGGCGTCGCGTGTCGTCGAGCGGTCGGATCTACCACGTCGAGTTCGACCCGCCGAAGGTCGAGGGCAAGGACGACGTCGATGGATCGGACCTGATCCAGCGCGACGACGACAAGCCCGACACGATCCGCAAGCGCCTGTCGGTCTACCACGCACAGACGGCGCCGCTGATCGGCTACTACGAGGAGCAGGGCCTGCTCCACCGGTTCGACGGCACCCGGCCGGTCGACGAGGTCGCCGAGCACGTCAGCAAGACCGTCTCGACGCTGCGCCACGAGGACGACGTCTGACGGTGCGGCCGGGCCGGGGAAGCTCCACCGTCGGCGGGCGCCCCGAGCCGGTGCCCGCGGTGACGCGCGGCTCGTGACGGCGGGCCGATGGCCGTTCGCCTGAAGACCCCGGAGCAGATCGACGCGATCGCCGCGTCGGGGGCGGTCGTCGCGGCGGTCCTCGACGACCTCGCCTCCCGGGTCCGCCCGGGGGCGACGACCGAGGACCTCGACGCCCGCGCGCGCGAGATGATCGCCGCCGCGGGTGGTACGCCGTCGTTCCTCGGCTACGGAGGATCTCCGGGCGTGCGGCGGTTCCCGGCGGCGATCTGCGCGTCGCCGAACGACCTCGTCGTCCACGGGTTTCCGGACGACCGCCCCCTCGTCGAAGGCGACCTGCTGTCGCTCGACGTCGGCGTGACGCTCGACGGCTGGGTCGCGGACGCTGCCCGGACGGTCTTCGTCGGACAGGCCGGTGCGGCAGACCGTCTCCTCGTGGAGACCGCCGACGCCGCATTGGACGCGGCGATCGCATGCGCCGTCGTCGGGGGCCGGATCGGGGACATCGGAGACGCCGTGGAGTCCCGTGCCCGTGCGGCGGGGCTCGGTGTGTTCCCCTCGCTCATCGGGCACGGCGTGGGGTTCGCGCTGCACGAGGACCCGCAGATCCCCAACGTCGGGCGCCGTGGCGCGGGCCGGCGGATGCAGGCCGGACTCGTGATCGCCGTCGAGCCGATGCTCACGCTCGGCGGCGTCGGCCTGCGGATGGCGCGGGACGGGTGGTCGGTCTTCACCGCCGACGGGGCGCGGGCCACCCACACCGAGGTGACGGTTGCCATAACCGACGCGGGCCCCCGGGTGCTGACGCCATGGGGCGGACGCTGGCCGACGCAGGCCGCGGCGGGGTGCTAGATTCCTCGGTCCGTTCCGGGTGCACAGCGTGCCCGGATGCTGTCTGGTAACGTGCCGTGTCTGCGCGTGTGGCGACCCGAGGGTCGATGCGCGCCACAGCGGCTGGTAGCGAGGGCTTCGCGACCATCAGAGCCAGACCGCTGGTCAGCGAGTTGAGAAAGGCACCATGAAGGTACGACCGTCGGTCAAGCCGATGTGCGAGAAGTGCAAGGTCATCCGCCGCAATGGTGCGGTCCTGGTCATCTGCCAGAACCCCCGTCACAAGCAGCGGCAGGGCTGATCCATGGCTCGCATCTCCGGCATCAACATTCCGTTGAACAAGCGGATCGAGATCGGACTGACCTACATCTACGGGATCGGTCGCTCCAGCTCCAACGAGATCCTCTCCGCCACGGGCATCGACCGTGACACGCGCGTGCGGGATCTGACGGAGGAGCAGGTGGCCGCCCTGCGCGACCACATCGAACGTGACGTCGTCGTCGAGGGTGACCTCCGCCGCGAGCGCTCGCAGAGCGTCAAGCGCCTGATGGAGATCGGCTGCTACCGCGGTCTCCGCCACCGCCGGAACCTGCCGGTTCGTGGACAGAAGACGAAGACCAATGCGCGGACCCGCAAGGGCCCCAAGCGCATGCCGACCGCGGGCAAGAAGAAGCCCGGCAAGAAGTAGCACGGAGTCTCGAAGAACCCTATGCCCGCTCCCAAGCGCCCCGCTCGCGGCCGCCGCAAGCCCAAGAAGAACGTCCCCGTGGGCCAGGCCCACATCAAGACGAGCTTCAACAACACGATCGTCTCCCTGACCGACAAGGAAGGGAACGTCATCGCCTGGGAGTCCGCCGGTGGTGCGGGCTTCAAGGGCTCGCGGAAGTCGACGCCGTTCGCCGCCCAGGTGACCGCCGACTCCGCCGCCCGCAAGGGCATCGAGCAGGGGCTGGAGAAGGTCGAGGTCTTCGTCAAGGGGCCCGGCTCCGGCCGCGACACCGCGATCCGCTCGCTGCAGGCCGCGGGTCTGGAGATCACGACGGTCCGTGACGTGACGCCCCAGGCGCACAACGGCTGCCGCCCCAAGAAGCGACGCCGGGTCTGACGCGACCCCCCGCAGGTCCCCCACCGTGGGCGGGGGAGGCCGGGCCACGTGCCCGGCCGACGCCCACACCGCGCCCGCCCGCTCCGCGGCGCACGTCTTCCGACGAAGCAAGGACCCAGATGCTCGACTACACGACCCCCGGAATCACCCACCAGTCCGTTGAGGACAACCGGGGCACCTTCACCATCGAGCCCCTCGAGCGCGGCTTCGGCTACACGTTCGGCAACTCGCTCCGCCGGGTGCTGCTGAGCTTCCTCTCCGGCGCCGCGGTCACGAACGTCCGGATCGAGGGCGTGGCCCACGAGTTCACGACCCTCGAGGGCGTGAGCGAGGACGTCACCGACATCGTCCTGAACCTCAAGACCCTGGTCTGCCGGATGCACTCCGACGCCAGCGAGGTCGAGGCGCCGCTCGTGGCCGAGGGCCCGGGCGAGGTCACCGCCAAGGACATCGACCTGCCGGCCGGCGTCGAGATCCTCAACCCGGACGCGCACATCGCGACGCTCGAGGCGGGCACCAAGCTCGAGGTGTACCTCACGATCGGCCAGGGGCGCGGCTACCGCTCCGCTGACGACAACAAGACACTCGACCAGCCGATCGGCGTCATCCCGATCGACTCGATCTTCTCGCCGATCCGCCGCGTCGCCTACCGCGTCGAGCCGGCGCGCGTGGGCCAGCGCTCGGACTTCGACCAGCTCACGCTGGACATCGAGACCAACGGCGCCCTCGAGCCCGGTGACGCGCTCCGGGAGGCGTCCGAGATCCTCATCCAGCAGCTCGCGGTGTTCACCGACCCGGATCGGGTCGAGGAGCTCCGCTCGTCGATCGGCGGGGAGCTCGAGGACGGGCTCGTCGGCGACGGCGGGTTCGGCGATCCGGCCGACGAGATGATGATCGAGGAGCTCGAGCTCGGCGTCCGCTCGTACAACTGCCTCAAGCGCGCCGGCATCCAGACCGTGGGCGACCTGACCTCGAAGACCGAGGCCGAGCTCGCCGCCATCCCGAACTTCGGCCGCAAGTCGATCGACGAGGTCGTCGAGACGCTCGCCGCACGGGGCTACGGCCTCCGCGACGAGTAGCCCGCTCGCCCGACCGCCTCCCACAGGACTGATTCGATGCGTCACCAGAAGACCCGCCACAAGCTCAGCCGCGACTCCTCGCACCGCAAGGCGCTCCTGCGCAACCTCTGCAAGGAGGTCATCGAGCACGAGCGGATCCAGACGACCGAGGCCAAGGCCAAGGCGCTGAAGCCGGAGATCGAGAAGCTCATCACGCTCGCCAAGCGCGGCGATCTCCACGCCCGCCGGCAGGCGCTGTCGCAGCTCGGCCAGGACAAGTTCTCGGTCCACAAGCTGTTCGAGGACATCGCCCCGCGCTACCAGGAGCGCCCCGGCGGCTACACCCGCATCCTCAAGCTCGGGCCGCGCAAGAGCGACGCGACCGAGATCGTGCTCATCGAGCTCGTCTGAGGCAACGACCAGCCACGGCAACCGCCGTCGCGACCGACACGGGCGCCCCACGGGGCGCCCGTCGCCGTTCCGTGATCGGGTCGTGGGCCTGGCCGGGGGGCAGCGTCCACGCGGAAGCGCGACATGGAGGTCACGGACCCGACCGTGGCCCGGTCGCGAGCCGGTCGGGCCACAACGCCTGCCGACAGGTGGTGCGACAGGATGATGCGGCGTGACGAGCACCCGCCTGGAGATCGAGTACGACGGTGGCGACCTGGCCGGTTGGGCCGCGCAGACCGGGCTGCGCACCGTGCAGCAGGAGCTCGAGCGAGCCCTGGGCATCGTCCGTCGGACCCCGACCCGGCTGACCGTCGCAGGCCGCACCGACCGCGGGGTCCACGCCGTCGGCCAGGTCGCGTCCTACGACGGTGATCCGCCCGACGTGCGAGGGGTCAACGCGGTGCTCCCGCGGGACATCGCGATCCGTGAGGCCACCCCGCTCGACGCCCACTTCGATGCCCGTCGCGCCGCGACGAGCAGGACCTACTGCTTTCGTCTGGACGCGCGCCGGACGCCGTCACCGGTCACGCGCCGTCACGCGCTGTGGTGGGGACACCGGGTCGACGACGACGCCCTCCACGCGTGCGCCGCGCTGCTCGTCGGGGAGTCGGACTTCACGGCCTTCACACCGAGCCGCACCGAGCACGTCCGGTTCCGCAGGCGGGTGCTGGCGGCGCAGTGGCGCCGGACCGGCGACCGGCTGGAGTTCTGGATCACCGCCGACGCGTTCATGCGGCACATGAACCGGATCCTCGTCGGGACGATGCTCGAGGTCTCCGGACACCGCCGCAGCCTGGAGTCGTTCGCGGCGCTGCTCGACGGCGCACCACGGGCGACGGCGGGTCCGACCCTGCCGCCCCACGGCCTGCACCTGGCGGGGGTGGACTATCCGCCGGAGCTCGGCGGTCCGGCCCGCGCCCCCGAGGGGTGGGGCCGCGCCCCGTGGTGGGACCTGGGCGGCGGTTAGGCTGGGCCCGTGACCACGCGTGTCCTCCTCACCAACGACGACGGGATCCACGCCGAGGGGCTGCAGGCCCTGCGTCGCGAGCTCGTCCAGTTGCCGCGGGTGGACCTCGTCGTCGTCGCGCCGGACGGCAACCGCTCGGCGACCGCCCGCGCGATCACCGTGCGACGTCCGCTGGCGGTGCGCGAGGTCCGCTTCGACGACGGCACGGTCGGCATCGAGACCGACGGCATGCCCACCGACTGCGTGCGGCTGGCGCTCCACGGCATCCTCGACGGATGGAAGCCCGACCTGGTCGTCAGCGGGGTCAACCACGGGGCCAATCTCGGCGAGGACGTCACGTACTCGGGCACGGTGGCCGCGGCCCTGGAGGCCGTGATCCACGACATCCCGGGCGTGGCGATCTCGATGGCCTCGCCCCACGGCGAATGGTCGCTGCGGCGCGAGCACGTCTGGGACTTCACGGCCGCCGCGCAGATCGGGTGTCGGATCGTGGCCGAGCTGGACCGGGTGCCGTTGCCGGACCGGACGATCCTCAACGTCAACGTCCCGCGCGGCACCCCGCTGGCCGTCGAGGTCACGCGGCTGGGGCGCCGGCGCTACCGCGACGAGCTCCAGCCGGTCGAGACCCGTGAGGACGGCACCCGGACCTACTGGCTCTACGGGCAGGAGCACGGGTTCGACCCCAGCCCGGGAACCGACCTGACGGCCGTGGACGCCGGCCACGTGTCGCTCACGCCGCTGCACCTGGACCTCACCCACGAGACCGCGATGGCTCCGCTGGCCGGCCACGGGTTCGAGGGCCTGATCGACCGGATCGGCGAGCTCGTCGACGAGTGACGGGCCGCTCCCGGGTCCGAGCGGGGTCGGACGCCCGACGCACGGTGGCCGGGGACGTCCCTGCCCGACCGGCATCCCGGGACGGCCGCGCCGGCGCATATCCTGCGGGGCGTGCCGAGTCCCGCTGCGCCGCTCCCCGAGCCGCCCGCCGGCGACGATCCCGCGGCCCGCGTGGCGTGGCTGACGACCGTCGTCGAGCACCACCGCGCCCGCTACTACGAACAGGACGACCCGGAGATCGGGGACGACGAGTACGACGCGCTGTTCGCCGAGCTCGAGGCGCTGGAGGCCGAGCATCCCGAGCTCGCCGCGCCCGGATCGCCGACGCAGCGGGTCGGCGGGGCGCCGCTGGACAAGCTCGTCAAGGTCCGTCACGAGCAGCCGATGCTGTCGCTGGCGAACGCCCGCAGCGCCGAGGAGCTGCAGGGCTGGGTCGACCGGATGCACACGCACCTCGCGCGGGAGGGGATCACCGAGCCCGACTTCCGGTTCGTGACCGAACCCAAGGTCGACGGCCTGGCGATGAGCCTGCGCTACGAGGCCGGGGTGCTCGTCCGCGCCGCCACCCGCGGCGACGGCGAGGTCGGCGAGGACGTCACCCACAACGTGCGCACGATCCCCGACGTGCCGCTGGTGGTCCGCGATGCCCCGGCGGTGCTGGAGGTGCGCGGCGAGGTGTACATCGCGTTGGAGGACTTCCGGCGGGTGAACGAGCGCCGCGCCGCCGCCGGCGAGTCGACGTTCATGAATCCGCGCAACTCGGCGGCGGGGGCGATCCGGCAGCTGGACCCCAAGCAGGCGCGACAGCGACCGATGTCGTTCTGGGCCTACGGGGTCGGCGTCGTCGCCGAGACCGCCGGCGACGACGCCGAGGCCGAGACCGGCGGGCGGTCGGGTGCGGCCGGTACGGCGGCGAGCGTCGGGGCGGTGCTCGGCGTCGCCGGGCATCACGCCACGCTCGAATGGCTGCGCGATCGGGGGTTCCCGGTCAACGACGACGTGTCGGTGGTCGGCACCGTCGAGGAGGCGAGCGCCGCCTGCGAGGCGTGGGGCGAGCGCCGTGAGCGCCTGCCGTTCGAGATCGACGGGGTGGTGCTCAAGCTCGACGACTTCGAGCTCCAGCGGCGACTGGGGTCGGTGGGACGGGACCCGCGCTGGGCGATCGCCTGGAAGTTCCCGCCCCGCACCGCGGTCACGACGCTCCGCGACATCGTCTGGAGCGTCGGGAAGTTCGGCGACCTGCACCCCTACGCGGTGCTCGAGCCGGTGAACGTGTCGGGAGTGACGGTCGGTCAGGCGACGCTGCACAACGAGGAGGACCTGGAGCGCAAGGACGTCCGTCCCGGCGACCGCGTCATCGTGCTGCGGGCGGGCGACGTGATCCCGCAGGTGATCTCGCCTGCGCCGCACGAGGTCGAGCGGGACGATCGGGCCGACCCGCCGCGGCCGCCGGCGATCTGCCCGGCCTGCGGCACGCCGACCGAGAAGCCGGACGACTCCGTCTTCACCCGCTGCCCCAACCGCGGCGGCTGCCCCGGACAGCAGTGGCAGCTGCTGCGCCACTACGTCAGCCGGGGCGCGATGGACATCGACGGCCTCGGCGAGAAGCAGGTCGCCCAGCTGCTCGACGTCGGCCTGGTCCGTACCGCCGCCGACCTGTACGACCTGACCGTCGAGCAACTCGTCCCGCTGGAGGGCTACGCCGAGGTGTCGGCGAGGCGCGTGGTCGACGCGCTCGAGCGGTCGAAGGAGCAGTCCTTCGCCCGGGTCCTCTTCGCCATCGGGATCGAGGAGATCGGCCAGGTCACCGGCCGCAACCTCGCCGCGCGGTTCGGCACCATCGACCGGCTCCTGGAGGCGCCGCCGGAGCAGCTGGCGGCGACGCCGGGCGTCGGCGAGAAGATGGCCGGGATCATCGCCGAGCGGCTCGCGGACCCGGCCGTCCGCGAGCTCGTCGAGCGGTTGCGGGCCGCCGGCCTGACGCTGGCCCAGGAGGGTGCGGGGGAGGACGACGCCCGGAGCACCCTGCTGGAGGGGCTGACGGCGGTGCTCACCGGCACGCTGCCGACGCTGACCCGCGAGGAGGCGACGCAGCGACTGCTGGCCCGCGGAGCCCGGGTCACCTCGTCGGTGTCGAAGAAGACCGGCGTCGTGGTGGCCGGCGAGGCCGCCGGCTCCAAGCTCGAGAAGGCGGAGCGGCTCGGCGTGCCGGTCCTCGACGAGCCGGGGCTGCTGCGGTTGCTGGAGGAGGGGCCGACGGCCCTGCAGACGGACGGCGATGGTGACGACGACGGAGAAGTTCTCGGCACGGGGACCTGAGCGGTGGTACGGTCGCATGACCGACACACCGCCCACTCGGTCAGGGCGCCTTGAGCGCCCACTCCGGTACCGCGTCGCGTTCGCGCGACGGACTGCCTGGGGGATCGGGAGTGTCCCGCCTGCCCAGGCTCGACACGAGGTCCTGGGACGTTAAGAATCAGGGTGGTGCTTGAGCGGACGGACGGGCGGATCATCGGATCCGCCCGTTTTCGTGTGTGGTGGGCTGCTGCGGACGTGTGCCGGAGCCCGGCCCGGGCGCTCGGTCCCGACCCGGCGGCGGGTGTCCGGCGATCCGTCGAAGGCGGGTGCGCGCGGCATCGACGGCCCGTGGCCTTCGGCGACGCCGCCGGAGCGACGACAATCGACCCATGAGCGCCCCGCCGCCCGACCTCTTCGACCGCGAGCGGCTGCGGCGGCTGCTCGACGCGGAGCTCCGCGACTTCCGCGATCGTCATCCGCGGTCGCTCGCCGCTCACGAGCGGGCTCGCCGGTCCCTGCTCGGTGGGGTGCCGATGCCGTGGATGATGCGCTGGGCCGGCGGGTTCCCGGTCGCCGTCGAGCGTGCGCATGGCAGCCGGGTCGTCGACATCGACGGTCACGAGTACGTCGACCTGTGCCTGGGCGACACCGGTGCGATGGCCGGGCACGGGCCCGCACCGCTCGCGGACGCCGTCCGGCGCCAGGCCGAACGGGGCGTCACGACGATGCTGCCGACCGAGGACGCGACATGGGCGGGCGACGAGTTGACGCGGCGGTTCGGGGTGCCGCGGTGGATGTTCACCCTCACCGCGACCGACGCCAACCGCGCGGCGCTGCGCGTGGCCCGCCAGGTCACCGGGCGGTCGAAGGTCCTCGTGTACAGCTACTGCTACCACGGGTCGGTCGACGAGGCGTTCGCCGTCCGGGCCGCCGACGGACGGACGGTGGCGCGGGCGGGCAACGTCGGGCCGCCGGTCGACGTCGCCCAGACGACGGTGGCCGTGGAGTTCAACGATCCCGAGCAGCTGGAGACCGCACTGGCCACCGGCGAGATCGCGGCGGTGCTCGCCGAGCCGGCGATGACGAACATGGGCATCGTTCTGCCCGACGCGGGCTACCACGACACCCTGCGCCGGCTGACCCGCGAGCACGGGACGCTCCTGATCCTCGACGAGACCCACACGATCTCCGCCGGACCGGGCGGCTGCATCGGCGCGTGGAACCTGGACGCCGATCTCGTGACGATCGGCAAGGCGATCGGCGGCGGCGTGCCCAGCGGCGCGCTGGGGCTGTCGGCCACGGTCGCCGACGCGGCGTTGGGCCAGAGCGACGCCGACTACGAGGACACCGGCGGGGTCGGCGGGACGCTCGCCGGCAACGCCCTGTCGCTGGCCGCGATCCGCGCGACGTTGGGCGAGGTCCTGACCGACGAGGCGTTCGCGCACACGGTGCCGCTGGCGGAGCGGTTCGCCGAGGGCCTGGGGATGGTGCTGGGCAGCTACGGCCTGCCGTGGAACGTCACGCGGCTGGGCGCGCGGGCCGAGTACCGGTTCCAGCCCCGGCCGGCCCGCAACGGCACCGACGCCAACGCGGCCGCCGACCCGCAGCTGGAGCGGTACCTGCACCTGCACGCCCTCAACCGCGGTCTGCTCCTGACGCCGTTCCACAACATGGCGCTGATGGCCCCGACGACGACCGACGACGACGTCGATCGCCATACCGAGCTGTTCGACGAGGCGGTCGAGACGCTGCTCGCCTGATGGTCCCCACCCGCGCGGCCGCGGAGGACGTACGGGTAGCGGGTCGGCTGACCGTCGTGGGGCGACGGTGGAACGACCCGCTGTGGCGTGCTGTCTCGCGCGGGCCGGTAGCGGGTCGGCTGACCGTCGTGGGGCGACGGTGGAACGACCCGCTGTCGGCCGAAGGGGCGGTCCGGCGGTCGACCGCGGCGGCGGCCGCCGGGTCAGCCGGCCTTGGCCAGCCGCGCCACGAACCGGTCCTGGAACCGGCGCGCCGACGACGTGTTGCCGCCGTTCTGGAGGATCGCGAACGCGACGTCGCGTCCGCTCCGCGTGCGGCAGTAGCCGGCCAGGGCCGACAC
Source organism: Solirubrobacteraceae bacterium (assembly GCA_050252545.1). Classification (GTDB taxonomy): domain Bacteria; phylum Actinomycetota; class Thermoleophilia; order Solirubrobacterales; family Solirubrobacteraceae; genus Patulibacter. Next base: position 10,112 of record JBFWKS010000057.1, read on the forward strand.
GCCGTTGATCGTCCCGGTCTTGGCCTGGCAGCGGCCGACGGCTGCGGTGCCGCGCATCCGGCCGGCAAGCGTGCCGGTGCGTCCGGCCTGTGGGAGCGCGGACCGCAGGATCGGGCCGAGCGTCTCGTCGTCGTTGGCCCGGACCAGCAGTCGGGTGACCTGCGCGGGGCTGACCCGGTTGCTGCGGGTCAGTCCGGATCCGTCGGAGAGCTTCGGCGTGCTGCCGATCAGGCCACGGATCGAGCGCCGCAGGACCGAGATGCCGCGAGAGGTGCTCGAGGCCCGGGCCGCGGCACCCTGGGCAGCGCAGTCGGCGGCCCGGTCACCCGGGACGGTCGGGGTGGCGGTGTCGGCCGTGGCGGTGCCGGTCGTCCCCGCGGCGGTGGTGGCGGTACCGCCCGTGGGCGTCGTCGCACCGCCGGACGGGGCCGCGCCACCGTCGGCCCCGTCATCGACGTTCGCGGGTGGAGGGGTGACCGGGGTCGGCACCGGATCGGTCGGCGCCGGAGCGGGGACCGGCGTGCCCGGCGTCGCGGGGAGGCCGGCGTCGTGGCGGCAGGCGCCGTCGACGCCGTCGCGCGAGGAGAGGTCCTTGAGCAGCGTCTCGGCCTGGAAGTTGTCGGACGGGCCGAGGACGCTCGACGCGAGGGTCGCGACCGGGGGCCCGGCGAGTGCTGCGACGGGCGTCGCGCCCGCAGGAGCGCGTCGCGAGGCGAGCGCGCCGGTGACCGTCAACCCACGGCCGCGGAGCGCGGACCGGAACACCGACAGCGTGCGCCGGGCGGTGTCCGACTCGCCCGATCCACGGTCGCTCGTCAGGGCACCGAGGCGGCCGCCCATGTCGTGGTCCACGCGCTTGCGGGTGCGGTGGCCGCCCTGCCACGAGTCGAAGGTCGTGGCGTCGGCATACAGCCGTCCCGACAGGCGCTTGGCCCCGAGCGCCCTGGCCGCCGAGGCCGCCAACGTCGCGAGTCCGGTGCGGGAGAGCGTGGGATCGCCGCCGCCGACGAGGTACACGTCGCCCTTCCACGAGGTTCCGGAGAGGGCGCCGGTGGCGACGACCCGGGTCTGCGGCCGCCAGTCGGGACCGAGCTCCCGCAGGGCCGCTGCCACGGTGAACACCTTCGTCACCGACGCGGGGATCCGTCGCGTGTTGCCGTTGCGGCTCATCAGCACCTCGCCGGTACGGAGGTCCCGGACCATCACGCCGCTGCGCGACCCGATCCCGCTCGTCGACGGCATCGCCGCCGAGGCGGGGGCCGGGTCGACGGCGGTGCCGGCCCCGGCGGTCGCGACGACGGCGGCGACGGTCGCGAGCGCGACTGAGGACGAGCGGCGGCGGAGCATCGCGGGGCACCGTAGCGTGGTCGCCGCGCCGCCGCGAAGGTCGGGTGCGCCCACCCGCGCCAGACTCCGGGCGCGGACCGGCGCAGCCACCTGCGCGGCGCCGGGGCGTCCCTATCGGGTCGTCGCGTCGATCGGGTCAGCTGGTCGGCGGGATCGGGACGGCGAGACGCTGGTTCCTCAGCGCCGGCCGGCGGACCGGCGGCGATCGTCGGTCCCGCGTCGCACGCGGTGCAGCGGCACCGCCCCGACGCCCTTCAGCCGGGTACGGCCGATCGAGCGGACCCCGAGGCCGTCGGCGGCGATGGCCTCGCGGGTGGCATCGTCGACGAGCAGGCTCGCCGGTCGCGCCGCCGAGCACACCCGCGACGCGCGGTTGACCGCAGGCCCGAACCAGTCGCCGGCTCGCGGGATGGCGCTGCCGGTCGCGGCGCCCGCGCGCAGCGGTGGGAGCGTCGGGTCGGCGTCGGCCCGCTCCAGGAGGGCGAGCATCGTGGCGACGACCTCGTCGGCGCCGGGCCCGACGAGCATCACCGCGTCGCCGATCGTCTTGACCAGGCGGACGGTGCCGGTGAGCGAGGCGCTGGCGTGGGCGGCCAGGGCGGTCGCGACGTCATCGAGGCGCTCGGCACCGTCGCGCTCGCCGAGCCGGGTGAACCCGACGACGTCGGCGAACCCGATGGTCACCGGCAACGCGCCGGTCAGGCGACCGTCGGCGACCTGGTCGTCGGCGAGCTCGATGCCCGACAGCTGCGTCACCGCTGTGCGCCGAACGATCGCGCCGAGCGCGTCGCCCAGGTGCTCGTCGACCGGGTCCAGGACGGCGCGGATCCGATCGGCGAGCGCGAGCTCGGTGTCGCCGGCGCGGGCGAGGCCGGCGGCGAGGCCGGTGATCGAGGCGGCACCGATCCGTGCGCCGTTCTCGCCCAGGTTGCGGGCCAGGTCGACGATCGAGTCCCGAGGGAGCCCGACCCGGTCGAGGCCGCCGACGAGCCGGGCGATCGGCTCGTCGGCGGGGCCCCAGGCCCGCACCGACGGGTCGGGCGGGGTCAGCCCCGACGCCAGCAGCGCCTGCTCCAACAGGGCAGGGTCGACATCGCACCGCTCGGCCAGGTCGATGGTCGTCCACGTCAGCTCGTCACGTAGTCGCGTCTCGGCCGCGAGGAGGACGAGGCGCCCCCGGGCGGCGGCGTCGCGCAGCGCGTCGTCGGACCAGCCGGCGGCCGCGAGCTGCTCGATCAGCCGGTCGCGATCGGCCGCCGCGTCGTCGTCCGGCTCACGGGCGTCGGACCGTGGTGCGGTGGAGGCGTGGCCTTCGTGGTCGGCGGGGGAGGGCGGCATCGGACTCTCGGGTCAGCGGGCGAGGGCGGCGGTCGCGGCGCGGACGATCCGCTCCGTCGCGGCATCGTCGCCGACGGTGATCCGCACGTGGTGGTGATCGCCCAGCGGCGCGCCACTCTGGACGATGACGGTGGCCTCGGCCATCCGGGCCGTCAGCGCGCCGGCGTCGATTCCGGGTGCCCGGGCCCACAGGGTCGGTCCCTGTGCGTCGGTGACCAGGAGCCCGGCGGCGCGGAGCCGCGCGGTGAGCGTGCGGCGCTGGGCGGCGACCGCGCGCACGCGGCCGTCGAGGCGACTGCCGGAGGTCGTCACCGCCGCCAGTGCGCCGGCGAGCGCCAGGTCACCGATCCCCAGGCGCGGCGCCAGCCCACGCAGTCGTCCGGGGTCGCTCGGCCCGCCGACGGCGTACCCGCAGCGCAGACCGGCCAGTCCCCAGGCCTTGCTGAACGACCGCACGACGATCAGCCGCTCCCACCGGTCGGTCAGGCGCAGGACCGCGTCGACGGACTCGGCGTCGACGAACTCCCGCAGCGCCTCGTCGACGACGAGTAGGACCCGCTCGGGCAGACGTTGGATCAGCGCCTCGACGGTCGTGGCGGACAGGAGCTCGCCGGTCGGATCGTGCGGGCCGCCGATCAGCACCATCCGCGTGCGCGGGGTCACCGCCGCGAGCAGGTCGCCCGGATCGAGCGACGGGACGGGGACCGGCGTGGCGCCGGCGTCGCGGACGAGCATCGGGTACAGCGGGTAGCCCGGCCACGGCAGGACGACCTCGTCCTCCTCGTCGAGCAGCTCGTGGGCCGCACGCTGGAGCAGGCCGGATGCGCCCTCGCCGACGACGATCCGGGCGGCGTCGACGGCATGGCGCCGGGCGAGGGCGTCACGCAACGCGCCGTCACGGCCCTCGGAGTAGCGGTGCAGGCCCCGTCGGGCGGCGTAGGTGATCGCCGAGACGACCTCGGCGGGCGGCAGGTGCGGGCTCGTCGTCCGGCTGCAGTCGAGCGGGTCGACACGCGCGAGGGCGCGCGCACGGCGCTCGCGGGCCTCCTCGCGCAGGCCCGCGTTGACCTCCTCCTCGCTCAGTCCCTCGAACCGGCGGTACCGCGAGAACGGTCCCATCGCGATCGGGCTAGAGGCCGCCGGCGGTCGGCTGCAGACCGCCGAGGAGCAGGAACCAGACCGTGAAGCCCGGAACGACGACGATCGTCGTGGCGGTGAACACCCGCGCCAGCACGCCGGAGCGTTGATCGACCCCGCCCGCGCGCCGCACGAGGATCCACAGACCGTCCAGGCGTCGCAGCAGCATCAGCGCGCCGAAGACGAACGCGAGCACGAGGACGAACGCGACGGCGATCCACATGCCGACGTTGGACGAGGAGACCTGTGACGCGATCCACATCGCGGCCATCGGCAGCGGCGCCCAGACGAGCGCCGTCAGGACCACCATCACGGCGAGGATCGCGACGGCGAAGCCGCGGTCGACGGCCCGACGGGTCGGGGACCCCAGATCCGGGACCACGCCGTAGCGGACCGGTGCGGTTCCCGGCCGGCGCCCGAGGAACAGGCCGCCGTTGTCGGTGGGATCGGTGCGCACGAACGGATCGTACCGCGGGTCGCAATTCGCTCAGACCGGGTTGGGGCTGTCGACGAACCGATGCTCGACGCCGAAGCGCGCGGCGAGTCGGTCGCCGAGCGCGCGGACGCCGAGCGTCTCGGTCGCGTGGTGTCCGGCACAGATCGCGTGGACGCCGAGCTCGGCCGCGGTGGCGCGGGTCGGCTCGCGCGGCTCGCCCGTGAGCAACCCGTCGAGGCCGTCTGCGGCGGCGTCGCCGAGCATCGACGCGGCCGCGCCGGACACGATCGCCAGCCGGCTGACCTCGGCGGGACCGCTGTCGAACGTGAGCGGGTCGCGGCCGGTGAGCGTCGCGACCCGGGCGACGAGCGCGTCGGCGGCGACCGGCGGGTCGAACGTGGCGACGACCCCGATCGGCGGCGTGCCCGAGCGCTCCCACGGCACCGACGTCGCACCGAGCTCCTGGGCGAGACGCGCGTTGTTGCCGATCTCGGGATGGCCGTCGAGGGGCAGGTGGTAGGCGGCCAATGCGATTCCCGACCCGAGCAGGGTCCGCAGCCGCGCGGCCGAGGAGCGGTCGAGGCTCCGGGATGTTCCCTCCCAGAACAGGCCGTGGTGCACGAGGACGAGGCCGGCGCGCAGCTCCGCCGCCTGCTCGAGGATCGCCAGGTCGGCGCTGACGGCGGTGACGACCGTGTCGATCCGTGCATCGCGCCCGTCGGGCGGCGGGACCTGCAGGCCGTTGGGCCCGTGGTCGCGGAAGCGCTGCGGCCGGAGCAGGTCGTCGAGGTCGGTCAACAGGTCGTCGAGCCGGGCCATGCGACCCATGCTCGCACGCCCGCGTCGGGCGGGAACGGTTCCCCCGTGACAGGGCTCCTGCCCCGGTCTATGATCGACCTCTCCGGCGGCGTGACGCGTCCGTCGGCGTCGGCTCCGGATCGCCGCCCCCACGGTCCGCCGTATGTCCGCTCCGCTCGTCGCCACCCCCTCCGATCTGGCCGTCGCTCCCGTCGAGCCATCCGTGGGCGCCCCGGCGCCCGCCGGTGTGCGGGCGGTCGCCGAGGCGGGAGACGCCCGACTCGTCCGGCGTGCGGCCCAGGGTGACGATGAGGCGTTCACGCGGCTCGTCCTGGACCACCGGGCGGGACTCCACGCGTACGCGGTGCGGATGCTGGGCGATCACGCGCGCGCCGAGGATGCGGTCCAGGACGCGCTCTGCAGCGCGCATCGGGCGCTGCGACAGGGCGAGCGCCCGATGCACGCGCGCGCTTGGCTCCACGAGATCACGCGCCGCACGTGCATCGACCATTGGCGGCGCGCCACCCGTCGGGGCGAGGTGAGCTACAACGCCCCCGGCGCGCTCGCGGCGGGAGATCGGCGCCGGCTCGCCATCGGCGACGAGACGGCGCTCGCGGCGGCCCGCGACCGCGAGGCGCTGGGCCTGCTGCGTCAGGCGTTCGGTGATCTCTCCAGCCTGCAGCACGACGTCCTCGTCCAGCGCGAGCTCGAGGGGCGCAGCACCGGGGAGATCGCCGAGCGGCTCGGGGTCGAGCCCGCGGTCGTCGACGGGCAGATCAGTCGTGGCCGCCGGCTCCTGACCCGGGCGTTCCGCGACCTGGAGAGCGGCGAGCGGTGCCGGGAGTCGCGTGGCCTCTGCGACCGCTCGATCGAGCAGTCGATCGGCGTGCGCGACCGGCGGCGGCTCGTGCCCCACCTGCATCGCTGCGCGCCGTGCCGTCGCTACGCGGTCACCGTCGGCGCCGACCCGTCCCTGCTCGATCGCGGACGCCTGGGGCGAGCTGCGCTCCTGCTGCCCGCGCCCCTGCTGGAGCGGATCGGCATGCTGTCGGCGGCGGCCGGCACGTCGGAGGCGACCGTCGCGGGCGGCATCATCGGACTGAAGGCCGCGCTCGCTGCCGCCGTCCTCGCGGTGGGAGGGACCGGAGCGCTCGTCGCGACCGATGTCGTGTCGCTCCCGGTCATCGGTGGGGGCCAGGCCGGCCGATCGGCCCCGGCCGACGTCGCTCCCGGCCGCTCCGGCGAGCATGGTCGTGGCGGCACCCCGGGACGCGCGACGCACGCCCCGCCGGGATCGGCCGGGTCCGCCGTCGGCGTGCCGACCGCGTCCGCCGATGCACCCCCCGTCGAGGGCGCCGCCGCCGGGCCCGGTGACGATCGTCGTGCGGCCGCCGCGGCCGCACGACCGGGGCGGTCCACGGGCACCTCGATCGTCGGGGCGACCGATGACCGGGGCACCGGAAGCGCCGACGCGTCGTCGCGCGGAGACGGGCCGCGGGATGCGTCGTCGTCCGCCGCGCGGCGGGGAACCGCATCCACCGACGCGGGTCCGGGGCTGCCTGCGCTGCCCATCGGGACGGGCCCGCTGGCGCAGGTCGTGGCGGGTGCCCTGGACCGCGTGGGCGATGCGGTCGAGCGCACGGCCGGTGCCGTCACCGGTGCCGTCGGCGCCGCCACCCAGCCCGGCGGGGTGCGCAAGACGGTCGGCGACGTCACCGAAGCGGTCGCGGGCACCGCCGGGAAGACCGTCGGCGGGGTCGTCGAACGCGTCGGACGTCGCGTGGCCGGGGTCGCGGGCCGCGTCGTCGGCGCGGTGCGACGCCCGT
>JBFWKS010000058.1:0-16946 GCA_050252545.1 Solirubrobacteraceae bacterium
CCCGCGGTCCGTGACGAGCTGCGCACGCTCGGCCAGCCCGGCCGGAAGCCGCGGATCGTGGCCGCGGAGCGACTGCACGCCGTCCCCGACGAGCCGGCTCCCGCGGGCGGCCTCGCCCTGACCGGGGTGTCGGTCGCCGGCAACGTCGGTGGCATCCTCCGCACCGCGGCGGCGTTCCGGCTGCCCGCCGTCTCGATGCACGCCGGCTGCGCCGACCCGTGGGGTCGCAAGGCCCAGCGGGTCTCGGAGGGTGCCGGGTTCCGCGCCGGCCTGCTGCGGTCGGCGCCCGACGTGGTGGCGTTGCGTGAGCGCACCGTCGGGCCGCTCGTCGCCGCGGTCCCGCGTGGAGGCGGCGATCCGCGGGCGATCCCGGCCGACGCGACGGTGCTGCTCGGGGAGCCGCTCGGTGGATCGCGGGGCACATCGGTGGCGGTCGACCTGCAGGTCACGGTCGGCGGCGACGGCCCGGTGGGGCTCGGCGTGTCCGCGGTCGCAGCGGTGATCGCCTACGCGCTCGCGGACGCCCGCGAGCGCGTCGGCGCGGACCTCCGTGATCCGACGGCCGTCGATGCCCGGCCCGGTGCGCACACCCGCGATCCGACGGGCGCCGACGCCACCACCGGCCGGGACGCCGGTGGGCGTCAGTCGCGCTCCACCACGGTCAGCGTCTGATCGCCGCGACGGTCCGGCGGGTCCAGCTCGACGGTCCAGCCACCGTCGGCCAGGCGTGATGCGAGCTGCTCCGGCGTCCGTGGGTCCCGTGGCGGCGGACCGTCGCCGGTGCCGGCGAGCAGGGCACGGGCGATGTCGCCGCGGGTCGCCTTCGCCATGTGGCTCACCACGGACCGCTCGCCGTCACGCTCACGGACGACGGACACCGCCACGGTCGGGGCGGCGGCGGGACGCCAGAGGCCCCGGTAGGGGCCCGATCGCAGATCGACGGCCAGGCGGTCGACGGGCAGTGCGGCAGCAAGCGCGTCCCGCCACCGCGCAGCGGCGGCCTCGACGCCCGGTAGGCGGGCGGTCGCCGGGCAGCGGTAGGCCGGGATCCGGTCGCCCGGTCGCAGGACGCCCCACAGCGCGCTGAAGATCACGACGCGCGCGTTGGCACGTCGCTTGGCGCCGGCCGGCAGGTCCCGCAGACCGAGCCGCTCGTAGAGCACGCCCGTGTACACGGCGGATGCCGTGGCGGTCGGGACGTCGGTCAGCGACAGGTTGCGCTCGCGCTCCGCGTCGGCGTCGGGTCCGTCCCCGAGCCCGAGCTCGGTACGGGCGATCGCCGGATCACCGGCGCACAACTCGGCGAGCGCGTGGAGCGTCCGTTCGCGGGCCGGCCGCAGCTCGGGAAACCCGAGCGCGTCGAGATCGATCGGGCGACCGCGCCGGGGCGCCGTCTTGCCGGCGGACGGCGGCAGCAGGATCAGCACGGGCGGCGGATCAGCGGCCGGGAAGCTCCGGGCCGTCCTCGCCCTCCTCGACCTCGTTCGCCATCTGCTCGGCGAGCTCGGGAAGCAACTCGGCGACCTGCATCCCGAGGACCTGCGCGAACGTCGCGACGACCTGGGTCTCTCCGTCGTCGCCCTCGACCTCTTCGATCTGCGGCGAGAAGATCGCCTCGGCCTGGACCTCGCCGGGCTCCTCGGGGTGGTCGGAGAGCACGATCACGGCGCGGCCGGGGCCGTCCTGGTGCACGGGGCCGCCGAGGAGGTCACGGACGGATCCGAGGATCTCGGAGACCATCTCGGCCCAGAGGACCTGCGCGTCCTGGCGCTCGGCCTCGTCCATGTCGGCGAGGTGGTGCTGGTTGCGCCGCGCCAGGGCCTGGACACCGGCGGCGACCGAGCGTTGCTCCAGCAACTGGTCGACGTGCAGCGGGACCGAGGGCTCGTGGGAGGAGTCGGATTCACTCATGCGTCGCCCACGCTACGCGATCACGCCACCGCGGGGGTACACACACGGCGGCGGCCGCGGTCGGTACGGCGGAGGTCGCCGCCCGGTGGTGGGGAGGTGCCCGGGCCCCGTGGTCCGGGACGGTCGGCCGGGCCGGGCGGGTGGCCACGGACGGCCGGGTCGCTCCCGGGAACGACGACGGCGGCCGGACGGCCCCCGAGGGGACCGGCCGACCGCCGAGGAAGGAGGTGGGCCGACGCCGACGCGCCGACCCGAGCCGAGCTAGCGGACCTTCTTGCCGTTCTTCACGACCGTCTTGGTCTGCAGCACGCGCTGGCAGCCGCGGAGGGCCTTCCGCTGGACCTCGTCGAGGTTCGCGCGGACGACGTCCCGCTTCGAGCGGCAGGTGACCCGGGCCGGCGGACCGGCGTAGGCCACGTTGACCGCGGCGCGACCACTGCGGTGGGTCACGACCACGTCGCCGAAGCGGCGCTGGCTCGTGCCCGGCTTGACGACGTTGCGGCCGGTGCCGGTGTTGATCCGGTCGTTGCCCGAGCCACCGTCGAACGTGTCGTTGCCCGAGCCGCCCTCGAGGCGGTCGTTGCCCTGACCACCCTCGAAGATGTCACGGCCGGACTCGCCGTACAGCCGGTCGTTGCCACCGGAGCCGTAGAGGCGATCCTTGCCCGAGCCGCCGTAGATGCGGTCGTTGCCCTCGCCGCCGGAGAGGCGGTCGTTGCCCTGGTTGCCGTCGAGGCAGTCGTTGCCATCGACGCCGTACAGGCGGTCGTTGCCCGCCAGGCCGAGGATGCGATCGGGGCCACGGGTGCCGTAGATCTGGTCGTTGCCGGTGGTACCGACGACGACGTAGTCCAGGCCGGCGCCGTACAGGCACTTGGAGTTGGGCAGCTCACCCAGGCCGGCGAGGCGACGTGCCTCGACGAGCGGGATGACGCGGCCACCACGCGGGACGTCGAGCGAGTTCGGAACACCGATGATCACGGCGCCGTAGCGGTCGGTGCCCGGAATGACGCAGACGACGGGCTTGCTGCCGATGCCGATCGAGCCGACGGGGCAGATCTGGTTGTCGGGATCGCCCGGATCGACGAGCTCGCCCTGGTTGCAGACGTCGCCGACCGAGCCGACCTTCGTCTCGCCGATGATGATGTCGGCCAGCGGGGTGCCGGCGGCCGCGAGGAGCTTGATCCGCAGCGGCTGCACGACGACGCCGTCGGCGGTCACCGTGACCTTGTTGATCGTGTCGATGTCGACGATCGGGGCCAGCGGCTCGAGCGCCTTCTCGAGCGCGTCGACGAGGCCGTCGAGATCGACGGGGATGCCGAGGACGCTCAGGTCGGTCAGGTCGGACGTGCCCTCGAAGACCGGCTTGCCGGCCACGCAGCGCGCGGTCGCGGTCGCCTTGATGGTGCCGACCTTGAGGAGGTCGGCGAGGCCGGCCGGGCTCAGGCCGACGTTCGTCAGCTCCGTGGTGGCCGTGATCGTCTGATCCTTCGGTGCCCCACCCTCGGGGGTGACCCGCGTCGTCGCCTTGGCGGCGTCGGCGACGAGCAGACCGCTCACGCCGAGCGAACCGTCGACGTTGCCGGCGCCGGCCTCCATCGTCGCGCAGTTGGCGGCGTCGAAGACGAGGCCGGGCTGACCACCGGGGCTGCCGTTGGCGACCAGCGGCTCGACGCCGGGCTGGCCGGCGACGGATGCCCACAGGCCGCTGGCGCGGCACTGCCATTTGCCGGTTGCCGCGTCAGCCTGGCTCGGGAGCGCGGCGAGCAGCAACGCGAGGGCGAACGCGAGCGCGAGCGCGACGGAGGCACGGCTCGCAGTGGCGGTTCGCGATGGGAGACGGTTCATGAGGGGAGACACAGGGGGGAAAGTCCTTCCTGCGGGTGCCGGTACGGCGCCCGGTCGGCGGTGCCTTGCATATCACGGCGACCTGGTGAAGGCCCGTGGACACATTGACCGCGCGTATTCAAACAGGTCGAGAGGATGCTTGCTGAAGACGACAGCGGCCTTGCGTCGGCGAATCACGCGCGCCGGGCCTCGCACGGGCGAAGCGCTGCACGCATGCATCCCAGGTCGCGCGCGCGACGGACCGCCGGGGCGGTGGGGCGGAGCGACCCACCGGCGACGCGTGGGTGGAAGATCCCGACGGCCTACGCGGTCCGGCGGTTCCCCGACGATCGGGGGGTCCGACCGCGGAGGTCGGACCAGGGCGCAGAGCGGTCGGGGCGGGCGCGATGGCACCCGCCCCGGAGGGTGGCTCAGCGGCCGGCGAGCTCGACGATCAGGTGCTCGGTGATCGGCACCTGGATCTCGCGCCGCTCGGGCAGGCGCAGCACGCGGCCCGACAGGCCGTCGTGGTCGGCCTCGAGCCAGGCGGGGACGACGGCGATGAGCTCCGTCGACTCGGCGGCGATCTCGCGGATCGGGCTGCCGTCCTTGATCGTGACGACGTCACCGGGCTTGAGCCGGCGCGACGCGATCGTGTTGCGCACGCCGTTCACGAGCACGTGACCGTGCGAGACGAACTGGCGGGACTGCGCGCGGGTCGACGCGAGCCCGAGGCGCACGACGACGTTGTCGAGCCGCAGCTCGAGCAGCTGGAGCAGACGCTCGCCCGTCACGGTGTTCTCGGCGGTCCGCTTGGACGCCTCGTGGAGCAGGCGCCGGAGCTGCCGCTCGCGCACGCCGTAGTAGCGCTTGGCGCGCTGCTTCTCGCGGAGCTGCTGCGCGTAGACCGAGGTCTTCGTGCGGCGGCCGCCGCCGTGCTGCCCGGGGGGCAGCGCGCCGCGACGTTCCAGCGCGCCCTTGCCCGCCAGGCGTCGCGCGCCCTTGAGTTCGAGGTCGACGCCCTCTCGCCGGGAGAGCCGCTCGACCGGTCCGGTGTAACGACCCATCGGGCCTCCTACTTGCCAAATCCGTAGTACGACAAGGGAGTGAGGGTAGAGGAGTCCGGCGCCCGGCGCGGGCCGCCTCCCCCGGACGCCCGCTCGACCGCCCGGTCGCGGTGGAGCCGGGTGGCGTGCGTGCCCCGCGGGCGTGGGGGCTGGCGAACAGGACGTCTGCGACGATGCAGCGCCGCAGACGGGAAGGATGTCGCATCCGCACGGCCAAGAGGCACGGGGTGCGGCGGCGCCGAGCCGCTCCTGCCGTCCTCGACCAGATCCCTCCGTCCCGCGCCTCCTTCCCTTCATGAGCGATCCCCTCCCCGACCGCGACGTGCGCCGTCCCGAGGACTCCGACGTCGACGCGCCGGTCGTGGGTGGCTCGTCCCTGGACGACGACGGCGGCCGGGCATCGCCGGACGCGGATGTCGTGTCGGACCGCGAGGCGGCCGCCGGTCGCGGTCCCACCGGCGACGACGCCGACTCCGCGCAGGAGGATGACGGCCCCGGCGAGGACGGTGCCCCTGCCGCGGGCGACGGAGCCGCCGAGGAGGGAGGCCCCGTCGATGGGGGCCGGTCCGAGGACGACCTCGCCACCGGTGACGACCTCGCCGCTGTCGACGAGCCCGACGACGAGGACGCCGACGAGGACGAGATCGACGATGAGGTCGCGCCGCCCGTCATCGGCTGCCTGCGCTGCGGCGCCCGCGTGCCGCTCGGCTCGCGCTACTGCCCGAGCTGTGGCGTCCCGCTCCCGCGCTCCGGCGAGCACGCCGCGACCGCGCTCTCGCGCACGCGCCGCAACGCCCCGTGGCCGGTGCGGATCCTCGTCCCGCTGATCGTCATCGGGATCGTCGGGCTCATCCTGTCGCAGACCGTGTTCCACGACGCCGACGCCGCGTACCGATCGGACCTGCGGGACGGCCTGGAGCAGGTGCTCGACGCCAACCGCTCCGTCACCGCCGAGCTCGACCGCCTGACCAACCGCACCGAGGACGTGTCCGGCGCCACCGACGCCGCCCATCAGGCCGTCGTCCGGCTCGGTGAGGTCACCGACGAGATCTCCGGGCTCGACGTCCCGGCGACGGAGACCGGGCGGCACCGCGAGGTCCTGGCCGCGATCGACACCGACCTGCGGTACCTGCGGATCGTCGAGACCGTCCTCCGCGACCCGTCCTCGTCGGAGCTCGACAACCTCGGCAGTCGCTCGGCGCGTGCCGTCGCCGCCCTGCGCGAGGTGCGCTCCGTCGCCGACGGCCGGAACGCGATCGGCGGCACGCGCGAGCTCGGCCAGTGGGTCCGGGCGCAGCAGCGCGGGATGCGCTCCGGGGGCGGGAGCACGACGAGCAAGCAGGCCGGCGGATTCCTCACCGCGGCCACGAAGGTCATCGACGACGGTCGGCCGGTCCAGCGCGACGCGATGCGTGCCTTCGCGCTCATGCGCGCGGCACGCGACGGCATCGCCGGGTTCGACACGGCCCGAGGGACGCCACCCACCGATGCCTCGGCCGCGATCGTCGAGGCCCGCGACCTGTTCGGAGAGATCGCCGAGAAGCGCGACGCGCTCGCCGCGGATGCCGAGGGCCTCACCACGGGGCAGGAGAACGAGCGCCAGCTCGCCATCAAGCTCGCGGCGGTCCAGACCGCCGCCGCGGCTACGGCCCGCGGCCTGCGCGACTGCATCGGTGAAGGCACCCCGTCCGATCCGGCGGCGCAGGCGGCCCGCTGCATCACCGGTAGCCGGGATGCCTCCGACGCCGAGACCAAGGCGCGGACGAGCTTCCGCGAGGGAATCGATCCGGCCCGCCGCGCGGCGGGGCTCCGGTCGCTCGACGCGGCCTTCTGAGCGCGACGCCACATCGACCCCCCGATCGGGGGGATACACTGCGGTGCACCGATCGGCTCCCCACGCGGTGAGCCGGTCCTGTCCGCGCGGGCTCGCCCCGCCCCTCCCTCCGCACAGGAACGACATGAGCACCACCTCCGTCGACGTCATGGCCCTTGCCGGCGAGCTCGCCCAGGAGCGACTCAAGCCCGAGTGGACGACCTTCTCGCTCGAGCTGAACGAGGAGCAGCTGCAGCTCCAGGAGTGGGTCCACGAGTTCGCCGAGAAGACGATCCGTCCCGCCGGCACCGAGTGGGACGAGCGCGAGGAGTTCCCCTGGCCGATCGTCCAGGAGGCCGCCAAGATCGGCCTCTACGGCCTCGACAACACCGTGTCGATGTTCGTCGACCCCTCCGGCCTGCTGACGCCGATCATCCTCGAGGAGCTCTTCTGGGGCGACGCCGGCATCGGGATGGCACTCCAGGGCACCGGTCTGGCCGTCTCGGCGATCTTCGGTCAGGGCACCCCGGAGCAGATCAACGAGTGGCTGCCGCGCTGCTACGGCACGGAGAGCGAGCCGGTCGTCGCCGCGTTCTGCTCGTCGGAGCCCAACGCGGGGTCGGACGTGTCGAACATCCGCACCACGGCCGTGTACGACGAGGCCGCCGACGAGTGGGTCCTCAACGGCTCCAAGTCGTGGGCCACCAACGGCGGCATCTCCGACGTCCACGTCGTGATCGCCACCGTCGACCCGTCGCTCGGCTCCCGCGGCCACGCCGCGTTCGTGGTGCCCAAGTCCGAGGTCAAGGGCATCTCGCAGGGCGCCAAGGTCAAGAAGCACGGCATCCGCGCGTCGCACACCGCCGACGTCAACCTCGACGACGCCCGCGTCCCCGGCCGCTATCTGCTCGGCGGCAAGGAGAAGCTCGACGCCCGCCTGGCCAAGGCACGCGAGGGTCGCAGCGCCAAGGGCAACGCGTCGATGGCGACGTTCGAGGCGTCGCGCCCGGCCGTCGGGGCGATGGCCGTCGGCGTCGCCCGCGCCGCCTACGAGTACGCGCTCGAGTACGCGACGGAGCGCGAGCAGTTCGGCCGCAAGATCATCGAGAACCAGGCGATCGCGTTCAAGCTCGCGAACATGAAGACCGAGCTCGATGCGTCGCGGCTGCTCGTCCAGCGCGCGTCGTGGATGGGCGCGGGCGTCATGCGCGGCAAGCCGGTGGAGTTCAAGAACGCCGAGGGCTCGATGGCCAAGTACAAGGCGTCCGAGGCCGGCGTGCGGATCACCGAGGAGGCGATCCAGATCCTCGGCGGCAACGGCTACACCCGCGAGTACCCGGTCGAGCGGTTCCACCGCGACTCGAAGATCATGACGATCTTCGAGGGCACCTCCGAGATCCAGCAGCTCGTCATCGCCCGCACGATCTCGGGCGTGCGCGTCCCCTGATCGATCGTCGCCGGTCCTCGCGCTCGGGAGGACCGGGAGATCCGGGAGACGGCCGGTCCTCCTCCGGGAGGACCGGCCCGGGTGTCAGGAGCCGGAGGCCCCGAGCACCGTGCAGGCCGGGGCCTTCTCCGCCAGCTCGTCGGGCAGGGTGGCCTTCGTGTCGATCTCGATCGCGTTGAGCTTGGTGCCGATCGACTGGAGGTCCTTGGTGGTCTTCACGCCGGACACCGCCTTCTTCGCCTCCTCGATCCCGGACCGCGTCGACGAGAGGTCCTTCTCGATCTGCCCCTGGAAGTCCTGGTACTCGTCCGGGGCGTCCGCGTCGCCCATCGTCTGGATCTGGGCCAGGAACACGTCGAAGAGCTTGACCGACGCCGCCTTGTATCCCGAGACCGCGGCCGCCGGGTCCTTCTGGGCCCCGCCGGCGATCTCGGTCACGGCCTTCTGATACGAGGCGACTTCGTTGGTGAGCTTCTCGCAGGCTCCCTGGTAGGTCTTGACGTAGGAATCCTCGTCCCCGCCCCCTCCGCCGCACCCGGCGAGCAGGCCGCAGGCGACGACGGCGATCAGCGGAAATGAGAGGCCGGATGCGCGGTGCATCGGCGGGACGGTACACGCCGGATACGCTCCGCGGCGATGTCCAGCCGCCACCCCTCGGCCGCCGACGAACGTCCCGCGCTGCCGGCGCGACCCGTTCCCGGGTTGCCGCCCGTCCGCACCGGTCCGGGGGTGCCGCTCGCCGAGCTCACGACGCTGCGGATCGGTGGTCCGGCTGCGCGCACCGTGGTCGCGCGGACCGAGGCCGAGGTCGTGGCCGCGGTCTCCGCGGCCGACGCCGGTCCCCGCCCGCTCCTCCTGGTCGGCGGTGGCAGCAACCTCGTGATCGACGACGGACCGCAGGACCGCGATGTCGTGGTCGTCCGCACGACCGGCACGGACGACGTCGAGCGGGATGGGTCGGTGTGGCGCACCGTCGCCGCGGGCGAGCCGTGGGATGCGACCGTCGCCGCGAGCGTCGCCGACGGGCTGGTCGGGCTGGAGTGCCTGTCGGGGATCCCGGGTGCGGTCGGTGCCACGCCGATCCAGAACGTCGGGGCGTACGGGCAGGACGTCGCGCAGACGATCCGCCGGGTCCGCACGTCGGACCGCCATACGGGAGAGGTGCGCGAGCTCACGGCGGAGGAGTGCGGGTTCGCCTATCGCGACAGCGCCTTCAAGGGAGAGGACCGGCACGTCGTCCTCACGGTGACGTTCGCGTTGGAGCCCGGCCGGGCGTCCGCGCCGGTGCGCTACGCGGAGCTGGCCCGCGCGCTCGGCGTCGCGGTCGGGGCCCGCGCGCCGCTGCCGGAGGTCCGCGCCGCCGTCCTGGCGTTGCGGGCGGGCAAGGGCATGGTGCTCGATCCCGAGGATCCGGACACCGTTTCGGCCGGATCGTTCTTCACCAACCCGATCCTCGATCCCGACGCGTTCGCGGCGCTCGAGCGGCGGGTGGCGGACCGGCTGGGCCGCGAGGTGACCCCGCCGCGATACCCCGAGCCCGACGGGCGGGCCAAGACGTCGGCGGCGTGGCTCATCGAGCGGGCCGGCTTCGCCAAGGGGCATGCGCGCGGTGGGGCCGCGATCTCGTCGAAGCACACGCTCGCCCTCACGAACCGCGGTGGTGGCAGCGCGGACCTCGTCGCGTTGGCCCGCGAGGTCGCCGCGGGGGTGCAGGAGGCGTTCGGGGTCGCGCTCCACCCGGAGCCGGTCTTCGTCGGCGTGTCCTGGTGACGGCGGCCCGGGCCCCGTCGGCGTGTTCTGGTGACGGCCGCCCGGACCCCGCCGTCACGGCCGCCGGACGCCCGGCGCCGGCGTCGGTCAGCGCATCCGGGCGCAGGCCGGCGTGACCTCACGCAGCGCCTGCGGCGCGTCGTCCGCGGCCGGTCCGAATCCGCCGAGCGCGAGCAGTGCGAGCGCGCCGGGATCACCGGCGGCGACGCGGCGCACGCCGGCATCGAGGATCCGTCGGTGGGCCTCCAGCCGGCGGATGGTCGACGTGTGCCACACGGCCCAGCGCTCGGGCGGTCGCAGCTGCTCCACGCGGGCCCACGGGTCCTCGAGCGCCTCGTGCAGCGTCTCGACCGCCGGGCCGAGCTCGTCGCGGACCGTCGCACGCGAGACCGGGCGGGCGGCGGCGGTGTCGCTCTCGTCGGGCGGCGTTCCGGCCGACGTCGCGACGTCGGTGCGGAACTGCCCGAACGCCCCGGCCACGTCGTCGCAGATCGCGTCCCACTCGCCGGTGTAGCCGTCGTCCTCGGCGCCGCAACCGACCGCCGTGAGGGCGAGGAGCACGCTGACCAGGAGCGTCAGGCCGCGCCGGGCGGGGGACGAGAGGGACATCGGCGGGGGATGGTAGACGGCGGCGGCCGGCGTCGGACGACGGTGCCTGCCGGACGAGCCGGCGCCCGTCGGTCCTACCCCGTCAGGGCCCGGCAGCCGGGTGCCCGGCGCAGGATCGCGGACGGGAACGACGTCAGCGCCTGCTGCGCGGACTGGATCTCGCGGAAGACCTCCAGGCCGGCCTTCTGGTTGCCGGCCCGCAGCTTCGACGCGTTGTCGGAGATCGACGACGTGAGCTTCCGGATCCCCGCGAGCGCCGTGCGGTGGAACGCGCTGAAGTTCGGCGGCGGTGGGATCGCGCGCAGGGCCCGGGACGCGTCCTCGATGTCGCTGCCGAACGCGACGATCGTCGAGCCGATCCGCGGCAGGTCGGTGCCGGCCGCCAAGTAGCTCTCGCCGTAGGTCTGCGCCGCCTCCTTGAACCCCTTGCAGTACAGCTGGACCGCGTTGCCGTAGGCCGACCCACCACCGGAGGATCCACCGCTCCCGCCGTTGGTGGATCCGCCCGACGAGCCGCCGTCGGTGGTCGTGGTGCTGCTTCCCGTGCTCGTCGTCGACGGCCCGTTGCCGGTGGGCGGCGTGTCGGTCGTGGTGGTCGGGGGCGCGGTCGCCGTCGTGTCGGGCGCCACGGGCGTCGTCGCCGGGCCACCGGCCGCGGCGTCGGTCACCGAGATCGGGTCGCCGTACCCCGCCCCGCAACCGGTCATCGCCAGGACCGCGACGACGGCGGCGGCCGCCAGCGACGGGAGCCCGCGGGGGCGGCGGTCGGCGGTCTTGCGGGGCGACACCATCGATCGGAAGGTAGCGGCGGGTCGGCCGGGCCGCGCCGACGGTCGTGGCACGCTCAGCGGACCGCGGCCCGGCAGGCGGGGGCGTCGTCGAGTACCGCCCCGGGGATGTCGGGCATCGCCGACGGGCCGGTGCGCTGCAGCTGCGCGGCGAGGTCGGTGCCGATCTTCCCGCTCTTCGCGGCGTCGGCGGCGGCGCGGATCCGGCGGGAGTGCTCGCGCAGGCCGTCGACGGCCTCGTCGCGGAAGTCCTCCTCGCCGCTGCCCGGCGGATCGGCGGACGACAGCGCCGTCGCGGCCGCGTCGATCTGGCCGGCGTAGGTCGTGACCGCGGTCGCGATCGCGGCCTGCTCGGACGTGCCCTCGCGGCGGACGAGGTCCTGCCGCAGGCCGGTGACGGCGGTCGCCACGTCGCGGCAGGTCTTGTCGGTGGCGCGCGCGAACGCGCCCGGGTCGCCGCCACCGCAGCCCACGGCCAGCAGTGCGGTGGCGCCCGTGGCAAGGACCACCGTGAGCCGTCGAAGCATGCGGCAAGGCTAGATGATCGCCCCACGATCGCTCGCTCCGATCGGGTGCCCGCGCTCGGCGGCACGGCCGTCGTACGCTGGCGGCCATGGATGTCCCCCTGGAGGAGCTGGCCGCCGTGTCCGAGGCGCTGGGCCGGGCCGAGGCCGCCGTGCAGGAGGCCGCCTGGAACGGGGCCCGCGCCGCACTGGACGAGGTCGACGGCGCGCTGGAGGAGCTGCGTGGCCGCTACCGCGACCTCGACGCGCGCCCGCGCGAGACCGTCGCGCGCCTGGCGGCCCCGCTGCGCGCTCGGCGCGACGCGGTCGCGGCGGTGATCCCGGCGCCGCGGGCGGTGAGCGAGGCCACTCCCGTCCACGACCCCGAGCAGGACGAGGGCCCCGACGGGGTCGACGATCCGGTCAGTTGAGCGACGGGTCCGCCGGCACGCGCGCCAGCCGCGCGAACGCGCCGCCGACCCGCTCCAGCGCGACGTGCCAGAGCCGCGACGCGTCGGGCAGGAACAGATCGTCGGGCCGCGCGTCGACGATGATCCAGTCGTCGGCGGCGAGCTCGTGCTCGAGCTGCCCGGGCGCCCAGCCCGCGTAGCCGGCGTACGCGCGGGCCCGGTCGACACCGGGTACCGCCGGCGGTTCGTCGCCGTCGGCCCCGCGGACCATCCCGATCCGGCCCAGCACGAGCAGGGCGGCGTCCTCCGGATCCCGGAACTCGGCGACGGTGAGCAGCGCGTCCGGTTGCACCGGGCCGCCTTCGTGGACGACCTCGTCCTCCTCGAACATGCCCGACATCCCCGGCACGGCGACCTCGACCGCGGTGTCCGTGGGACGGTTGAGGACGACCCCCAGAGCCCCCTCCTCGTCGTGATCGACGACGAGGACGACGGTGCGGGTGAACTGCGGATCACCGATGGTGGGAAGGGCGACCAGCAGCTGCCCGTTCAGCCAGCGCGGCATGGCGGCGAATGCTGCCAGGTTCGTGTCAGCGGCGACGCCGGACGGACGATGCGGCGGGGGATGGCGACGGCGCTGCGCGGTCAGCGGGGCACGCGGCCGGGGCCCTGTCCGCTCAGCGGCAGGAGGGCGAGCGCGACGAGGAGCTCGTCGATGCGCACGTCCGCCGGATGCCCGAGCAGCCGCTCGATCCGGCGGATCCGGTTGGCGATCGTGTTCTCGTGGACGCCCAGCCGCTGCGCTGCCCTCCGCGGCCGGCCCTGGGCGAGGAGGTAGACGTGCAGCGTCTCGGCGAGCTCCCGCGCGCCGGGCGTGTCCGCCGCCAGCGGGCCCAGCCGGGAAGCGACGAGCTCGGCCGCCGCGTCGGCGTCGACGCTCGCGAGGGCGGCGACGGCGACCCGGTCGTACCCGGTGATGCGGCCGCCGCCGGTCGCATCGTCGGCCCGGAAGCGGGCACGGGCCACGCGCCGGGCGTGCATCGCCTGACGGTGGCTGCGCCGGAACCCGTCGAGGCCACGTCCCGGCTCTCCGTGGGCCACGTCGACGGTGCCGGAGCCCGTCCCTGGACGTCCGGGCGGGGCATGACCGCCGACCCAGCCGGCGACGACCCCGCCGCCGAGGGTGACGACGAGCGGCGGACCGATCGCCGGCCCGGCCGGCCGGCCGGGCCGGGCCGGGGCGGCCGCCCCGCGGGTCGGCCCCGTCCCCGGTGGCGTGCGGGGTGCCGTCGACCCGCCGGCGCCGGCCGGGTCGCCGTCGCCCGCCGCCAGGGCCCGGCCGATCGCCGTCGCCTGCCGGACGAGCTCGTCGGTCGGGTCGTCGTCCGGTCCCGCCCACACGACGAACGCCCGGTGGTGACGGCGCAGGTCGTACCGCAGCCGCCGTCCCGCGTCGGACACGTCGATCGGGGCACCGTCGAGGATGCTCCGGACCGTCTCGGCGCGCAGCGCCGTGCTCGAGCGCGACCAGCGGGCACGCTCCTCGCCGTACACCGTCCGGGCGCGATCGACCAGGGCGTCGATGAACCCGAACATCGCCGTCGACGCACCCTCGAGCGCCTCGACGCGGGACACCGGGTCGGGGGTGCGGTCGCGGACCAGGTCGGCGGTCATCCGCCACATCACGGAGTGGGCCACCTGGTAGGTCCGCATCAGCGCGTCGAGCGGCACGCCGCGGTGCGCCAGCGTCCGCGCGTACTCGGCGGCCATCATCGGCAGCTTGGCGTCCTCGGGGTCGAGGGTCCGCCGGGCCATCGTGCCGAACAGCCGCAGGTTGTCGCGGACGCTCTCCTCGGTCGCGCTGATGACCACCGGGTCCTCACCGAGCTCGGGCACCTGGCGGTGGATCGCCGTCACGATCGTCGTGATCGTCGTGTCGGCCCAGTCGGGGTCGGCGACGAGCCCGGCGACCATCGCTCGCCAGTCGAACGGCGGGGCCGACCGGTGGGTCGCACGTGGAGCCGCGGGCATTGTGGTCGGACCCTACTCCGGGCTTGCATTCGTGTGGAGACACACCATCGGACGGCGAGGCTGCGACGCGAGGATGGGCCATGCCCTCTGCGGACTACGTGATCGTCGGTGCCGGCTCGGCGGGATGCGTCCTGGCCAACCGCCTGAGCGAGGACCCGGACGTCCGGGTCCTGTTGCTCGAGGCGGGCGGCGGCAACCGGCATCCGTTCATCACGATGCCGGCGGCGTTCGCCAACCAGTTCCACACCAAGCTCGACTGGGACTTCCACACCGAGCCGGAGCCGGGCGCCGACGGCCGCTCGCTCTACTCGCCGCGTGGCAAGAGCCTCGGCGGCTGCAGCTCGATGAACGCGATGCTCTACGTCCGCGGGCGCCCCTGGGATTACGACATGTGGGAGGCGCAGGGCGCGACCGGCTGGGGCTGGAACGACGTCCTGCCGTACTTCCTCAAGTCCGAGAACAACTCCCGCGGCGCGTCGGAGTACCACGCGGTCGGCGGGCCGCTGGAGGTCGGCGACCATCGCTCGCCGAGGCCGCTCAACGACGCGTTCCTGGCGTCGGCGGAGGCGGCGGGGATCCCGCGGATCGACGACTACAACGGGCCCGAGCAGGACGGGGCGTCGGTCGCCCAGATCACGCAGCGCCGTGGTCGGCGGTGGAGCGCCGCCGACGCGTTCCTCCGGCCCGCCCGCAAGCGGCCCAACCTCGAGGTCCTCACCGGTGTGCACGCGCTGGGGGTCGAGCTCGACGGCGACCGGGCGGTCGGGGTGCGGATCCGCGACCGTCGCGGCCGGGTGCTGATCGCGCACGCCGAGCGCGAGGTCATCGTCTCCTCGGGCGCGTACGGGTCGCCGCAGCTGCTCCTGCTCTCGGGCATCGGGCCGGCGGCGTCGCTGCAGGAGGCGGGCGTCGAGGTCCGTCACGAGCTGTCGGGCGTCGGCGAGAACCTGCACGACCACCCGTTCCTGCCGGTCCTCTTCCACGTCCGCGACCAGGACACGCTGCTCGGTGCGGACAAGCTCGGGCCGCTGATCGAGTGGGCGACCCGACGCACCGGTCCGCTCACGTCGACCGCCGCCGAGGCGTTCGCGTTCCTCCGCAGCCGCCCGGGCCTGCCGGCGGCCGACATCCAGCACCACTTCGGGGCGCTGTACTTCGAGGAGCACGGCGCCGCGACCTACGAGGACCACGCCATGGTGATCGCCCCGGTCCTCGTATCGCCCAAGAGCCGCGGCCGGTTGTGGTTGCGATCGTCCGATCCGCTGGCCGCACCGCGGATCCTGACGAACGTCTTCGACGACCCGGAGGACCTCGACGCGATGGTGGCCGGCGTGCGGAACGCCCGCGACATCGCCGCGCAGGAGCCGCTGGCGTCGACCGTCGTCAAGGAGATCCTGCCCGGGGTGGAGGAGGAGAACGACGACGAGCTGCGGGCCGCGATCCGGCGCCGGATCGAGCTGATCTACCACCCGGTCGGCACGTGCAGGATGGGAACCGACGAGGATGCGGTCGTCGACCCGGAGCTGCGCGTCCGCGGCCTGGACGGGCTGCGCGTCATCGACGCGTCGGTCATGCCGATCATCCCGGGGGGCAACACGAACGCGCCGACGATCATGATCGGGGAGCGTGGCGCCGACCTCGTCCGCGGCCGGGTGGGGGCGGCGGCATGAGCGCGATGCCCGCGCCGCGTCTGGCGCACCTGCCCGCCCCCGTCCTGCGAACCGCGCTGCGCCGCGCCGCCAAGCCGGTGCTGCGCCCCGGCGTGCCCGTCGCCGTGCAGCGTCGCTGGCTCGAGGCGTTCTGCGCGACGATCCCGCTGTCGGCGGGCACGACGGTGACCGACGAGCGCCTGGTCCGCGCGTCCCGCGCGTACACGACGGCCGACACCGATCCCGGGCGGGCGATCCTGCTGCTGCACGGCGGCGCGTTCCTCACCGGCGGGTCGCGGACGCACGGGGCGATGGCCGCAGCGCTGGCCCACACCAGCGGCGCATCGGTCCACCTGCTCGACTACCGCCTGTCGCCCGAGCACCCCTACCCGGCCGCGCTCGACGACGCCGAGGCGGCGTGGCACGCGCTGCGGGCGCGCGGCTACCCGGCGTCGCGGCTGGCGGTCGTCGGCGACTCGGCCGGCGGCAACCTGGCCCTGGCGCTCGCCCGACGCCTGGCCGACGGGGGCGTGCGCGGTCCGGCGGTCCTGGGCCTCATCTCGCCGTGGGGCGACCTGGCGCTCGCCAGCCCGTCGGTGCGGACGCAGGCCGCGGCCGATCCGTTGCTGAGCGTCCGGTGGGTCTCGCAGGGAGCGGACGCCTATGCGGCCGGCCGACGGCTGTCGGATCCCGAGCTCTCGCCGTTGCGGGGCGACCTGTCGGGCCTGCCGCCGATCGTCGTGCAGGGCGGCACCGACGACATCCTCGCCGGCGACGCCGAGCGACTGGTCGACGGCGTGCGGGCCGCCGGAGGCGAGATCGAGGACACGCGATTCCCCGGCCTGTGGCACGACTTCCAGCTGCAGGCCGGCGTGCTGCGTGCCGCCGACGAGGCGCTCACGGAGCTGGGCGAGGCGCTCCGGGCGCGGACCGGGGGGTGAACGGCGTGGCGGGCCCGTCCGGGCCCGTGGCGGCGTGTCGCGGTCCCGGGTCGGGATCCGACCCGGGCAGCTCCCCGGCGGGCGGTCGTCAGCCCTTCGGCGTGGGGGCGTCCTTGCCCAGGTCGGGCAGCGACGGGCCGAGCACGTCGTCGATGAGGCCGTACTCCTTGGCCTCCAGCG
>JBFWKS010000059.1:0-16736 GCA_050252545.1 Solirubrobacteraceae bacterium
GGGCGCAGCGCACCGTGCCGCCCGGTCGCGGGGTGAGCGCGAGCGACGCGGCGGCCCGCTCCCGGATCTCGCCGAGGGCGACGTAGGCCTCGGCGACGGCGGCCGCGGCCTGGTCCAGCGGCAGCACCGGCGGGTACGCCCGCACCGCTGCGCGGAGCGCGAACGCGAGTCCGACGCCGCGCGGGGCCGGCAGCCGCGGCGGGGGACCGGGGCGGTGGGGCACCGCCGCCCCGCCGGGCTCCGGCCCGCGGTGCGCGTCACCGACCGGCGGGCGGGCGCGGGACGGGCCGGGGATCGGCGCGGGCCGCACGAGCAGCACCGGCAGGTCCTCGCCGACGTAGGGCTCACCGATCCTCCACCGCCGCCGCGCGCCGAGGCGGTCGCCGGCGCGCTCCAGGGCGTGGGCGTTGAGCTCGGCCAGCGCATCGGCCGGCGGCGGGGCGTAGGGCGAGAGCAGCGGGTGCACGTGCGACACGCCGGTCTCGATCGAGCCGTCCTCGCAGGGAGCGTGGAGGTGGCCGTGGCGGCGG
This sequence comes from Solirubrobacteraceae bacterium, assembly GCA_050252545.1. Lineage (GTDB taxonomy): Bacteria > Actinomycetota > Thermoleophilia > Solirubrobacterales > Solirubrobacteraceae > Patulibacter. The sequence goes on from JBFWKS010000059.1 coordinate 531, forward strand.
ACGAACCGCTCGTAGTCCGCCGTCCCGCGGGCCAGGTCGGGGGCGAGGCAGACGACGTCCCAGTTGGACGCGACCTTCTCCGGGTCGTCGGGGTCCAGGCGCAGCGCGCGACCGCGAAGCTGGCGGACGGTGACGTCGGCGGCGACCGACGTCAGGTCGACGACGACGTTCAGCCGCGGGGCGTCCCACCCCTCGGCGAGCAGGCCCCGCGTCCCGACGACCAGCTGCGTCGTCCCGTCGGCCAGCGCCCGTCCGGCGGCATGGACCCAGGCGCGGCTGTCCCAGCCCGACCGGCGCAGGGCGACGATCGCGGCGCCGTCCTCCGCCAGGGGCACGATCTCCTCGGCGCCCAGCGCACCGGCGAGCGCCTCGGCGTCCCGGGCCAGGCAGGCGACCGTGCGTCCGGTGACCATCAGGGGACGCAACGCCGCGGTGCGCAGGTCGTCGGCGATCGCGGCCAGCACGCTGCGGGTGCCGCCGCCGATCAGCGGCGAGCGCTCCGGACGGCGACCGGGTGCCTCGGTGTCGCAGAGGACCGCGGCCCGCAGATCCTCGCCGCGCGCCTCCGCCTCGCGGCCGAGGATCTCGATCGCCGCCAGCGGCTTGGCGGCGCTCTCCACCAGCACCCGGTCGACCTCCGACCCGCCGCGGCGCAGGCCCTGGCGGGTGAGGACGAACCCGAGGTCGCGCAGGCCGGTCTGCAACTGCTGGAACCGTCGCTCGGCCGCATCGGAGGCGTGGGCGCGCAGGCACCCGACGGCGTAGTCGGAGATCAGGACGAGCCAGTCCTCCAGCGCGGGCGGCTCGCGGAAGCCCTCCCCGTGAGGGGCGTCGTCGGGCGGCTCCAGCCCGCCGGCGTGGAGCCACCGCAACCCGGCGCGGGCGAGGTCCGGCCGGCGGGCCAGCAGCGTCGCGAACGGCAGTCGTGCTCCGCCGTCGATCCCGGTGTCGCGGTCGCGGACCCGGCCGATCACCCAGGGCCCGAACGCGATCTCCTCCTCGTCGGGGTTGCCGGTGTCGTGGAGGCGGTCCAGCAGCTCGGCGAAGCGCAGGTGGCGCTCGTCGAGCCAATCGCGCTCGCCCCGCAGCGGCTCGACGAAGTACGCCAGCTCCTGGAACGGGGCCAGGTGCCCGTCGCGGACGACCGCCGGGGTCGTGATCTCCACGTCGATCGGTCCGAGCAGCCCCTCGACGAGGGCCGCCTCCTCCGTCGTGAGCTCGAGCGGGGGCGTGGCGGTGAGCCCGACGACGTGCACGCCACCGGTCTCGCGCAGCACCGCGACGACCGTGCGGACGAGGTAGCCCCACAACGACGCGACGTGGTGGCACTCGTCGAGCACGACCGTGCGCACCCCGGCGGCGCGCAGCGCGGCGACCCGCTCGCGGACCTGCGGTGCGAGGAGGTCGCGCAGGTCGGTGTCGGGATGCTCGCCGCGGGCGATCTCGCGCTTGCGGGCCGCCACCCGCGCGGTCACGTCGCGCTCCAGTCGGGTGCGGGCGGCGCCGGTGAACGCGTAGAGCTCGGCGGCGGCAGCATCGAAGTCGGTCCCGGTCGCCGCCGACCGGTCGGCGGCCAGGTCACGCAGCGCGGCGCGGCGCAGCGCGCCGCCGGGGTCCTCGGTCCGGCAGAGCGCCTGGTAGGTCAGGACGTGCAGCGGTCCGCCGGCATCGGTGAGCGTCGCGTCGTCGTCGCCGAACCGGACGAGCTGCGCGCCCCACTGGTGGGCGATCGTCGTGGTCGGCGCCAGCACGAGGGCCGGGTGGCCCAACCGCCGGACGATCTCGACCCCCAGCACGGTCTTGCCCGAGCCGGGCGGTGCGACGAGGTAGGTCGTGTCGCGCCCGGCGTCCCGGTCGGCCTGGAACGCCGCCAGGGCCGCCTGCTGCGTCGGACGCCAGGAGCCACGCAGCGCCAGGCCGTCGAACGGGCCGGCGGGCTCGGGGCCGGACGGATCGCCGCCGCTCATGGGCCGCAGTGTCGCGCACGGCTTCCGGTCGTCGGACGACGGGTCCGTCGGCGCCGGGTCACGATCGACCGCCGGAACGTCGCGCCCGGCGCGGCAGCAGGTGGAACGTCCACACGTGGTCCGCTCCCGCCCAGGCCGCGAACGCCGCGCCACCGATCGTCCCCGTCACGGTCATCAGCACGCCTGCCGCCGCCGCGGCGGCGACGCCCTCGCTACCGAGGATGAGGACCGCGGCCGCGGCACCCGCGGCCGGTCCCGTCGGCAGCTGCGCCAGGGTCGCGACCGCGATCAGCACGGCGACGGCGTCCCAGAACGACGCGTCGACGCCCACGGCGTGCAGGAGCATCCAGTTGCGCAGCACCTGGGCGAGGATCGCGACGAGCAGCGCCGCGGTCAGCAGGCCGGCGGCCCGCGGCCGGCGCAGCACGGTCAGGCCACCCCACATCTCACGGCCGGGGATCCGCGAAAGACGCCGCAGCACGGCCCAGACGACGGCGACGACGAGGAACGCACCGATCGGCGACCACCACGGGATCCCGAGCGGGCCGACGAGCGTGAACGACGCGAGCGCCGCGAACAGCAGCTCGACCGTGACGATCGGGAGCTCGGCTGCGATCAGCGTGGGGATCTTCGGGGTGATCTCCGGGGAGGAGCGTCGCAGCGCGGCGATCCGCATCGCCACGCCCAGATGGCCGTTGATCACGCTGCCCAGGACCTGCATCGCCGAAGCGCGGAAGAGCACCCGTCGCCGGACCGTGGCCCCGGCCGCCCGCACGGAGTGGTGCCACGACTCGCTGCGGGCCACGAGCCCCAGCGCCTGCAGGGCGATGGTGGCCACGAGCACCAGCGGCGACACGCTGGAGATCGCCGACACGAAGTCGCCGCGGCGCCCCCAGAGCAGCGCGAGGATGACCCCGGCCGTCGCGATCGACCCGATCACGAGGATCGCGTTCTGGTGACGGCGCACGATGCCGGGCCGCCGGGCGGCCGGATCCGGCGTGGTCGTCGGCGCGTGGTGGGGATCCGCGGCCACGGGCGAACGCTACTCCCGGCCGTGACCGGCAGGGCGACGGGTAGGGCCGCCCGGCATCGCGCCTGCGCTCAGGCGGTGATCACCACGCCGTCCGGAGCGGGCCGCCATGTCGTCACGTCTCGAGCGCCACGGTCTCGTCGGCGACGGCCGGGTGGTCAGGCCGCGACGGCCAGGTCGTTGCGCTCCTCGGATGCGCGCAGCTGCGCCCAGGCGCTGCGGTCGCCCTGACCGCGGCGGCGGTAGGCGACGGAGAGCTCGTCGTAGGCGGCGGCCAGCGCCCAGCGGGCGTCGGACTCGGGCCGGCAGGTGCGATGACAGGGCAGCGCGCGAAGGCTGCGGACGCGGCGCTCGTCGATGACGACGTGCGCCTCGAAGCGGCGGATGTCGAACGACGACGCGGCGGTGCGGACGGTGGAGGTGAGCTCCTCGACGTCTCGGGCGAGGCGCTCCTCCGCGGTCTCCACCTGTGTGGTCGGCATGACCGGGTGGGCGGTAGGGGGCATCATGGCTATCTCCTCGGCGGGAGTCGCGGGAACCTGCGGGAGCGGGGCGGCGACTCGACGAATGATGGGATCAGCTTGCTCTCGCAGGGCCGCGACGACCGTGACGGCTGACGCGTTCCCACGGCGCCGTCGGGCACGCCGGGCGTGGGTCGCCTGACGCGCCCGGACGGCGGCATGAGGCGCACCCGTCGCGCGAGGGACCGGCCGCGGGGGATCGGCTCGGTCGCGGGCGGGACGGGTCGCGGGTCGCGGATCGGACCGGTCGGCGGCGTGACCTACCGGCCGGACCCGCAGAGCAGCGCGAGCCGCCGCGGTGCGTTCGTCACGTCGCGGACCTGCATCTCGCGCAGGGCCGCGACGGTGTCGGGGCCGGGCCGCGTTGCCGCGGCGCGATAGCGCGCTGCGACGGCCTCGACCGTGGGGACGAGGTCGCCCGCCAGCGCCCCGCAGCGGTCCAGGCGCCGCGCCCGGTCGGTGAGCGCCGCGACGAGCAGGGCGGTCGCGCGGTCGACGGCCTCCGGATCGCGGTCGCCGCACCCGGTCGCCACGCACGCCTGTCCGGGCCCGTCGCCCGACGGCGTGGTGCAGCCGGTGACCACGCACGCCCGGACGCGGACATCCGTCGCCCGGGTCCAGGCCCGGACGACGCGGCGCAGCGCCAGGGCGGCGGGGCCGGTGGCCGCCCCGAGCCGCGGCTCGACGGTGGCGCCGCCCGGGGCGCGGGTCGAGCGCAGGATCACCCAGCCGTCGTCGAGGACCCGGGTGGGCGCGAGGTCGCCCGCGGCGAGTCGCCGCTCGACCGCGACGAACACGTCCCGGTCGTCGTCGGACCAGCCGTCGCCGAACGGGTCGAACGCCGGCGTGTCGATGACGTTGATCACGACGTTGTCGGCGCGCTCGACCCCGAGCCGTTGCCGTGGTGCGGGCGCCTGCAGCAGGTACACGTCCTGCCCGCGCCCGGTGAGATGGGGCTGCAGCGGCCGCGGGGCCGCGATCGACCCGGAGGTCGGGACGGCGGCGACGACGCGGTCGAGCAGGTCGCGATCCATGTGCTGCGACGGTTGCTTGAGCGCGAGCATCGAGCTCAGCGGGGCCCGGTCGGTCCCGTAGGCGGTGCTCCACCAGAGCGTGCCGAGGAGCAGGCCGACCGCGGCCAGCGCGATCGGCAGCGCGCGCACCACCGCCGACGTGGTCGGGCCGCGGCCGAGCTCCGAGGCCTGGCCGGAAGCAGGACGTCTGCGTCCCGAAACCGCCCGGGCCTCGGCCTCGGTCTCGGGGGCCTGGCCGGAAATGGGACGTATGCGTCCCGAGATCGGCCGGGCGTCGGCCTCGGGGTTCGGCCCCGCACCTTCGGCGTCCGGCGCCGAGCCCGCATCGTCCGGCCCGGTACCCCCGGTGTCCTCTCGGCCTTCGCCGTCTTCGCCGTCCCCCCTGGCCACCCGCGCGACGCCGCGTTGCACGGTGGCGATCCCGCCGACTGCGGCGATCGCCAGGGCCATCGTCGGCACCAGCGAGTAGTGGAAGTTCGTCGTCCAGTACGTCGGGTTGTCCGAGAGGAACCGCTCGGCGAGCAGCGGCAGGGGGAGCACGGCCAGCCGGGTGAGCCACGGCAGGACGAAGAGGAACGGCGCCAGCAGCGCCACGATCGTGTCGAGCTTGACCTGCGGGTCGATCGCGACGGTGACGATCTTCCACGGGTGCGTGAGCAGCTCCCACAGCGCCGACGGCAGGTCGGGACCGAGGCTGCCGTAGCTCCAGTACAGGAACTCGCGCCCGTCGGCGAACGCCGGGATCAGCAGCCGCGTCGCGATGAGGTACCACGCCACGCCGGCGGCGATCGCCAGCGCCCCACGGCGTCGCTCGCCATCGAGGACGAGCCACAGCCCGAGCGCGACGACGAGCATGGGCATGTCCTCCTTGACCAGCAGGAGGAGCCCGGCGCAGGTCCAGAACCACGGCCACCGGCGGCGGTCGGCGGCCAGGATCGCGCCGGCGAGCAGCACAGGGGCGAAGGCGAGCTCGTGGACGTCGAACTCGACCGCGCGCTGCACGCCCCAGGACGTGCCGTAGGCCAGCGCGACGAGCAACCCGGCGGTGCGACCGATCCGGTCGCGGGCGAACAGGTACAGCGGGACCATCGCCGCGACGACGAGCGCCGCCTGCGACACGAGCAGCGCGACGGGGGAGGGCCACAGCGCACGCAGCCCGCCCCAGAGGGCGATGATCGGATGCAGGTGGTCGCCCCACAGGTTGTCCTCGGCCCGCAGGGTCGTTCCCGGCCACTGCAGATGGGCCATCCGCCAGGCGGCCTGGTCGAAGATCCCCAGGTCGAACCCGCTGGTGAGGTACCACCGGTGGCGCTGCCACGACCACAAGGCGTAGGCGATCCCCAGCAGCACGGCCGCCGCGACCACGACGACGAGCGCGGGGTCGCGACGGGCGGCGGTCACGAGCGCCCGCCGGCGGCGGCGAGGCCCGGCGGGCGCCGGGCCGGACTCGGGGGCGGTCGACGGCATCCGGGCGCAAGCGTAGTCCCGCGCGGTGCGGGCCGATCGCCGCACCCGGGGGCCGCCGCCGGCCGGCGGAGCGGTCGGGCCGTCCGGCGATCATCACGGGCCGGCCGATCGGCGGCCAGGCCCGCCGGATCAGAACCCGTAGGCGGCGGTGAGCTCCTCGTCGCCCTCGGCGAGCTGCTCGGCGAGCTCGACGAGGACCTTGGCCTGCTTCCAGGACGCGTCGTCCTGCATCTTGCCGTCGATCATGTGCACGCCCTTGCCGTCGGGGATCGCCGCGATGATCTTCCTCGCGAACGCGACCTCGTCGGGATCGGGCGAGAAGACCTTCTTCGCGATCGCGATCTGGGCGGGATGCAGCGACCATGCCCCGACGCAGCCCAGGATGAACGCCGCCCGGAACTGGGCCTCGCACGCCACGACGTCCTTGATGTCACCGAACGGTCCCCAGAACGGCAGGATCCCCGCGCCGACACACGCATCGACCATGCGCCCGACGGTGTAGTGCCACGGGTCCTGCTGGACCCGGATGCGCCCGGCCTCCAGGTCCTCGGGATCGGCCGGGTCGCTGATCGACACGTAGCCGGGATGGCCGCCTCCGACGCGGGTGGTCTTCATCCGGCGGGACGCGGCGAGGTCGGCCGGCCCGAGCGAGATGCCCTGCATCCGCGGGGACGCGTTGGCGATCTCCTCCACGCGCGCGACGCCGCCCGCCGTCTCGAGGATCGCGTGCAGCAGGATCGGACGCGACACCCCGGCGCGGGCCTCGAGCTGCGCGATCAGTCGGTCGGCGTAGTGGATGTCCTCCGGCCCCTCGACCTTCGGCAGCATGATCACGTCGAGCTTGTCGCCGATCTCGGTGACGAGCGTCGTGAGGTCGTCCAGCACCCACGGCGACTCCAGCGAGTTCACCCGCGTCCACAGGGGCGTGCCACCCAGATCGGCGGTCTTGCCGACCTCGACCAGGCCCGCGCGTGCCGGCTCCTTGCGGTCGATCGGCACCGCATCCTCGAGGTTGCCCAGCACGATGTCGGCCTTCGCCGCGATGCCGGGCAGCTTCGCCCGCATCTTCTCGTTGCTCGGATCGAAGAAGTGGATCATCCGCGACGGCGGGACCGGCACCTCGCGAACCGGCTCCGGCGCCCCGACGGCGAGCGGCTTGAAGAAGTCACGGGGATGGCGCATGGGGGCCGATCCTACTCCGGGTCGCGTTCTCGCCGCGGTCGGCCCCGGACGCTCCGTGGCGAGCTGGCGTCACCCCCCGATGTTGACCCGCCACGGGTCCAGCGGAGCACCGTCCGGTCTCGGCGACGAGCGCCGTCCGGTACCGGTGGCGCCGACGAATGGACCGCGGATCGCCCGGGGACCCCCGCCCCGTGGCCGCAGAAGCCGCAGCGCACAGGCGCCGGTGTCTCCCGGCGCGCACGTCGGGTCGTCGGCGAACAGGTCACCGGCCTGGATCCCGATCGTCGACCGCCCGCCGTACGCGATGTACTCGCGGCCCGGGAGCGGGAGCAGCAGGGGCGGACCGAAGCGACCCGCATACTGACCCGTCGGGTCCGACTCGGTGACCTCGTCGGTGCGCAGCCTCCGAACGGACGGACGGTCGGCAGCACGACGCGTCGGGTCCACGACGTGCAGGCCGTTCCCGTCACCGAAGCTGCCCGACACCGCGATCGCGACGTGGCGGTGACCGTCGACGGACACCAGGCGCGACGGGGTGGAGGTTCCGCCGTCGCTCGATCCCAACGGCAGGCCGAACGTGACGGCTCGTGCGCGGGGGACGGCGCGGATCGCGTAGGCGTCGGCGAACAGCGGCGACGGGCTTCCGACGCGCGAGCGGTCGGTGGCGGCGAACACCGCGTGGTCCCGCGGGCCGACCAGTGTGTCGACGATCCGCTCGGCGTGAGCGCGCCGCCGGGCCGACCCGACCGTCGTCACGCGCTTCGACCGGGTCGAGGCCAGACGCCCCCGTCTCAGGACGTCGCGCCACCGTCCCCGGATCCGTTCGGTGCGGGCGAAGGTCGTCGTGCCGCGCCGGATGCCCACCGCGCGGGGAAGGCTCCCGCCCGGGCGGGACGCGGCGAGCACCTTGCCGGGCCCGGGCGCGGCGATCCGGTGCACCCGCGGCAGGCGCCCGTGGTACTCGACGACGACCACCCGACGGCCGCGGGAGTCGGTTCCGAGCGCGACCCGGCGTGGTCGAGGCAGCAGTCGGTCATCGGTCACGATCGGGGCGTCGGAGCCCGCGCGCCACCGCACCAGCACGGCGGTTTGCGGTCCGGTCGGCCGCAACCACACGGCGGTCCGGCCGTACACGGCGACGTCGATCGGGGACACCGGGTCGAGCAGCGTGGGTGTCGTCGCGATCGACGCCGCGGACGCCGGGCCGGGGACGGCGAGCACGGACGTGACGGCGACCACGATCCAGGCCGCGCGTCGCCACCGGAGGTTGAGGCCGTCTGACGCGGAAGCCATGCCGGGAGGATCCCACCACACCGGCCCCCCGGCGCCGCACGACTCGCCGTCGGATGCATCCGTGCAACACCGCGCGGGTCGGGGAGGCTCTAGGGGGTGATGCGCGACGAGGATCACGAGGAGCGGTGGCGATGAACCCGGAGTCACGGTCGTGATGGGGGACCCGACGGCGGCCGCCGCCGCGGTGCGCGCGGCGACCACGCCCGCGGCCACGGTCGGCGCGCCGACGGTCGACGACGCGCTCGTGCGGCGGGCGCTCGATGTCGGTCGACGCACCGCCCTGGGCGGGCGCCGACCGAGACCGCGGTGAGCTACGCGCTCATCGACCTGGCGATCTCGTCGCAGCTCGGCGGCGAGCAGCGGGCCGCCGCGTTCGAGGCGCTGGCGGGCCGACCGCACGTGACGACCGTGGAGCCGCCCGCCGCCTTCGCGGCCCCCGATCGGGTCGCGGTCATCGTCTCCGCCAGGCCGGGCGACCAGGGGACGGGCTCCGTCCCCGACCGCGTCGTCGTGTTCGACCGCGCCACGCACCGCGTCGTCGCCGAGAAGAGCGACAACGGCACCGCCGATCCGCGGTCCTCGACGACGTTCCGACGCGGCGGGCCGAAGGTCCGGCAGCTCTCCAGCTGGAACGGGGCGGATTGGCACATGCGGGTCTCCGGGTTCGGCGACGTGACAACGCCATGGGGACACCCCCCGATCGTCGGGACGCCGTGTCCGGCGCCGACGCGGCACACTTTGCGCCATGTCCGAAGAGTCGACGTTCACGCCCGGCACCGACGACCTCCCCGAGGTCCGTCACGCTTCCGGCGCCCACCAGTACGGCCGCTACTTCGAGGAGTTCGAGGAGGGCGCCGTGTACAAGCACTGGCCCGCCAAGACCGTCACGGAGGGGGACGACCACCTCTTCTGCCTGCTGACGATGAACCACCACCCGCTGCACCTCAACGACGTGTACGCGAAGCGCTCGCAGCAGGGCAAGAACGTCGTCGTCGGCCCGTACGTCTACTCGCTCGCGCTCGGCATCTCGGTGTCCGACATCAGCGGCCTGGCGATCGCCAACCTCGCCACCGACGAGCTGAGCCACCCCAACCCGGTCTTCCACGGCGACACGCTCTTCGTCGAGACCGAGGTGCTGTCGAAGAAGGCGTCGCGTTCCAAGCCGGACCGTGGCGTCGTGATCGTCCACACGCGCGTCCACAACCAGGACGGCCTGCTCGTCGCCGAGTTCAAGCGGCGCGTGCTCGTGCCGAAGAAGCACCCCGGCGCCGAGGACTGAGCACGACGGGCGGCGCACGGTCCGGATGCCCGTGCCCGATCGGGCTCGTGCTCCGCCCACCCGTCCGCGGCGTTACCATCCTGCCGATGAGCTCCTCCGCCGGGGATGATCCGGCATCGAGTCCCGAGCGCGCCGTCGCGCGCGCTGCCTCCCCGTCGCGTCCCGACCCGCCCGACGACGGTGACGGGGAGCCTCGAGAACCCCGTCGTGACGCGCACCACCCGCTGACCGCCGGGAAGGCCGTCCGGTGACCGAGCTGCTGCTCCTGCTCGTCGCGGCGGGCCTGACCGTGGCCTGCGGCATGTTCGTCGCGGCCGAGTTCTCGCTGATCACCGTCGACCGCTCGACGGTCGAACGCGCCGTCGAGGACGGCGACCGGCGGGCCGGCGGGGTCCTGGCCGCCCTGCGCAGCCTCTCGACGCAGCTGTCGGGCGCGCAGCTGGGGATCACGGTCACGAACCTCGCGATCGGCTTCCTCGCCGAGCCGTCGATCGCCCGCCTCATCGACGGGCCGCTCGAATCGCTCGGCGTGCCGTCCGGTGCGGTGTCCGGCGTGTCGGTGGCGATCGCGCTGCTGCTCGCGACCGCGCTGACGATGATCTTCGGAGAGCTCGTCCCGAAGAACCTCGCGATCGCGCGGCCGCTCGCCACGGCCCGGTCGGTGTCGGGCTTCCAGCGTGGGTTCAGCCGCGCGATGGCGCTGCCGCTGCGTGGCCTCAACGGCACGGCCGAGGCGATCCTGCGCCGCGTCGGCGTCGAGCCACAGGAGGAGCTCGCGTCGGCGCGGTCGGCGGAGGAGCTCTCCTCGCTCGTGCGCCGGTCGGCGGAGCAGGGCACGCTGGAGCCCGACACGGCGCGTCTGCTGCAGCGGTCGCTGGCGTTCGGTGACCGGCGTGCGGTCGACGTGATGACGCCACGCGTGCGGGTCCACGCGCTGCAGGCGGGCCAGCCCGTCGAGGACGTGCTGCGGACCGCACGCGAAACCGGCCACTCGCGCTTCCCGGTCGAGGGCGAGGGCGCCGAGGACGTCGCGGGCATCGTCCACGTCAAGCAGGCGTTCGGCGTGCCGCACGCCCGTCGCGGCGTGGTGACGGTCGGCGAGGTGATGAGCGACCCGGTGGTCGTGCCCGACACGCTCGAGCTCGACCCGCTCCTCGCCCAGCTGCGGGCCGGTGGCCTGCAGATCGCCGTCGTCGTCGACGAGTTCGGCGCGGTCGCGGGCGTCGTGACGCTCGAGGACCTCATCGAGGAGATCGTCGGCGAGGTCAACGACGAGCACGACGCCCCCGAGCCGGCGGACCGCCGGGACGCCGACGGTGCGTGGATCCTGTCCGCGCTGTTGCGCCCCGACGAGGCGAGCGAGCGGATCGGCGTCGAGTTGCCGGAGGGCGAGGACTACGAGACGCTCGGTGGACTCGTCGCGCTGCACCTGGAGCGGGTGCCCGACGCTGACGACGAGGTCCGGCTGATCCTGCCCGACGAGGAGCATCCGCGCCACGCGGTCACGCTCACCGTCGTGAGCATGGACAGCCACCGCGTCGACGAGCTGCGTGTCGCGGTCGAGCCGCTCGACGAGGGTGCGGACGGGGAGGACGGAAGCGCGGATCGGCGCCGGCACGATCACCGCGACGAGCCCGGCCACCGGGATGACGCCGACCGTCCGACCGACGGGCAGGCACGGCGATGAGCGACGGCCTCGCGATCGCGCTCGGTGTCGTCCTGCTGCTCGCGAACGGGTTCTTCGTCGGCGCGGAGTTCGCGATCATCTCCGCGCGCCGGACGGAGATCGAGCCGCGGGTCGAGGCCGGGTCGCGTGCGGCCCGGATCACGCTCGGCGCGATGGAGAACGTGTCGCTGATGCTCGCCGGCGCGCAGCTCGGCATCACGATCTGCTCGCTCGCCCTCGGCGCGATCGCCGAGCCGGCCCTCGCGCACCTGATCGAACCGCTGTTCGAGACGCTCGGCGTGCCGTCGGCGGCGGTGCACCCGGTGGCGTTCGTGCTCGCGCTCGGGCTCGTCGTGTTCCTGCACGTCGTGATCGGCGAGATGGTGCCGAAGAACCTGGCGCTCGCGGCGCCGGACCGCGTGGCGCTCGTGCTCGCTCCGATGCTCGTGCTCGTCGTGCGGGCGTTGCGGCCGGTCATCGCGCTCCTGAACTTCGCCGCCAACTGCATCCTGCGATCGATCGGCGTCGAGCCACGGGACGAGGTCACCAGTGCGTTCACCCGGGACGAGGTCGCCGGGCTGGTGGAGGAGTCGCACCGCGAGGGGCTGCTCGAGGACGGCGAGGGACAGCTGCTCCTCGACGCCTTGCAGTTCGCCGACCGCGACTCGCGCTCGGTGTTGCTGCCGCTCGACGGGCTCCAGACGCTGCCCGTCGGAGCGACCCTCGAGGAGTTCGAGGCGGTCGCCGCCGACACCGGTTACTCGCGGTTCCCCGTCCGCGACCCGAGCGGGGCGATCGTCGGGTACCTCCACGTCAAGGACCTGCTGCGCGAGGGCGCACCACGCGACCAGCCGTTGCCCCGCGAGCTCGTGCGGCCGATGCCGAGCGTGCGCGACACCGACCGTCTGCGGACGGCGCTGCGGACGATGCAGCAGGCGGCGGCGCACCTCGCCCGGGTCCAGGACGCCGACGGCCGGACCGTCGGGGTGGTGGCGATGGAGGACGTGCTCGAGGAGCTCGTCGGCGAGATCCGCGACGAGACGACGGTCGCCTGATCGGATGCGGGAGACGGTGCGATGACCGCGGGAACGGAGGGACCGGCCGGCGGGCGGGCGTCGACGCGCCGCCCGCCGCAGGACGACCGTCGTGCCCGGATCCTGGATGCCGTGCGGGCGATCCCCGAGGGCTACGTCAGGACCTACGGCGACATCGATCCGGCGGCGCCGCGGCTCGTCGGACGGGTCCTCCACGACGCCGGCCACGGGGTACCGTGGCACCGGGTCGTTCGGGCGGACGGGAGCCTGGCGCAGGGTGCCCGCCAGCGGGAGCTGCTGCGCGGCGAAGCGGTCCCGATGCGGGGCGAGCGGGTCGACCTGGCGGAGGCCCGGCTGCCGCTGCCGCCGGGCGAGCACCTCTCGGGCGCGTGACGGTGGCGTCCTCGCGCCATAGCCGGGGGTTTGCGACCCATATCCGGCGGTGCGGTAGTCGCCGTACGCGCGGGTCGTAGGGCAACGCACAGCCCGCGCCGTTACGGTTGAATCCGTCGAATTCCCACACGACCCCGCCGGGGTCTGACCGGAGGATCCGACGTGCCCGACACCACCGTACGCACCGAGAACGCCAAGCTGCTGGCCTGGGTCGATCAGACCGCCCAGCTCACCCAGCCCGATCAAGTCGTCTGGTGCGACGGCTCGGCCGAGGAGTACGACCGTCTCTGTCAGGAGCTCGTCGACGCGGGGACGTTCCGGCGGCTGTCGGATGCCAAGCGTCCCAACAGCTATCTGGCGTTCTCGGATCCTTCCGACGTCGCCCGCGTCGAGGACCGCACGTTCATCGCGTCGGAGCGCGAGATCGACGCCGGCCCGAACAACAACTGGCGCGCGCCGGACGAGATCCGGGCCGAGCTGGAGCCGCACTTCCGTGGGTCGATGCGCGGCCGCACGATGTACGTGGTGCCGTTCTCGATGGGTCCGCTGGGCTCGGACACCGCCAAGATCGGCGTGCAGCTCACCGACTCGCCGTACGTCGTGGTGTCGATGCGGATCATGACCCGGATGGGCAAGGGCGCGCTGGACGTGCTGGGTACCGACGGGGAGTTCGTCCCGTGCATCCACTCGATCGGGGCGCCGCTGGAGCCCGGGCAGGCCGACGTGGCGTGGCCGACGAACGCCGACACGAAGTACATCGTCCACTACCCCGAGACCCGTGAGATCTGGTCGTACGGGTCGGGCTACGGCGGCAACGCGCTGCTGGGCAAGAAGTGCCTGGCGCTGCGGATCGCGTCGGTGCTGGCGCGCGACGAGGGCTGGCTGGCCGAGCACATGCTCATCCTCAAGCTCACGTCGCCCGAGGGCGAGGTCAAGTACGTCACGGGCGCGTTCCCGTCGGCCTGTGGCAAGACCAACCTCGCGATGCTCATCCCGACGCTGCCGGGCTGGAAGGTCGAGACCGTCGGTGACGACATCGCATGGATGAAGTTCGGCGAGGACGGCCGGCTGTACGCGATCAACCCCGAGGCCGGGTTCTTCGGCGTCGCTCCCGGCACGGGCGAGAAGACGAACCCCAACGCGATCGCGGCGATCAGCCGCGACACGATCTTCACCAACGTCGCGCTGACCGACGACGGCGACGTGTGGTGGGAGGGCCTGACGAAGGAGGCCCCGTCGCACCTCATCGACTGGCACGGCAACGACTGGACGCCGGCCGCGGACCACCCGGCCGCGCACCCGAACTCGCGCTTCACCGTCGCCGCCGACCAGACGCCGTCGATCGCGCCGAACTGGGAGGACCCGGCCGGCGTGCCGATCGACGCGTTCCTCTTCGGCGGTCGTCGCGCCGGGGTCGTGCCGCTGGTGCGCGAGGCCCGCGATTGGCAGCAGGGCGTGTTCTTCGGGGCGACGATGTCGAGCGAGCGGACCGCCGCCGCGTTCGGCACCGTCGGTGAGCTGCGCTTCGACCCGTTCGCGCAGCTGCCGTTCGCCGCCTACAACATGGGCGACTACATGGCCCACTGGCTGAAGATCGGCGAGAAGCCGGGGGCCAAGCTGCCAAAGGTCTTCTACGTCAACTGGTTCCGCAAGGACGCCGACGGCAAGTTCATCTGGCCCGGGTTCGGCGAGAACAGCCGCGTGCTGGAGTGGATCTTCCGCCGCTGCAGCGACGACGAGTCTGCCCGTCCGGCCGCGGCCGAGACGCCGATCGGGTTCGTGCCGACGCCCGACGCGCTGAACACCGACGGCCTGGATCTCGCCGCCGAGGATCTCGAGCTGCTGCTCACGGTCGATCAGGACGCGGTCCGCGCGGAGCTGCCGCAGATCGAGGCGCACCTGGAGCAGTTCGGCGACCGCCTGCCCGACGCCATCCGCGCCGAGCTGCAGACGCTCAAGACCCAGCTGGGCTGAGCTCCCGCACGCACCTCGCCCGCCAGACCGCGATCTGGCGGGCCAGGTCGAACCGCTCCGGGACCACCAACCACCCGTAGGCGGTGCCGGTCCCGGTGGCGATGAGGTCGGCGACCGCCTGGTCGACGTCGAGGTCATCGCGGACCGACCCGTCGGCGATGCCGGCCCGCAGCCCGGCCTCGGCGGCATCGCCGATCCGACGGATCCAGGCCGTGATCCGGGGGCGCAGCACGGCCGAGCGGTTGACCGCCTGGAAGCTCACGGCGAACATCGACGCCAGGAACTCCGGGTCCTCGTCGTGCAGCGTCCGCATGCGGTCCAGGATCATCAGCACCCGATCGAGGCCCGTCGTCGAGGCGGGCGCCTCTCCGGGGCTCAGGCGCTCCTCGTACTCCGAGCGCAGCAGCGCGTCCAGCAGCGCGTCCTTGCTGCCGAACCGGGCGTGCACCATCGCCCGGCTGTAGCCGGCGCGGCGGCCGATCTCGGCCGCGGTCGTGGCCTCCCAGCCCTTCTCGGCGATGAGCTCTGCGGCGGCCGTGAGCAGCCGTCGGCCGGACTCCTCGACGCGTTCGGCCTGCGTGCGGCGGCGTGTGGGCGGGGTGGTGGCGGGATCGGTCATGGGAGGCGCGGAGCGCGGCGTGGTGGGGGCCCGCCGGACAGAACGCCGGCGACCGCTCGGTGCGGCGCGGCGGCCCGCGGTGTGGCGGGACGACGGTAGCGAGGGCGGCTCCGGCGCGCACGGGGCCGTATGTGGTCCGCAGCCGGCGCCGGGTGCGCCGGACCCCGGGCATCTGGTGCGCCGGGAGCAACGACGCTTGCTTATTTGACGTGCGACAACTATGTTGGTCCGGGAGGGGCCGGGCGCGTCGTCCGGCCGGTCGACCGCCGAGGAGAGAGAGCCGATATGTCCGCGCCCACCGCCGTACCGCTGCCGACGACGATCGAGGAGCTGGACGCCCCGTGGCTGACCGCCGCGCTGCGCGCCGACGGCACCATCGGCCCGAACGCCGGTGTCACCGCCGTGCGCGCCGAGCGGATCGCGCTGGACACCGGATTCTCGTCCGAGCTGTACCGGTTGGCCCTCGACGGCGATCCCGGGGTGCCGGCGAGCG
The DNA here is from genome assembly GCA_050252545.1 of Solirubrobacteraceae bacterium. GTDB lineage: Bacteria > Actinomycetota > Thermoleophilia > Solirubrobacterales > Solirubrobacteraceae > Patulibacter. The sequence continues at coordinate 16,483 of JBFWKS010000059.1, forward strand.
TCGTGGTCAAGCTCCCGACCGGCACCGTCGTGCGCCAGGCGATGGACATGATCGGCGGCTACGCACGCGAGGTGGCCTTCTACCGCGACGTCGCCGGGCGGGCCCCGCTCGCCACGGCGAAGGCGCACGCGGCGCGGATCGCCGAGGACTCCTCGGATTTCGTCCTCGTCCTGCAGGACCTCGGTGACTGGCGGGTCGGCAACCACTTCGAGGGCCTGTCGCTCGCCGACGCGCGCCGCTGCGTCGCCGAGCTC
>JBFWKS010000060.1:0-16679 GCA_050252545.1 Solirubrobacteraceae bacterium
GCGAGCGCGGGAGCCAGGTCTGGCCAGGCACGACGGACGACGGGAACGGCGATGAGGACGTCGATGGCGAGCCAGCCGCCGCACGCGATGAGCATCGCCGACGGGTCCCCCAGGTACTGCGATCCGGTGAGCCCGACGACCCCGTACACCGTGGCCCCGACCACGGCGGCCCAGGCCAGGATGAGCCAGAGCACGGATGAGCCGAGACGCGTGTAGAGGAGGGCGAGCGTCCGGTCGGTCATGCCGCCGCCCATCGTAGGCCGCGTGCCCGCGATCCGTGCTGACACGGAGCCGGGACGGGCGTCCTCCCCGATGTGCCGCGGCGGCGCCTGGGCGAGAGTGGGCCGCCTGCCGCACTCATCGGAAATCGCGACGAGCAGGGTGCATGCCCGCGCAGCGACCGCGGTGGTGGATGGCATCGACCTCGCGACCCCCGTCGCCGAACCCGACCACCGGCTGGGGTCGGTCGTGGAGGACGACGCGCTCGTCGCGCGTGTCGACCTCGACGCCTACGCCGACGCGCTCCTGGTCCTGGCCGAGCGCGAGATCCCGGCGCTCGCGGCGCTCGGCGACGACGTCCGGGCGCGCCACGTGCGGGCCGCGCTGCGGATGCTCGGAGCGCTCTCGGTGCAGGCGCTCGGGGAGCGCGACGCCGACGCGGCGCCCGAGGCCGCGTTCGTCGCGGCCATCGACGACATCATGGTGGCGTGGGGCCTGTCGGTGGGCGACCTCGCGGTGGTCCTCTCGCTGTCGGGGTCGGTGCTGGCCGACCAGCTGCTCCGCGGCCTCTCGGACGCGCAGGCGCTCGCGGTGGCCGAGCGCGCCGGGCGCAGCCCCGGGATCCTGGGCCTCCACGGCCGCGTCATCTCGTCGGTGGAGGCCGTCCGGGGAGCGGGCGACGCCGTCGGCGAGCGCCCCGCCCGGGAGCCCCTCGGCGCCCCCCGACACGAGCCCGTCGAGGGTTCGCCGATCGCGGGCGGGAGGCGGTGCTTCGTCGCCCGGATCACCGACGCGCCCCCGCGCGCACATGCCGCGCTCACCCAGGCCCTCCGCGACCGCGGTGTCGACGCGGAGACGCGGAGCGACCACGTGCGCGGGGTGCTGCCCGCCGACGCACCGGTCCCCTCGGTCGACGGCGCGGTCGTGGTCGCCGAGACCCGCGCTCGCGACGCCGACGCCGAAACGCGGCACCGGTGGCTCGTCGAGGTGGCGGATGCGGCCACGCGGATCGGCGTCCAGGGCGCATTCAGCGACCGGGACCTGATCCCGCATCGGCTCCTCATCGCCGCCCCTCGCCGATGGGCGGCGCTCGCCGCCCGACTCGGCCGCGTCCGTGACGGGGGCCCCGCGGTGCTCGAGGCGACGGAGGCCTTCGCGCGCGGCGGCAGCGTACCCTCGGCCGCGAGCGCCCTCGGGGCGCATCGCGAGACCGTGCGATCGAGGGTCAAGCGCGCGGAGAAGCTCGCGGCACTCGATCTGACGACCACCGAAGGGCGCTCGATCCTGGCACTGGCGCTCGTCGGATCGTCGCTCGGCGAGGCGCCCTCCGGTCCGCTGCCGGTCGCGCTGCGGGAGGGCTCATCATCAGCCGGATCGGGCGTGGGGCCGGCGTTCGCACGGATCGACGTGGGCGCGCTCACGAGTCGCGCCGTGGCGATCCTCACGTGCCGGGCGCTCGCGGCCGGCGCGGACGGTGATGTCGACGAGATCGATCCGACGAGGGTCCGCGACGGCCTGCTCGAGGCGATGCGGGTCCTGCGGATGGCGTCGCCGCGGCCGTGGTTCGAGCTGACGGCGGCGAGCAAGCGCCGTCTCGGTCAGCTGACGCTCGGTGTCCCGCTCGGCGACGCCCACGGTGCCTTCGCGGAGGTGCTCTCCGCCCTGTGGCGCGCGCTCGGCGACGTCGCGAGCCGCGACGAGCGGGTCGCGCTCTCCCGCGACATCGACCGACAGTGGGCGCTGGCGACCGTGATCCACCAGGTCGTCGAGCTGCGTCGACACGCCCTGGGATCACGGACCGATGCGCTCGGAGAGCTGCTGGACGCGCTCGCAGCCGGCTCGGCGCCGCGGCATGCCCTCGCCGCTCGCGCGCACCTCGCGGGCCTCGACATCGACACGCGGTACCGGGCGCTGGTCGTCGTCGCCAAGCGGGAAACGGCCGCCGCCGCCTTCGCGATGACCCTGCGCACCGCGGGATGGGCGGCGGTCGCACGCGGGCGCGAGATCCAGGCGCTCGTGACCGCGGACGTGACCGACGCCGCGCTGCGGACCCTGCTGATCGACGCGTGCGTGGCGTGCGGCAGCGACGTCGCGGCCCTCGGGGATCTCGGCGACACGATCCCGCCGCTCAGGCGACTCGTCGCCGACGCCGACGCGCGTGGCCGGCGTGGCCTCCTCGACCCCGAGGACGAGGTCGTCGCGCTGCTCCTGCTCCAGCGCCCGGACCTCGCGACGCTCCTGCGCCACCGCGTCATCGGCGCGCTCGCGAGCCACAACCCGGCGCGCGGGGTCGACCTCGTCGCGACGCTCACGGTCTACATGGACGCGGGACTGCGGCGCGGCCCGACGGCGGATGCGCTGCACGTGCACCCGAACTCCGTCGACCACCGCCTGCGCACGATCGAAGAGCTGACCGGGTTGTCGCTTGCGAACGCCGACGACCGCCTCGTGCTGTCGCTCGCGGTCACGGCGCAGCGCCTCGCGACGAGCCTCCGCTCACCCTGCCTTCCCCACGTGCCGGAGCACAGCTCCGGACGCACCAATCCGTGATCCGCATGACGTTCACGATCGGTGCACGAACGACCATTGAATCGGCACGCCCCGGGCGCGCTCGGCCGCGGCCGGCCACGCCCGGGCCAACCCACCACGACCACGGAGACTCCATGTCTGTCAACGGCGCACGTCGCCGGACACCACTCAGGGCCCTCGCCGCGACCACCGCGGCGCTCTTCGCCCTGACCCTCGCAGCGCTCCCCCAGACGGCCGGCGCCGCGACGAAGACCTTCACCGTCGATTCGGCGGTCCACACGAACGTGGCCACCGCCACCGCGGACGCCGACCCCGGCGACGGCGAGTGCCTGACGGCCAACGGCACCTGCACCCTGCGGGCCGCGATCGAGCAGGCCAACGCCCTGCCGGCCAGCGCCGGCGACGACGTCGAGATCGTCTTCGCCGACGCGCTCGGCGACGCCACGATCACCCTGCCGAGCAACGGCCTGCGGATGCAGACCACCGGGGCATCGCACATCGGCTACAGCAACGACTTCCTCGGCAACGGCTTCTTCTACGTCGTCGACGCCGAGCGCCCGGTCACCGTCGACTTCGGTGGCGACGTGGCCGTGAAGTCCGCCGACGACGCGTCCAACGGCATCTTCCTCGTCAAGTCCCAGGAGGTCACGATCAAGGGCTTCGCCAACCTCCGCGGTGGCGACTCCAGCATCGTGGTGGACCGTGACGCCCGCGACACGGTGATCAGCGACGGCGCCTGCCTGGACGCGGATACGATCATCCTCGAGACGTGCGTCGGCCTCATCTCCAACACCGCCGATGTCACGATCTCCAACCTCGAGATCGACAGCTCGTACCGCTTCGGCATCTTCGTCGACCGCCTGAAGGCGGGCGACGCCCCGGTTTCCAACGTCGCGGTGAGCAACGTCGACGTCAAGGGCACCCAGCAGTACGGCGACATCTGGTTCGAGATCGACGCGGCGGTCGACGGGTTCACCGTCGAGAGCTCGAAGTTCAACAGCCCGGCGGGCTTCGCGCTCGGCCTACGGGAACGGTCCGACATCACCGGCCTGCACATCACGAACTCGCAGTTCCTCGGTGCCGACGCCTACGCGCTGTTCACGTACGCCTACAGCAAGACGAAGGACCTCACGGTGGAGGGCTCGGCCTTCGACGGGACCCGCTGGGCGTTCGTCGACCATGGCGGCAGCACGCACGACGGACTGACGTTCGACGGAAACGACTTCAAGAACACGCTGCACCACGTCTTGGACTTCGTCGACAGCAAGATCACCAATGCGACGATTACGGACAACACGTTCGAGAACGCGCGGGGTGACGGCCTCGCCACGGTCTGGATCGGTCAGCCGGGCACGAACAACGTCATCGCGAACAACACGTTCACGCAGGCGGAGACGGTCCCGGCCGCTCCCGGCTCTCCGGCCGTCCCCGGCTACAACAACCGCTGGGCGATCTACAACAACGCGATCCCGCCCACCGGCGCCGACCCGTCCGGCTGGGCATTCCGCGGCAACCACGTCGACGGGTACCGCAGCGTCTCCGGCGGGCCGATCGTCAACGTCGGCCGCGGCAAGGTCGAGATGACCCGCAACACGTTCGGGCAGCACACCAACGGCACGATCGTGCCGACGGAGAGCGAGGTCCGCGGCAGCAACCGGTTCGTCACCAACCGCGAGGCCGACACCAACAACACGATCCAGACCTGGCGCCCGACCGCGGTCTCCACCGACGGCACGAGCCTGACGATCAGGGTCGCGCCGGTCTCGCCGACGCTCGGCGGCAACAACGACCCGACCACGCCGGTCGACATCGACGTGTTCTGGACCGCCGACGACAACGCCGAGGAGTACATCGGGCGCCTCACCCCCGCCGACCCCGCGGTCGGCATCGTCGCCGGCACCGACTACCAGCTGCCGACCGACAAGACGACGGGCCGGTTCCGCGTCCAGACGATCGACGCGAACGGCTACCATTCCAACTACTCCGCCCCGATGCAGGTCGGTGGGCCCACCAAGCCCGCACCGCCGACCATCGTCGAGGTCGACGGTGACGACGACCTCGTCGGCACCGGCGAGCCCGGTGCCGAGGTGACGGTCACCGACCAGGACGGCACGAGCTACGGCCCGGCCACCGTCGCCACCGACGGCAGCTGGGAGATTCCGGGCGGGTTCAACACGTGCCTGACGCTGACGGCCACCCAGACCAACGCGTCCCCTGACGCCAGCGAGGAGAGCGCGCCGTTCTCGACGCCCGCCTGCATCGGCACGCCCGTGATCGACGAGATCGACGCCGACGGCAACGCCGTCGGCACCGGTGACGCCGGCGCTGAGGTGACGCTGCGCGACGGGAACGGCATCGTGATCGGCACCACGACCGTCGGCGACGACGGAACGTGGACCGTCGACGGTCCGGTCGCCTGTGGGACGACGATCTCGGCCACGCAGGAGAAGGACGGCCACGTCAGCGCGGTCAGCAACACCATCACGACCCCGGACTGCGTCGACGCGCCCGCGATCCTCGAGATCAACGACGCCGGTGACCTGACGGGCAGCGGCCTGCCGAACGCGACCGTCCGGGTGTACGACCAGGACGGCAACCTCGTCGGTGAGACGACCGCGGATGCCGACGGCAACTGGAAGCTCGACGGTCCGCTGCCCTGCGGCAAGACCCTCGTGGCCCGCCAGACCCAGGGTGGCGGCAACGTCAGCCCGAACAGCACCCCGATCGAGACGGGCGCCTGCCCGCCCGCCCCGGTGATCGCCGCGATCGACGGCGACGGCAACCTCGACGGCACCGGCCAGGCCGGTGCCACGGTGACGGTGCGTGACCAGGACGGTCGCACCATCGACACGGCGAGGGTCCGCCCGAACGGCACGTGGGACATCAGCGGTCCGCTGCCGTGCGGCTCCACGCTGACGGCGACGCAGGCCGACGACGACGGCAACGTCTCGTCCGTCAGCGAGCCGCTGAAGACGCCGGACTGCCCGAGCACGCCCGCACCGGCTGCGCCGGCGATCTCGGGTGTCGACGGCGCCGGAAAGGTCAGCGGTACCGGTGACGCCGGGGCGACCGTCAAGGTCTACGACCAGGACGGCAGCCTCGTCGGCGAGGCACTCGTGAAGTCCGACGGCAGCTGGACCGTCGCCGGACCCGCCAAGTGCGGCACGACGCTGTCCGCACGGCAGATCGCCCCCGACGGCAAGGTCAGCGCGATGAGCGGCGAGCTGAAGGTCGCCGACTGTCCCGTGATCAAGCCGCCGATCGACACCCCCAAGCCGCCCGTCGACACGCCCAAGCCGCCCGTCGACGACGCGCCGCGGGTGCCCACGAGCGAGGACGCGATCCGGCTGCGCTGCGGTGACATCCCGCTCGCCCTGGTCGACGTCCGGCGCGGCGCGAAGAGCAAGCGGACCAAGCGGTACGCCCGCACCACGATCACCGGCGTGACGGACGAGAAGAACGCCGGCAAGCGGGTCGCGATCCGCTACCTCGGCACCAACAAGGTCGTGGCCCGCCCGAAGGTCGGCTCCAACGGCCGGTTCGTCGCCCGGATCAGCGATCGGGATCAGCGCAACCGCACCAACGCCAACCGCCGCCGGTTCCGGGCGGAGATCAACGGCGAGCGCTCCGGTGACATGAAGCTCACCCGGCGCTACCGCATCACATCGGTCCGGTCCAGCGGTGGGCAGTGGACGGTCCGGTCCAGCACGAGCCGCCCGTTCATCGCGGGCGCCCGCGTGCGGATCATGGTCCTGGACAGCTGTGACGAGAAGGGTTGGCGCCAGGTCGGCACCGCCCGGATCAACAGCAAGGGCAAGGCCAACGTCCGCGTCGCCGCACCGAAGGCCGGCACCTACCAGCTCGTCCGTCTGGCCACCCAGGTGCGCCAGGAGGGCAAGCGCGGTAAGCGCGGCAGCAAGATCAACACGTACACCGTTCCCCGCGGTCTGCGTTAGTCACACGATCGCCACCCGCGCCGGATCCCGGTGCGGGTGAGCCGCAGGACGCAGCAGGACCGCGCCCGCCCCACCACGGGGCGGGCGCCGTCGTTGCGGGGCCCGCGCCGGCTCCGTGGTGCCCGCCCAGCGCGGGTGTCGCGTGGCCGCCGCGCCACCGTCCCGCGAACCGTCCGGCCCGCGGCTTCGCGAACCGGCCGGCGTCGCCGGCCGGGCCTATCGCCCGGCGACCCGGTCCGCGACGCGCGCAAGGCGGCTGTCGCGATCGGCGTCCGACGCCCCGGACCGGGCGTCCTCCCGCCGGTCCGCGGCCCGGTACATCGCGTAGACCGCGTTGACGGCGAGCCACCGCAGCGGCTCGGGCTCCCAGCGGCGGGGTCGCTCGCGCACCCACGGCAGGCGCGTGAGCGGGGTCTCCTCGCCCAGGACGAGGTCGCGCAGCGTCCGGCCGGCGAGCTCGGACGCCGCCACGCCGGTGCCGACGTAGCCACCGGCCCACCCGACGCCGGCCGCGCGATCCAGCGCCACCGTCGGCGCCCAGTCCCTCGGCACCGCCAGCACGCCGCTCCACGCGTCGGCGATCGGCACGTCGCGCGCCGGGGGGAACCACGCGCGCAGGGCCTCGGTCAGGTGTCGCACCGTGCGGTCCGGGGTGTCGCCGCCGTCGTCATGTCGAGACCCGAGCCGGTAGGGCACGCCGCGTCCCCCGAGCGCGATCCGCCCGTCGGCCGTCCGCTGGGCGTAGAGGTAGGCGTGCGCGGCGTCTCCGAGCGTCTCGGCTCCCCGCCATCCGATCCGCTCCCACGCCTCGGCCTCCAGCCGCTCGGTGATCACGATCGACGAGTTCAGCGGCAGCCAGGTGCGGCGCTCCCCGGGCAGGTCGGCGGTGAACCCCTCGGTGCACCGCAGCACGCACGGTGCGCGGACGTTGCCGCGGTCGGTGACCGCCCGGGCGTTGCGTCCCGACCCGAGATCACCGGCAGGGTCCGGGCCGTTCCCGTTCGCGGACCCGGCGACGCCCGCCCCCACGTCGCCGCGGTTGGCCCCGACGATCCGCCGTACGCGCGTGTCCTCGTGGATCGTCACCCCGTGCCGCTCGACCGCGGCGGCCAGGCCGAGCACCAGGCGCGCCGGGTCGATGCGGGCGCAGTGCGGGCTGAACCGGGCGGCCCGGGCGCCGTCGACACGGACCCGTCGCGCGACCTCGTCCGCCTCCAGCATCCGTGCGTCGTCCTCGCCGAGACCGAACGTGCGGTCCTCGGCCACCGCCTCGCGCAGCCGTCGCTCCTGGGCCCGGTTGCGGGCGATCTCCAGCGTGCCGCCGAGGTGCTGGTCGCACGCGATCCCCTCGGTCGCGCAGACGTCGAGGACCGACCGGACCGTGTCCTGCATCGCCCGTTGGACCGCCACCACGGCGTCTCGGCCATGGCGCCCGGCGAGCCGCTCGCGTGATCCCGCCAGCTCGGCGGTCAACCAACCGCCGTTGCGACCCGACGCGCCGTAGCCGACGTGGTGGGCCTCCAGGACGACGATCCGCAGCCCGGGACGGGCCCGGGCCAGGTGGTAGGCGGTCCACAGTCCCGTGAACCCCGCCCCGACGATGCAGACGTCCGCATCGCGACCGCCGGGCAGCGGACGACGGGTCGGCCGCGGACCGGCGGCCGACCACCAGTGGGAGACCTCGGCGTCGGCGCCCCGGGTCGCACCGGCGACGGCCGTCGTGCCGGGAGCGCGCGGTGCGCCGCCGTCGTGTGGCGCGTCGGTGGAGCGCCGGCGGACGGACATCGACCCAGTCTCCCACCCCGGCGACCCGCCAACCCGCCAAGATGCGCCCATGGCCGAGCAGCGGGTGAGCATCGAGATCGTCGACCACGTCGCCGACGTGCGGATGACCAGGGGTGACAAGCACAACGGGCTGGACGGTGCGATGTTCGCCCAGTTGCGGGACGCGGCGGCGACGCTGCGCGAGGACCGGTCGGTCCGCGCGGTCGTCCTCTCGGGCGACGGCCCGAGCTTCTGCGCCGGCCTGGACGTGCAGGACGCGGTGACGTCCGGCGCCCTGGCCCAGGCCGACGGTCTGGACCGCCGGATCGACGGCGAGCTGGTCAACGCGTTCCAGGCGGTGGCCTACGACTGGCGGCGGGTCCCGGTGCCGGTGATCGCGGCCATCCACGGCAACTGCTTCGGCGGCGGGCTGCAGATCGCGCTCGGTGCCGACATCCGGATCGTCACGCCCGACGCGCGCCTGTCGATCATGGAGATCAAGTGGGGCCTGATCCCGGACATGGGCCTGACGGTGACGCTGCCGCCGCTGGTGCGTCAGGACGTGGCCAAGGAGCTGACGTTCACCGGGCGGACGGTCTCGGGCGAGGAGGCCGTCGCGCTGGGCCTCGCCACCCGGACCGCGGAGAGCGCGCGGGTCGCGGCCGGCGACCTCGCCACCGAGATCGCCTCCAAGTCGCCCGACGCGATCCGGTTCGGCAAGCGCCTGCTGCAGGACACCTGGGCCGCCGGCGACGCCGAGAGCCTGCTGCTGGAGTCGCAGATGCAGAAGGCCCTGATCGGATCGCCCAACCAGCTGGCGACCGTCCAGGCCCAGTTCGCCAAGCAGCCGGCCGAGTACGTCGACGCGTCGCTCACCGTCGACTAGGCTACGTCGGCGTAGGAACGCCGTCCCGCGCCTACATCCCGTGGCCTCTCGCACCCCCTCCACGCCCCGTCGTCGTCCCGCGCGGCGGATGCCGCCCGCCGAGCGCCGGGAGCAGCTGCTCGACGCGACGCTCGAGCTCATCACGCGCGAGCGGAGCTTCGAGCCGGTGTCGATGGAGGCGGTCGCCCGCGAGGCCGGGGTCACCAAGCCGGTCGTCTACGACCTCTTCGCCAACCGGACGATCCTGCTCTCGGCGCTGATCCAGCGCGAGGAGCGCCACACGCTGCACGAGCTCGCCGGAGCGATCCCCCAGGGCCCGTGGCTCGAGGCCGATCCGGACGACGTGCTCGTCGACGCCGTCGCGACGTTCCTCGACGCCGTTCAGCGCAACCCCCGGCGTTGGCTGCTCGTGCTGCACCCGCTCGAGGGCACCCCGAGCGAGATCCGCGACAAGGTCGAGGAGATCCGGGAGGGGCTCGTCCAACTCGTCACCGAGCTCGTGACGATCGGCCTGGCGGTGCGGCGCACCCCCGGGGATCCCGATGTCGACCTGCTGACGCGGATGCTCATCGGCAACGCCGAGGAGGGCGCTCGGATGTTGCTGACCAAGCCGGACGAGTACCCGCCCGAGCGACTGCTGGGATTCATCCGCTGGTGGATCTCGGTCGTCCCGCGTGAGGCACCGCACCCCGCGAGCCTCGCCACCGCGATCGGTGGCCCGATCGACCTCGGTGATCTGGACCCGGCACGTGGCGACCGGGACGACGCCTGACCTCCGGGTCGGCAGTGCTCCGGTGTCCCGTCCTCAGCCCGCCGGCTGGTCTGCCGTCCGGTCGGGTGGCCCGCCGTCATCGGGTGGGATGACCTGGGCGTCGGGCGACGCGTGCCCGATCGACGCGAGCGCGAACGCCCCCGGAAGGGCGGGGAGCCAGGTCGAGATCAGGCGCTGCATGACGCCGGCGAGGACGGCCACGCCGGGATCGACCCCGAACGCGATCAGCGCCGCGGTGATGCCGGCCTCGACCCCGAGTCCACCGGGAATCGGCAGCAGGTTGGCGACCTGCCCGATCAGGTACGCCATCAGCACGTCGAGCATGTGCGGCGATGCCCCGAACGCCTCGCACGCGGCCCACAGCACCGCACCGTCGGCGATCCACCACAGCGCGCCGCCGGCGATCGCCAGATCGCGCTCGCGCACGAGCGTCGACACGGTGTGGACCGCCTCGTCGAGCGCGGCGGGCACCGACGAGAGCACCCGCATGATCCGTCCCTCGCGGTCGGTCGTGTGCTGGGCCAGGTAGCGCAGGCCCGGGCGACCGAGGAACGCGACGACGAGGATCGCCACCGCGATGCCCGCCGGGATGATCGTCATCGCCCCGTGGGCGTGGCCGAGCCCGAAGAGGACCGCGCCGGTGATGGCGATGAGCAGGATGAACCAGACGTAGACGATCGCGATCTGCGCGGCGACCGTCGCCGCCGCGGCCCGCGCGTCGAGTCCGTGCCGGCGCAGCGCGAACACCGTCGCCGCGATGCCGCCCGCGCCGGCGGTGGCGACCAGCCGCGTCGCCGCCACGCCGGCGAGCGTGATCCGCCAGGCGGTGAACCGGGGGAGGTGCAGTCCCGCGCGACGCGACGTCGCATCGACGACCCACACGTAGCCCAGGAACGAGAAGAGCTCGAGGATCGCGGCGGCGACCAGCCAGACCGGGTCGCCCTGCTCGACCTTGTCCCACGTGTCCTGGAGGAACCCGACGTGCGGCGCCAGCAGCCGGAACGCCACCAGGATGACGAGGATGACCGCCACCCCGACGAGGATGTGCTTGAGCATCCCGGCGAGGGCCGGGGGCTCGCTCGCGGCGTCCACGACGGTGTCGTCGACCGCCCCGACGAGCCCGTCGGCGTGGTCTCCGGTGGAGGTGCTCGGGAACCCGGTGGGGGTGTCGCTGTCGCCGGTGGCGGCGACCGAGGGCCCGGTGGGGGCGCGGTCGGCCTCGGCGATCGTGGCGTCCTCGCCGTTCCGGGTGGTCGAGCCGCCCGTGCCGAGCGTGGGTCCGCCCGCGGGATCGACCGAAGGGTCGTTCGGTGGATCGACGAGACGACCGGTCCCCGTTGGGCGGTCGGTCGCGGGCTCCTCGTTCGGCGTCCGCTCACCGTCGGTGCTCCCCGTACGGTCGGTCGTTGTGGGCCGCCGCTCCACGTGCGCATCCTCGCAGGCCGATGGCCTGGCCGTGCGGTGGCCGGGATCACGACGCCGACGGAGGGCGGGACACCGGGTCGGATGGCCGTCGCCCGGTGACGCTGAGACGACCCGCTGTCGCCCGCCGCCGTCTCCTCGCGTGGCCTGCGGCCGACGCGGGACGCGGGCCGTCACCCGTCGTCGCGCGACCAGCGGTGCATGCCGTCCACGGCGACGTGCCGGCGTACCCGGCCCCCGGCCTCCAGCAGCTCGAGCGCCGCGAGCAGGGCGGCCAGGCGCGTCAGGCCGTGGGTCATCGAGATCCGCCCCGGCCACACCCGGCCGCCGAGCTCCCACGCCGTGACGGGATCGTCGCCGAGCGCCGCGTGCGCCCGGTCGACCTTGCGATCGAGCGCCGCACGGCGCTCCGCCAGCAGCGCGACCGGGTCGGTGATCGCGGGACCGTGACCGGGCAGCAGCGTGCCGCCCTCGGCGGCGGTGCGGTCCAGGCCCTCCAGGTAGGTCGCGGCGGGACGCCCGTCGTCGGCGACCATCGACCCGAGCACGGGCGTGATCGGGGCGCCCGCGAACAGATGGTCCCCGACGAACGACAGGCCCGCATCGGTGGCGGTGAAGATCGTGTCGGTCGGGCTGTGCCCGGGCCGGTGGTGGACGGTCAGGTCGAGGTCGCCGGCGCGCACCGTGTCGCCTGCGCCGACCGGCGCGTCGACATGGCAGGTCGGCATGCGGGCCATCAGCGGCAGTGCACGGCGGGTGCCGCCCATCAGCTCGGCCGGTGCACCGTGGCGGGTGGCGTGGCGGTCGCCCCAGTCCAGCTCGACCTCGAAGTGGCCGGCCGGGTCGGCGACGACCGCGTCCAGGTCGGCGAGGCCGACGACCCGCGCCCCCGACCGCTTGACGATCGACGCGGCCAGCCCGAGGTGGTCGAAGTGGTGGTGGGTCAGGACGACCTGCTCGACGTCGGCGATCGGGACGCCGATGCCGTCGAGCGTGCCCACCAGGAGGTCGAGGATGCCGGGCAGCGGGATGCCGGTGTCGACGAGCGTCGTCGGCCCGTCGCCGCGCACCAGGTGCACGTTGACCCCGTGGTCCAGCGACGGCACCGGCAAGGCGATGCGCGTGACGCCCGGGGCGACGTCCTCGACCGCCAGCGGCTCGGAGGGCAGGGTGCTCACCGCGCGAATGATCGCAGGGGCACGCACGGTCTCCCCGGCTACGGTCCGTCGCCCCGACCCGGCTTCAACAGGCCACGCTCGTAGGCGGCGCCGACCGCGGCCGCCCGGTCGTTGACCCCGAGCTTGGCGTACAGGTGCAGCAGGTGGGTCTTGATCGTCGCCTCCGACACGAACAGCGCCGCCGCGGCCTGCCGGTTCGTCGTGCCGCGGGCGACGAGGGTCAGCACCTCGAGCTCGCGGTCGGTGAGCGGGTCCTCGTCCGGTGCCCGCACCCGCCCGACCAGCCGCGCCGCGACCGACGGGGCCAGCACCGACTCGCCGCGCGCCGCGGCGCGGATCCCGCGGAAGAGCTCCTCACGCGGGGCGTCCTTGAGCAGATAGCCGGTCGCGCCGGCCTCGATCGCGGGCAGCACGTCCCGGTCGGTGTCGAACGTCGTCAGGACGAGGACGTGGGCGTCGACACCGTGCTCGCGGAGCCGTCCGATCGCGGTCACGCCGTCGGTGCCGGGCATCCGCAGGTCCATGAGGACGACGTCGGGGCGGCGGCGCAGGGTCAGGGCGACGGCGGCGTCGCCGTCCGCGGCCTCCCCCACCACCTCGAATCCGTCGGAGCCGCGGAGCAGTCCGCCCAGGCCGTCGCGTACCACGGGGTGGTCGTCGACGATCAGGACGCGGACGACGGGGTCGGCGTCGGCGGGGCGGTCGGTCATGCGGGGTCCTCCGTGAGGTGGGCGGGCACGGTGACGCAGAGGGCGACACCGCCGCCGGGCTCGGACTCGATCTCCAGGGTGCCGTGCAGGCCGGCGACCCGCTCGCGCATGGCGACGAGCCCGAACCCGCCGGAGCGCCCGTCGGCGGCGGGCTCGGCGGCCACCGCGACGGGGTCGAACCCGACCCCGTCGTCGCGCACGTCCAGGCTCACCACGTCACCCATGTACGACAGGGTCAGCCCGACGCGGTGCGCGTCGGCGTGGCGGGCGACGTTGGCCAGCGCCTCCTGGGCGGTGCGCAGCAGCGTCACCTCGAGCTCGGGACGCAGCGGTCGCGCGTCGCCCGTGGTCGCGACGTCGACGCGCACGTCGTGCCGTCCGGACCACTCACGGGCGACGTCGGCCACCGCGTCGGGCAGCCGCGCGGACTCCAATGGTCGCGGACGTAGCGCGTCGACCGAGCGGCGCGCCTCGGTCAGTCCCTCGCGGGCCAGCTCGACCGCCGCCCGGTGATGCCGGCGCCAGTCGCCCCCGCGGCCGGTGGCCTGCTCGGCCGCCTCCAGCTGGGTGACGATGGCGACCAGTCCCTGGGCGAGCGTGTCGTGGATCTCGCGTGCCATCCGGCCGCGCTCGTCCTGCACGCCGGCGTCGCGGGCCCGCTCGACGAGCTCGGCCTGCAGTGCCGCGTTCTCGGCGGCCGACCGCTCCAACCGCTCGTGGGCGGCGGTCAACTCGGCCAGCGCCCGGCGGCGGTGCTCGTCCTGCTCCCGGCCGGTCCACGAGAACCAGATCACGACCCCCGCCACGGTGGCGTTGACCGCGATCAGCAGCAGCCACACGGCCAGGTCCCCGACGGAGTCGGTGGCCGACCCACCGGTCTGGGAGTAGGCACTGATCGCCGCGACGGCGACGACCGCCGGCGCGAAGCCTCGGCGTGGCACCGCCGTCACGACGAAGACGTACCCCGTCCAGGCGAACAACCCGAAGATCGGCGACAGCGCCACCAGGACGGCGGTGAGCCCCAGCAGTCCGACGAAGAACACCGTGCTCCGGGGACGCCACGGGGGCATGTGCGTCTCCCACCGGGCGCCGAGGACGAGCCACCCGGCGACGAGCGCACTCACGCCGAGCTGCGCCGCGAGCCGTCCGTCGCCGGGGCGATCGGTGGCCGCGGCGAGGACCGTCGCGACGAACAGCAGCGCGAGCGGCAGCATCCGCAGCGCGCGCAGCTCGCGCTCGCGCAGGCCGTCGGACGGCGTATCGGTGGCGTCGCTCGTCATCGCGTTCCCGGATCCGACACTACCCCCGTCGCCCCGGATCACCGGCTTACTCCCACCGGAACGCGTAGGCGGCCGGCAGCGCCGCGGCGACGCCCCACGCCACCATCACCAGCAGCGCCCCGGCGGACGGCCAGGCCCCGGCGGTGGTGACGTCCTGCAGTGCGCCGACCGCCGCGCCGACCGGGGTCAGGTCGCTGATCTGGCGCAGCGTGTCGGACATCGCCTCGCGCGGGAGCCACAGACCGCCCAGGAACATCGTCGGGAAGAGCGTCATCGCACCGAGGGCCCCGGCAGCCCGCCCGGTCGGTGCGACGGCGGCGAGCAGCACGCCGATGCTCAGCAGCGATCCCCCCGCGACGACGAGGACGATCACGAACCCGATGAACGGGTCGGGCAGCGGGACCCCGAACGCGAGTCGCCCGACGACGACGACCGCCGCCAGGGAGACCGCCGCGACGGTCGCGTAGATCGTCAGGTGGACGGTGAGCAGGCGTCGCGGGCCGACGGGGGTGGTGGCGAGCCGCCGCAGGATCCCCCACTCGCGGTCGTTGACGAGGGTCGCCGGCAGCGCACTGAACGCGAGCATCGCGAGCGACAGGACCGACAGCGTCGGCACGTACGTGTCGACGACCCGCAGGCCGCCGAGATCGGCCTGGCGCTCACCGCCGGTGGTGGCACCGATGACGAGGAGGATGATCACCGGCAGACCCAGGACCCAGGCAACGGCCAACGGCTCGCGGAGGAACAGCCGGACCTGGGTGCGCAGCAGGCGGGTGCGGCGCCACGGCCGGCGGGGGCGTGCGGGATCGGCGGGATCGGCGCCGGCACCGGAGCGCAGCGCGGATCGGGGCGGCAGGACGGAGGGCAGGGTGCGGGCGGACACGGTGGGTCTCCTGCGGTCGGTGGGTGGGTGATCAGGCGGCGTCAGCCGGCGACGAGGGTCGAGATCGGGAACGGGATCGTGCGTGGGCGGCCCTCGGTCGTGGTCAGGGCGACGAACGCGTCCTCGAGCGACGCGGGCGGACCATCCGCGCGCGTCGGGGCGGTGCGGGCGATCAGCGCGTCGGGCCGATCGGCGGCGACGACCCGACCGCGGTGGACGATCACCACGCGGTCGCACAGCCGCTGCGCCTCATCCATCAGGTGCGTGACGAGGACGACGGTGACGCCCGCCGACCGGATGCCCTCCACCAGGCCCCAGACGTCACGGCGGGCGTGGGGGTCCAGGCCGGTGGTGAGCTCGTCGAGGATCACCACCCGCGGGCGGCCGACGAGGGCCAGGGCGATCGATAGGCGTTGCCGTTGCCCGCCGGACAGGTCACGGAACCGGGTGCGGCGCTTGGCGGCCAACCCGAGGCCGTCCAGCAGGACGTCGACGTCGGCCGGATCGTCGTAGAACGACGCGTAGAGCTCGAGTGCCTCACCCGCCCGGAGCTTGAGCGGGAGCGCGGCCTCCTGGAGCTGCACGCCGACGAGCCGGCGGACCGCATCCGGGTCGGCGACCGGGTCGTACCCGGCCACGCGGACGCGTCCACGGTCCGGGACGCGCAGACCGGCGAGGCACTCCACCGTGGTGGTCTTGCCGGCACCGTTGCGACCGAGCACGCCGAGGATCTCGCCCTCGACGACGGTGAAGCTCACGTCGTCGACGGCGATGGTGGTGTCGTAGCGCTTGTGGAGGCGGTCCACCTCGATGATCGCCATGCGGTCCTCTCGGTTCGTGGTGCGGCGTGCGCTCCACGATCGGTCACCGCGGCCCATCCCGCATCGACCGGTCGGCGGCGATCCGGGACGCCGCGGTGGAGATCGCCGTCAACCGATCGGCTGATGCCCGGGGACGCACGTCGGACCGTCGCCGCGGCGCGTTCCCGGCACGGCGGGTCGTCTGGCGCAGCGGGCGGCGCGTTCCCGGCACAGCGGGTCGGCTGGCGCCCCGGCGCCCGCCCCCAGCACAGCGGGTCGT
>JBFWKS010000061.1:0-16648 GCA_050252545.1 Solirubrobacteraceae bacterium
CGGCGGGGAACGACAACGGTTCCCGGACCACGATCTACGAACGGCTCCGCGCCCGTGCCGACGACGGCCTGGCGGTGCTGATGAGCTCGTCCGACGCCGAGGACCTCGTCGCGTCCTGTGATCGCGTGATCGTCCTGCGCGACGGACGGGTCGGCACGGAGCTCACCGGACCCGAGGTGAACAAGGCGGCGATCGTCGCCGCGATGGAGGGAGTGCACGATGAGTCTCACGTCTGACCCACCGGCGACGGCTGCGGAGGTCACCCCCGACCCCGAGCGAGGCGTCGACGCCCCAGCGTCTCGCGAGCGTGGCGGCACCTGGCGACGGCACCTCGGGTTCAGGAACATCGGTGCGGTCTACGTCTGGATCGTGATCGTCGTGCTGTTCACCGTCTGGGCGCCGGATACCTTCCCCACCTGGCAGACGGCCAAGACGGTGCTGAACCAAAACGCGATCGCCGGGCTCGTCGCGCTTGCGCTGGTCGTGCCGCTCTCGGCGCGCGTCTTCGATCTCTCCGTCGGCAGTGCCATGGGGCTCTGCAACGTCATCATCGCCTGGCTGTTGGTGCAGCAGGGCGTGCCGATGGTGCCGGCGATCCTGCTCACGGTGCTGGCGGGCATCCTCCTGGGGCTCGTGAACGCGATCGCGGTGGTGATCGGCCGGATCGACTCGTTCATCGCGACCCTGGCGACCGGATCGCTGATGGCTGCGGCGACGACCTTCGTCTCCGACGACCAGGCCATCATCGGCGACGAGCTCGGAGGAAACTTCGGAAAGATCGCGACGACGGATCTCGGTGGCATCACGTTGCCGGTGTTCCTGATGCTGATCGTGGCGACGGGGCTGTGGTTCCTGCTTGACCGCACGGCCACCGGCCGTCGGATCTACGCGACCGGGTTCAACGAGGAGGGGGCCCGACTGACCGGGATCCGGACCGCACGGTTGCGGTTCACCGCGCTCGTCGTGTCCGGCACGGTGGCCGGCGTCGGTGCCGTGCTGCTGACCTCGCAGGTCTCGTCCGGATCGCCCGACATCGGATCGCCGTACCTGCTCGACGCGTTCGCCGCGGCGTTCCTGGGCGCCACCCAGTTCGGGGGCCGGTTCAACGCCTGGGGCACCGTCGTCGCGGTCCTGCTCCTCGGGACCGGCAAGACCGGTCTGGTGCTCGTCGGAGCCCCGGTCTGGGCGTCGAGCATGTTCGCCGGCCTCGTGCTGCTGTTCGCGCTTGGACTCACGAACTTCGATCGGCGGCTCTCGTGGCCCGCGTGGGCGCGTCGTCGCCGACCGTCGGGCTCCGCCGCGTAGCCCGGCATGCGATCGTCAGCGGACCAGATCGACGAGCTCGGTCCGCCGACGAACCCCGAGCTTGTGGTAAACGCGCTGCAGGCGGTTCTCCACCGTACGGATCGACAGCTGGAGGTCGGCGGCGATCTCGGCGTTACTCCGTCCGGCCGCGGCCAGCCGGGCGGTCTCCCGCTCGGCGTCCGTGAGCTGCACGCGGACCTCGAGCGGACTGAGCGCCGGCGTCACCGCACCCTCGCAACGCCGCGCGAGGAGCGCCGCTCGGTGCAGGCCGCGGTCCGCCCGGCGGACATCGCCGGCACGCCGCCAGGCCACCGCGGCGTCGGCGGCGGCCTCGGCCGCCAGCAGCTCCGCGTCGAGTGCCTCGAACGTCTCCGCGGATTCGTCGAGCGCACGTGGGTCATCCGATGCGAGGGCGCGGACGTGCGCGGCACGGGTGGCGACGAGATCGCCCTCCAGATCCGAGGCGAGAACCGAGAGGTGGTCCACGACGAGCCGTGGGGCGCCGAGCCGGGCGATGTCGTGCAGGGCGGCCGCAGCACCGGTTCGGTCACCGATCCGCTCACCGACCCGGGCGGCTTCGGCAAGCGTCTCGCGCCCCTGCGCCACCCGTCCCTCGGCGACCGCCGTCCACGCCTCGGCGGCGAGGTAGTCCGTCCAGCTCCAGCGCGGCTGCTCGATTCGGAGAGCCTTGATCGCCGAGAGCGACCGCCGCGCCCCGACGGCGTCGCCGGAGAGCGCCTGGGCCTGCGCCAAGAGCGACAACAGCGTGTGTCGGACGCCGACGCGGCCGAGACGGTCGAGGAGCGTCGCCGCCTCGCGGGCGTCCCGCTCGGCGGCGCGAACGTTGCCACGCTCGCGGGTGTTGCGCGACAGGTTCCAGAGGAACCAGGCGCGCGCTTCGCTGCTGCCCTCGTCGAGGCCCAGCTCGTGCTGCTCCCGCGCCAGCCGCTCGGCCTCGGCGAAGCGCCCGGCCTGCACGAGGATCTCGCAGCGGGCGTGACGGTTGAACCAGGGGTACCAGTCGTCGGGCTCGGCCATTGCCATGCCCGCGGCGTACGCACGGTCGGCGAGCTCGAGCGCCTCCTGAAGCCGTCCGAGGCGACCCAGGCCGAAGCCACCGATGACGCCGCACCAGACGAGCGAGCGGCCCTGGGCCGTCGGGAGCATCGACTCGAGGACCCTGACCGTGGCCGCCGGCCCCTCACTGCCGAGCACGAGACCGGCCCTGTGGCTCGACACCTCCTTCCGCAGGTCGGGGTCGGAGATCGCAGCCTCAGCCTCGTCAGCGACGCGGAGCCCTTCCCGCATGCGGCCCAGCGACAGCCACAGGCCGTCGATCCGGGCGATCGCGACCCGCGCCCGCTGATCGTCGTCCACGACCTCGGGGGCCAAACCGGCGAGCTGTCGCTCCGCATCCTCGGCACGACCCTGGAGGGCGGCGGTCTGGGCCGCCAACAGACGGCCCTCGAATCCGGCGCCGGATTCGACCGCGGCACGGGCCAGCCGCTCGGCGAGCCCGAAGTCGTAATGCCAACGGGCGGCCCGGGCGGCACCGAGCAGCACGCCGGGATCGCCGCCGCCACCGTCGAGCCGCCAGATCCCTACCCGGAGCAGATCGTCCCGACGGCGTGCTCCGGCCTGCTCCACGAGATCGGCGAGCGACCGCGCCATCGCACCGATCCGAACGACCGAGGTCTGGGCTCGCAGGACGTCGGCATACAGCGGATGCGCGAGTCGCAGCTGCAGGCGGCGGCCATCCCGCGAGCACACCAGCAGGCCCTGTCGCTGGAGCTCCGTGGCGAGGTTCTCGTCGGCCAACGTTGCGAGCTCGGCGCTGCCGAGCGGCTCGCCGTACGCCGTGAGCTCGAGCAGTGCGCGGGCCTCGGGCGAGAGGCCCGCCAGGCGAGCGTCGACGAGCTCGACGATGCGGTCGGACGGCGCGAGCGGTCCGGTGAGGCGCCAGACGCCGCCCTCGTCGGCGAGCGTCCCGTCGACCAGGGCACCGTGGACGAGCTCGCGCAGGAAGAGCACGTTGCCCTGACACCGGGCGGTGAGGTCGGCGACCGCGGCACGGTCGACCTGCCCGCCGAGCGCGGCCGTCAGCAGGTCATCGATGGCGTGGTCGCCGAGATCCGCCAGGCTGATCCGGATGGCGAAGTCATCCTTCCATAGCGCCGTCACGCCGTCCGGCGTGGTGCCACCGGAGCGCACCGTGGCGACGACGAGCACGGCCCCGGTGGACACGAGCTGTTGGATGAGCCCCGCTGATGCGTCGTCGAGCAACTGGGCGTCGTCGACGAACAGCAGCAGCGCCTGATCGCCACCGAGATCCTGCAACGACCGGGCGGTGCGCCTGAGCATCCCCTCGAGCGAGTCCGGGAGACCGCCGTCACCCGGGTTCGCGACCGGCAGCAGGGCGGTGAGTGCACCGAACGGTGTGCGCCCGACCGAACGCGTGGCCGTGACCCAGCGGGTCTCACGCCCGTTCGCCGCTGCACGACGCATCGCCTCGCGGGCCAGACGGGTCTTTCCGACACCGGCGGCGCCGACCAGGACGACGCTGCACGGGGTCGGTCCCGTGAGCGCGTTCGTCAGTGCGGCGAGCTCGTCGTCCCGGCCGGTCAGCGGCCAGGCATCGCCCGCGTGGCCGGTCGCGATGCGTGGCCCGTGACCAGGCAGGATCTGCTGTGGGGGGATCATCGACTGGCTCGTCCGCGCATGACCATCCGACGGATGCTCTCGGCCGATGCTCTCACGTCCGGCGCCAGCTGTGCGCGGCATTGCCACACCTTGAACGTATCGCCTGGCGGGCGAGCCAAGCATGCCACCAACGGGGTCATTGACTCTCCCTA
The DNA here is from genome assembly GCA_050252545.1 of Solirubrobacteraceae bacterium. Taxonomy (GTDB): domain Bacteria; phylum Actinomycetota; class Thermoleophilia; order Solirubrobacterales; family Solirubrobacteraceae; genus Patulibacter. The sequence goes on from JBFWKS010000061.1 coordinate 4,158, forward strand.
CGGTGGCTCGCTTGCGGGAGAGTAGACAACTACTCTGGCCTTGCCGATCCGGCTCCTTCTAGCGTTGATGCACACGGCGCACGGCACACCGCCGCGCCGCGACCTGGAGAACGCGATGCCTCCCGAGGACGTCCGTACGCACTACCGGATCTGCCCGTTCTGCGAGGCGAACTGCGCCACCGTGGTGGAGGCCGACCACGCGACGCGCACGCTTGTCGGCGTGCGCGGCGACAAGCAGGATCCGCTGAGCAAGGGCCACATCTGTCCGAAGGCCTATTCGTTGATCGAGCTGGACCAGGATCCGGACCGGCTGCGCGCACCGCTGCGCAAGCGGCCGGACGGCGAGTTCGAGGAGATCGGGTGGGACGAGGCGCTCGAGTACGCCGGCGACCGTCTGCGTGACATCCGGGACCGGCACGGCAACGACGCCGTCGGCTTCTACTTCGGCAACCCCGGTGCGCACAACCCTGGGCTCCTGTTCTATGGCGGCATCCTCATGCAGGCGCTCGGGTCGGTCCAGGCGTACTCCGCGGGGAGCGTCGACCACATCGCCAAGGTGCTCAGTTCCGGACTGATGTTCGGCGACCTGTCGGCTTTGACGGTGCCGGATATCGACCGGACCGATCATTTTCTGGTGATCGGCGGCAACCCGGCGGTGTCCAACGGCAGCCTGATGACCGCGCCGGGGATGCCGCGGAGGATGCGGGCCCTGCGCGAACGCGGCGGCCGGCTCGTGGTGGTCGACCCGCGGTGGACGGAGACGGCGAAGATCGCGGACGAGCATCACTTCATCCGGCCCGGGACCGATCCGCTGCTGCTGCTCGCGATGATCGACGTCCTCTTCACGGAGGGGCTCGTCCGACTGCGACGTGCCGAGGGACTCGTCCGCAATCTCGAGACGCTGCGCGATCTGGCGGCGGAGTTCCCGGCCGAGCGCGCGGCGGGGCCCACCGGGATCCCGGCCGAGGACATTCGACATATGGCGCGCGAACTCGCGTCCGCCGACGCGGCGGCCGTCTATGGCCGGACCGGCACGACGATCCAGACCTTCGGGTCGGTGACGAGTTGGTTGATCGATGCACTCAACGCGCTGACGGGCAATCTGGACCGTCCTGGCGGCGCGATGTGGCCGTACGGCGTGTTCCCGGCGCAGTTCCTCACCGACAAATGGGACGGGGACGTGCCGCCCTTCGGTCGCTGGCACTCGCGCGTCGGCGGTCTACCGGAGGTCGGCGGCCTGCTGCCCACCGCAGGACTCGCCGACGAGATCCTCACGCCGGGTCCCGGCCAGGTTCGGGGATTCATCTCGATGGCCGGCAACATGACCCGTTCGATGCCCAACGGCGATCGCCTGGCGGAGGCGTTCGACGACCTCGAGTTCCTGCTCAGCATCGACATCTACCTCAACGAGACCTCCCGTCACGCCGATCTGATCCTGCCCGGACCGTCGTACGTGGAGCATCCCGACTTCGCGGTCCTGTACGTGGGGTTCATGGTGCGGCAGTACGCGCGCTACGTCCCGGCGATCTTCGACATCGCCGACGACATGCCGCACGACTGGGAGGTGTTGTTGGATCTGGCGGCGCGCGTCAACGGCGTGAGCGTCGACGAGTTCGAGGAGGGCGTCGTACGCGGCATGCTCGAGCAGAAGCTCGCCGAGGCGGGTGAGTCGTGCGCAGGCATCGACATCGAGACGGCACGGGAGGCGGTCGGAGACGAGCCGGGACCCGACCGGCTGTACGACATCCTGCTGCGCACCGGTCAGTACGGGGACGCGTTCGGTGCTCGTCCCGACGGGCTCAACCTGGACCGGCTCAAGGCGGCCGAGCACGGCGTCGACTACGGCCCGATGATCGAGCGCCTGCCGGACGTGCTGGCGACGCCCGACCGGTTGATCGACCTTGCGCCCGAGCGGTTCGTCGAGGACCTCGATCGGCTGCGCGAGCGGATGCCCGAGCTCGAGCGGCGGGAGGGCCTGTTGCTGATCGGACGCCGTCAGATGCGATCGAACAACACGTGGATGCACAATCTGAACGTCCTGGTCAAGGGCAGGGACCGATGCACGCTCCTCGTACACCCGGCCGACGCGCGGGAGCGCGGGCTCGACACCGGGGACCGAGCGGTCGTCACGTCGTCGATCGGCGAGATCACCGCCCCCGTCGAAGTCAGCGACACCGTCATGCAGGGCGTCGTCAGCCTGCCCCACGGCTGGGGGCACGGCATCGACGGCACGCGCCTGCGGATCGCCAACGAGCACGCCGGGGTCAACCTCAACGCGGTCATCGACGACGCCGAGACGGATCGCCCGTCCGCCAACGCGGTGCTCAACGGGATCCCCGTCACCGTGGTGGCTGCGGTCGCGGACGCGCAGGCAAAGGCCCCCGCCGCCGCGAAGGGGGTATAGGGCATGGCGGGGCCGGTTGCCCCGAAGGCCCCGTCCGTGGGGCTCGGGTCGCACGCCGACCGCGCGGTGGCGCCGCTGGTCGACGGGTTCGGTCGGGTGGTCCGGGATCTGCGTGTGTCGGTGACGGACGTCTGCAACCTGCGGTGCACCTACTGCCTGCCCGAGTCCGGTGTCTCCTGGCTGCCGAAGGGGGAGCGCCTCGACGCGGACGAGACGGTCCGTCTGGTCGAGGTCCTGGCCGGGCTCGGGGTGCGGACCGTGCGGATCACCGGGGGCGAGCCCCTCGCGCGGGCGCATCTGCCGGTGCTGATCGAGCGGATCCACGCGATCGAGGGGATCGAGGAGGTCGCGATGACCACCAACGGGGTGCTGCTGGCGCGGCATGCCGATGCGCTCGTCGCGGCGGGCGTCAGCCGGTTCAACGTGTCGATCGACTCGGTCGATCCGTCACGATTCGCGGCGGTGACCCGGCGCGACGTGCTCCCGGCGGTGCTGGACGGCCTCGCGGCGCTGGACCGCCACGACGTCGTCGTCAAGCTCAACGCGGTGGCGCTGAGGGGCATCACCGAGAACGAGGCGGTCGACCTCGTCGCCTTCGCCCGTGAGCGAGGCCTGCAGCTGCGGTTCATCGAGGTCATGCCGCTGGACGCGTCCGGTGCATGGACCGAGGACGACGTGCTTTCGGGCGAGGAGCTCCGGGCGCTGATCCACGCGCGGTGGCCGATCGATGCGCTCGAGCGCATCCCGTCCTCCACTGCGCGTGTCTTCCGCTTCCGGGACGGCGGGGGTCATGTCGGCTTCGTCTCGTCGGTGACCGAGCCGTTCTGCGCGGACTGCGACCGCCTGCGGTTGACCGCGGACGGGCAGCTGCGCACGTGTCTCTTCTCGCACGAGGAGACGGACCTGCGCGGCGCACTGCGCGGGGGTGCCACCGACGAGCAGCTGCGCACGGCGATCCGACGTGCCGTGGCCCGCAAGCCGTGGGGCCACGAGATGCACCGGCCGGGGTTCCGGCCGCCGGTTCGACCGATGAGCGCCATCGGTGGGTGACTGCCGTCTCGAGCCCGGGCGCAATGTGGCGCCCGGGGCGGAGGACGGCGTTGGGTCGCGCCGACGCTCAGTCGCCGGTCGCGCCGACGGCCTGCGGGGCCCCGACGGGGAGGCCCTTGAGCATCCGGCAGACGTCGATGTTGCGCTGCAGGCAGTTGTCCATCTCCTCGATGCCGAACACGAACGGCGCGAAGTCGAGGAACCCGACCCAGGATGCGCCGGCGTCGACGTACTGCTGCCAGTGGTCGGCCACCTGGCGGTGGGTGCCGTGGACGAAGCTCTTCTCCTTCATCGCCCGGCCGACCTTCGCCATCACGGCGTCGTACTCGGCCTTCGTCACCTCGTTCGGCAGGTGGTCGAGGGTGTAGTTGTACTCGCGGGGCCGGCAGAGCTCGACGCCGGGCTCGCGCTCCCACTCCTCGTGCGCCATGCGCCCGTAGAGCGAGGCGAAGGATGCGACGAACTCGCTGTGGTCGATCGCTTCCTCGATCGCGCCCTCGTCCTCGTGGATCAGCGCGATCGCCTCGACGCCGCAGATGAACTCGTCGGGGTCGCGGCCGTAGGACTCGACCTTCTCCTTCATCTCGACGACCTTCGCGGCCCAGTCCTCCACGTGGGCGAACGCGGCGGGGGCGGGGATGACCCACCCGTCCGCGTACCGCGCGGCGATGTCGAGCGCCCGCGGCCCGGCGCCGGCGAGCAGCATCTTCGGTCGGTGCGAGCGGGCACCGCCGATGTAGGCGTTGCGGATGTCGATGACGTTGCCCTCGAACGAGAACGGCTCCTGGTTGTCCCACAGCGCCCGGTAGAGCCGGAAGTGGTCCTCCAGGCGCGAGACGCCGAGCTTGCGGCTGTACCCGAAGGGCTGGGTGTTCTGCAGCTCGCCGGTGCCGACCGTGACGACGGTGTTGCCCTGGGAGGCGTCGGCGAGGGTCATCGCCATGCGCATGATCTCCGCCGGGCCGTTGCGGATGGCGTTCGTCGCGCAGACGCTGAGCCCGAGCTTCTCGGTGGCGCCGGCGGCCATGCCGAGCTGCACGAACGGATCGTAGAAGCTGTCGCCGTCGGGGAGGACCTTCGCGGCGGGACTGAAGGTGTCACTCCACCCCACGCGCGAAAGAATCCCGCTGAGGAAGTCCCACGTGAACACCTGGTCCGCGCCACCCTCCTCGAGGCGCTGGGCGTAGGGGACCATGCCCGTGGCGGGCACGCCCCGCACCCCGGGGTACCACACGGCGGTCGTCGGAACGGTCATGTCGTTGCTCTCCTCGTCTCCCGGCTTATCCGGGTCGTGATGCGATGCGACGAGTGGATCCGATGCGACCCGGTCCGACGAGAGCAATCGACTACTCTCCCGCGCCGCGCCACCTCGGAGGCACCGCGCCGTGGCATGATCGCGTAGCCCAGCCGTGCTGATCCGGCGCGTCGCGTGGCCGCGTCGGGGCGTTCCGATGACGACGACACCCGATCCCTGGCCGTTGGTCGGTCGCGACACCGAGCTGGCCGAGCTTCGTACCGCACTCGGCGCCACGAAGCCTCGAAGCGTGGTGCTCGTCGGCCCGGCGGGCGTCGGAAAGACCCGGCTGGCCCGCGCGGCAGAGGTCGAGGCGGCGCGCACGGGGCTCGAGCCGCGGTGGATCACCGCGACGCACTCGACCGCCCGCACCCCGCTCGGCGTGTTTGCACCGCTGCTCGTTGCCGTCGATGTCCGGGGCGAGGCCGCCGACACCTACGAGGACCTGCTCCGCCGCTCCGCACAGGCGCTTGCCGGCCGCGCCGACGGCCGACGCACCGCACTGTTCGTCGACGACGCACATCTGCTCGACGAGGGCTCGGCCGGTCTCCTGCACCAGCTCGTCGCGTACGGCACGGTGGTCGTCGTGCTCACCGTTCGCGACGGCGAGTCGGCGCCCGCGCACGTCACCGCGCTGTGGAAGGACGAGCTGGCGGTCCGTCTGAAGCTCGGGCGGCTCGGGCGAGACGCGGTGGATGCCCTGCTCACTGCCGCCCTCGGCGGCCAGGTCGACCGAGCGACCGTGGCCGACCTGACCGCGAGGTCGGAAGGGAACGTCCTGTTCCTCCGCGAGCTGACGCTGGGCGCGCTCGACGACGGGACGTTGGTCGACGAGCTCGGCGTCTGGCGGCTGCGCGGACCCCTCGCACCCTCGGACCGCATCGTCGAGCTCGTCGGTCAGCGGCTGGAGGGACTCGACGAGCGGTCGCTCGACCTGCTGGTGCTCGCCGCGTATGCCGAGCCGCTCGGCAGCGCCGAGCTCGGATCCGTCGCCGATCCCGAGCTCGTCGACCGGCTGCACCGCGCCGGGCTGCTGGTCAGCGAACGCGACGGTCGCCGACTGCAGGTCCGGCTCAGCCATCCGCTGTACGCCGATGTGTTGCGACGTCGGACCTCGGCGGTCCGCGTGGCGACGATGGCCCGCACGCTGGCGGAGCGCACGGAACGATCGGGGGCACGGCGCCGCGACGACAGCCTACGGCTCGGCCTCTGGCGTCTGGACGGCGGCGGTGGTGACCCGCATACGCTGCTCCGTGCGGCGCGCATCGCACGTTGGCACTACGACTTCGGCCTGGCGGAGCGGTTGGCCGCGGCGGCCGTGGACGCGGGCGCCGGCTTTGAGGCCCGGCTCCTGCGCGCCCAGGCGGCGGCGCTCCAGGGCCGCCCCGACGACGCCGGCCGCCAGTTGGCCGCGCTCGCCGGCGCGGTGCACGGCGACGCGGAGCGCGCACGACTGGCGGTCGCGCACATCGACGTTCTGTGGCTGTGCCTCGGGCGGGTCGACGAGGGGCTCGAGGTCGCTGCGCACGCGGAGGCGACGATCTCGGACCCCGTGCTGCGCGACGAGATCACGGGGCGCCGGGCGGGTCTCGTCCTCGGCAGCGAGGGGCCGGGGGCGGCCGCCTCGATCGCCGTGCCGCTCCTGCGGACGGCCGAGGGGCGCTCCCGCGTGTGGCTCGGTCTGGTCGCGAGCTATGGGCTCGGACGGATGGGACGCACCGCCGAGGCGCTGGCGGCAGCCGATCGTGGCTACGCGGCCGGGCAGCACCTCGACGAGCCCGACGACTGGTACCCGTGGTTCACGCTCTATGCGCGATGCGAGGCACTCGCGCACGCCGGATGTTTCGGCGAGGCCGAGGAGCTCGCACGAGCACAGCACCGCAAGGGCCTGGAGGACGGCAGCAGCGAGGCTCGGGCCTGGTTCCTCTGGCACCTCTGTCGCACCTCACGGGACCGCGGCGACGTCGCCGCGGCCGAGCGGGACGCCCGGGAGGCGATCACGCTGCTGCGGCGTCTCGGGCGCCTGGGATTCGAGCACAGCCTGCTGTCGCTCCTGGCTCTCGCGCAGGGGGTGGCCGGCGACCACGCCGGCGCGACCGACACGCTCGCGGTTGGCGACGAGCTGGACGTCGCGCCGCCGCTCTGGAGCTGGACCGACCATCTGGCCGCCCGGGCGTGGACGGCGATCGCCGGGGGCGGCATCTCGCATGCCCACCGTCTGCTGCTCCAGGCCGCGGACGACGGTGAACGGATCGGCGACGTCACGGGTGCGATCGCCGCCCTGCACGACGTCGCCCGCACCGGAGCACCAGGCGAGGTGTGCGATCGGTTGGCGGTGCTCGCGTCGACCGTCGACGGTGAGCTGGCCCCGGCGCGCCGCGATCACGTGCTCGCGCTGGCAGAGGGCGACCCGCGTGGGTTGGAGGACGCGGCGGCACGCTTCGACGCCATGGGTGCCGGGCTCCTCGCCGCCGAAGCCGCAACCGACGCGGCGATGGCTCACCGGGCGCGCGGGAGCGTCGGGCCGGCCGAGGCCGCGATGCGCCGCGCCGCCGCGCTCGCCGAGGCGTGCCCGCGGGCGCGCACGCCGGCGCTGGCACCGATCGAGGTGCGCGAGCGCCTGACGCCGGCCGAGCGCGAGACGGCGCTGCTCGCCGCTGCCGGCCGCAGCAACCGCGAGATCGCGGCGGAGCTCCAGCTCTCCGTCCGCACGATCGCCAACCGGTTGCAGCGGACCTACATCAAGCTCGGGATCTCGAGCCGCCGGGAGTTGGGACGGCTGGTGCGGTGACGCCGTCGACCAACCCCGTCAGCCCTTCGTCGCCTTCTTCTTCGGGGCCGGCTTGGTGCCGGTGCTGCCGACGCCTCCGCGCTTGGCGGACGATCGGGTGCCGGGGCGCTTGCGGTCACCGCGGATCCGGTCCAGGCTGTCCTCGAGCGCGGCCAGCAGGTCCTTCGACGCCGCCTGCGGCTCGGGCTCCTCCTCCGGCTCGGGGATGGTGACGGCGCCGCTCTCGCGCTTCTCCTCGATCAGCGCCAGCATCCGTTCGCGGTGCGCGTCGGTGTAGGCGTCCGCGTCCCAGTCGACCGTCATCTCCTCGATCAGCGCGACCGCATCGCCGACCTCCTCGTCGGTCGGCTCCGTGGCGGCGTCGTCCGGCACCGCGCCGGTGTCGTGCGGATCGCGGATCTCCTCCGCGAATCGCATCGTCGTCAGCGACAGCAGGCCCCGCTGCTCGCGCAGCGCCACCAGCTGCTCCTTGGCGCGGATCACGATCCGGCCGATCGCGACCCGGTCGGTCTCGGCCATGACGTCGCGCAGCAGCCGGTATGCCCGGGCGGGACCGTCGCCCTCGCCGCGAGGCAGCAGCCAGTAGGGGTGGTCGAAGTGGATCGGGTCGATCGCGGCCAGGTCGACGAACAGGTCGATGTCGACCGTGCGCGTGCGCTCCGGGGCGGCACGCGCGAGGTCCTCGTCCTGCAGCACGACGAGCTGCCCGTCGTCGGTCTCCCAACCGCGGGCGATCTCGGCCCAGTCGACCTCGTCGTCGGTGCCCTCCGCCACCCGCTGCATCTCCACCCGCTCGCCGTTGCCGGCCCGCACCTGGTGGAAGCGGACCGACCGGTCGCGCGATGCGCTGAGCAGCTGCACCGGGACGTTGACGAGCCCGAAGCTGATCGATCCGGACCAGATCGTGCGGGGCATCAGGAGCCGCCCTTCTTCGTCGGGGTGCGCTTCTTCGTCGCGCCGGTGCTCCTGCCGGCGCCGGAGGTCCGACCGGACGACCCGGGCTTCTTCGCGGTCGAGCTCTTGGCGGCTGCGGCGCTCTTCTTCGCCGCGGTGCTCTTCCGCACGGTCTCGGCCTTGCGTGCGCGCGACGCCTTGCGATCGGCGCTCGACGTCCCACGGGCGTGGGCACCGCCGCGGCCGCCGGTGGATCCAGCGCCCGCGCCGCCGCCACCCCGGCCACCACCACCGGCCAGGCTCGCCTCGAGCGCGGCCATCAGATCGTCGCCGGACTCCTCCTCGCGGGCCGGCTCGTCGGGCTCACGACCCTGACGCTTGGCCTCGATCAGCTCCATCACCGCCTCACGGTAGGTGTCGCGGTACTCCTCCGGCTCCCACGCGCCGGACAGCATCTCGACGAGCTTGCCCGCCATCTGGACCTCGCGCTTCGCCGGCTCGCGCTTGAGCGATGGCAGCTCCAGGTCGTCGGGGTCGACGAGCTCGTCGGCGAACCGCAGCGTCTGCAGCGCCAACGCGCCCTGCAGCGGTCGCAGCGCCACCAGCCGCTCCCGCTGGCGCAGGACGAACCGGCCGATCCCCACCCGGCCGCTGCGCTCCAGCGCCGCCAGCAGCACCCGGTAGGCGTGGGCTCCACCGTCGCGCGCGCCCAGGTGGTAGGGCTTGTCGTAGAGGACCGGGTCGATCTGCGATGCGCGCACGAAGTGCTCGATCTCCACGATCTTCGCGCGGGGACCGTCGGCGGCGGCGATCTCCTCCTTCGTGAGGATCACCTGGCCGCGGCCGGTGTCGTACGCCTTCTCGATCTCCTTGAACGGCACCTCGTCGCCGGTCTGCGCGCCGATGCGCCGGTGCCGGACCCGGGCGCCGTCCTCGGCGCGGACCTCGCGGAACGACAGCCCGCGCGGCTCGATCGCGGTGAAGAGCTTGACGGGCACGGCGACCGTCCCGAAGGTCACGGTGCCGTTCCAGATCGATCGTGCCGCCATCAGTCGCCCTCTCCGAGCGTCGGTAGGTCCTGTCGTCGCTCCAGCACCGGCGCGAACCGGTCACCGTGCTCCCGTACCCGTTCCAGCACGTCGGCATGGGTGAACACCAACGCGTCGGCGCCGGCGTCGCTCGCGGCGGTCGCCTCCACCTCGTCCCAGGTGACGGGGGCGGAGACCGTCGGCCGGGCGCGGGCCCGCAGCGCGTAGGCGCTCACCGTCGTCTTGTGCTCGTCGTTCTGGCTCCAGTCGACGAGCACCCGGCCGTCGCGCAGGTCCTTCTTCATGCGTGACACGACGAGGTCGGCATGCCGGTCCTCCAGCAGCCGCGCCACCGCATGCGCCATCGGCTTGGTCGCGTCGTAGCCGGCGCCACGGCCCAGCGGGACGTAGACCTGCAGGCCCTTGGACCCCGACGTCTTGGCCCAGCCCTCGAGGCCGAGGTCGGCGAGCAGATCGCGGATGAGCAGCCCGACACGGCAGCACTCGACGATCGTCGCCGGTGCGCCCGGATCGAGGTCGAAGACGAGCGATCGCGGATCGCCGACGCCGCCCTCCGCGTCGGGATCGGCCTCCGACAGCAGCGGGTGCAGCTCGATCGCCCCGAGGTTGGCCGCCCACAGCAGCGTCGGCAGGTCCTGGATCAGGACGAAGTCGATCGTCCCCCGGTTGCTCGGCACCGGCGCGGTCGCGACCCAGTCGGGCCGATGCGCGGGTGCCCGCTTCTGGAAGAACGCCTTCCCGTCGACGCCGTCGGGATAGCGCTTGAGGGTCACCGGTCGGTCGCGCAGGTGGGGCAGCAGCACCGGGGCGATCCGGGCGTAGTAGTCGAGGACCTGCCCCTTCGTGAAGCCCGACTCCGGGTAGTAGACCTTGCCGAGGTTGCTCAGCGCCAGATCCCGGTCGTCGACGGTGATCCGGGCGTCGCCCTCTTCGGGCAGGTCGAGCGGGGTGGTCGTCATCGCCGGCCGATCGAGCGGGGTGGGCGCCTTCGGTGTGTCGGTGCGACGGGCGAGATCCGCCGGGATCGGCTCCCGCACGACCGCCACCGCGGGCTTGTCGTCGCGCAGGCCGACGTACGTCGCGTGGCGGATGCTGCCGTCGCCCGTCCACGCGCTGAACCGCGCCTCGCAGACGAGCTCGGGCGCGACGAACCGGGTGCCGGGTGGGGGGCGGCGACCACGGAAGGGGGAGCCGGGGCGCTCCATGCTCTCCAGCTTGGCACGCAGACGGCGCAGTTCCTCGTCGCGAAATCCCGTGCCCACGCCGCCGACGTGGCGCAGCACCCCGTCCTCGTCGTGCACGCCGAGCTGGAGCGCGCCGAACGTGTCGGCCCGCGCACCACGTCCGGGCGTGAACCCCCCGACGACGAACTCCTGCCGCAGCGCATGCTTGATCTTGAGCCACCGGTCCGACCGTCGCCCGGGCCGGTAGACCGAGTCCAGGCGCTTGGCGACGACGCCCTCCAGTCCGCGGGCGGCGGTCGCCGCCAGCAGCGACGTGCCCGCGCCCGGGTAGTGGGCCGGGACCTGCCAGTGGGGGCCGTCGAGCCCCAGCGCCGAGAGCTCGCGGCGACGCTCGACGTAGGTCCGGTCCACGAGCGGCTCCCCGTCGAGCCAGAGCAGGTCGAACGCCAGGAGCGTCACCGGCGCCCGGGACGCCTCGTCGGGGGTGGCCCGGCGGCCGTGGGCCGCCATCCGGGGCTGCAGCGCCTGAAAGCTCGGCACCCCGTCGTCGCCGAACACGACGATCTCGCCGTCGAGGATCACGTCGTGGCCGTGCAACGCATCCTGCAGGCCCTCGAGCTCCGGGTAGGCGTCGGTGATCATCCGCCCTCCGCGGGTCTCGATCCGCAGCCCGTCCGCCGTCGAGCGCACGATCGCGCGGACGCCGTCCCACTTGACCTCGAACGCCCACGCCTGCTCGTCGCGCGGCAGGTCGCCCGTCGCGGCGAGCATCGGCTCCAGGTGCTCCGGCATGCCGCGACCGGTCCGCTCCGCTGCCATGAGGGGGATCATGAACGCTCCCGCGGGTCCCGTCGGAGTGGCAGATCGTCCTGCATCGGCGGCTGGGTCGTCCGGTCCCGGGGCACGGAGATCAGGACCGTCGACGGCCTCCGAAGTCATCGCTCGACGCCGTCGAACGGGCTCCTTGCGGGTCCAATCTCTCCAACGGGGGAGTAGATCGACCCGTTCGGGCCGTGTACATTGCGCCCGGACAGTACGTATGGTGAGAGGGATCCGGCGTTCGGTGCCTCCTGGGTCAGGAGGCGGCGCCGGTCAGGGAGAGGATTGCATGGGACACCACGCAGACAACGGCCGACGCCCGCGGGCGGGTGGCGGCTCCGGTCCGAAGACGGGCCAGGATCGGGACGACGTCCCGACGACCGTGCGTGCGCGGGTGTCTCCGCGGTTCGGCGGACGGACCGTGTTCTCGCTGGGGCGTTGTGCGTCAGTGCTCGGCGTCCTGGCGGGCGTGGCGGTGTTTCCCGCCGCGACGAACGCGCAGGGCCTCCCCAGCTGCCTCGATCTACGCCTGGGCGATCTGAAGCTGTTGCAGCTCGGCGAGTGCACGCCGCCGAAGGGCACGACGTCGACGACCGCCCCCGCCCCGACCCCGGCGCCGACGCCGGGCACGACGTCCACGGCGCCGACCGGTCCTGCGTCGCCGGCTCCGTCGGCCGGTGCGGCGGGTGCCGCACAGGGCGGTGGCTCGCGGTGGCAGAGCTCGGCATCGGGTGCGGCCAAGCGCGCGGGTGATCGCGACGCCAAGGACCGTCGCGACGAGACCGCGCGTGAGGAGCAGTCCGAGCGCGACGCCGAGGATCGCTCCGACGGCAAGGCGCAGCCGACGGCCCGCGAGACACGTCCCGTACCCGCTCCGGAGCCGGAGCGTTCTGCGGCGGGTTTTGCGGAGTCGGTTCCGGGTCCGGCGGCGGTGGGGGTGCCGAATTTCTTTATCGATAAGTTCAGGATTCCGCCGTTCTTGTTGCCGATCTATCAGGCGGCGGGG
>JBFWKS010000062.1:0-16585 GCA_050252545.1 Solirubrobacteraceae bacterium
GACATCCGTGCGTGGATCGAGACCTGGAACGAGAACCCCCGGCCCTACGTCTGGACCAAGACCGCCGACCAGATCCTCGAATCCATCAGCCGCTACTGCACACGAATCAACGAATCACGACACTAGTGGCTCGCGACGGTTTCGTCGGCGCCTTTTTCGGGCGGATCGACGCTGAGGGTGCAGCCGATGGCGCGCAGCACGCGGACGTACCGTGCGTCGGTGTTGGGGGCGATCGCGATCTGGGTGGCGCGGTCGACACCGAGCTGCTGTCGGAGGTCGTGCAGCACGGCTGCGTGGTCGGCGGGCACGCCGGGGTGGAACTGCGGCGGGCAGCCCGCCGCGAGGGCTGCTGCGACGGCGTCCCCCTCCCCGACGGCGGGGGGAATGCGCGGGTCGCGCTCCCCCGCCGCCTCGATCCGTTCGTAGAGGACCTCGAGGAGCGGCTCGGCGATCGCGATCGTCCCGGAGGGCCGGACGGCCGCGAGGCGATCGGCGGCCGCCGTCACGGCGCTGGTGTCTGTCGTCGGCATCGTTCTCTCAGACGTTGGAGGGCGGCGGCGGGGCGTGGCGTTCTGGGCCGGTCAGGCCGTCGCGGTGACGTCGGTCACGGCGGCGGTGGCGTCCTGGCGAATCATGTCGGCGGCCTTCTCGGCAATCATGATCACCGGCGCGTTGGTGTTTCCGCGGACGATGCTCGGCATCACCGAGGCGTCGACGACGCGCAGTCCGCGGACGCCGTGGACGCGCAGGCGGGTGTCGACGACGGGGCCGATCGCGCAGGTCGAGGTGGGGTGGTAGATCGTCATCGTGTTGGCGGTGACGTAGTCCCAGAGGTCCTCGTCGGAGACGTCGGGCGTGGGGGCGAGGAACTCGCCGGAGATGAAGTCCTTCAGGGCGTCCTGCTGCGAGATCTCCAGTGCGACGCGGGCGCCGGCGAGCATCGTCGCGCGGTCCTCCTCGGTCGTGAGGTAGTTGTGGACGATCCGCGGCTTGGAGTGTGGGTTGGCGGTCCTCAGCGTCACGGAGCCGCGGCTGGTCGGCTTGACGACTCCGGGTCCGAAGGCCACGCCGTGCTCGACGGCCGGACCGAGCCCTTCCTGCCAGAACAGCGCCGGGGCGCAGTGGAACTGGCAGTCCGGTGCGTTGAGGCCCGGGCGGGTGCGGATGAAGCCGCCGGCCTCGGCGATGTTGGAGGTCAGCGGGCCGGTGCCCTCGGTCTGCAGCTGGGCGACGTTCTCGGGCGTCAGCGCGGTCATGAGCGACTCGTAGTCCGCGGACCAGTTCATCAGCAGCATGCAGTGGTCCTGCAGGCCCTGGCCGACGGGGAGGTCGTTGCGGACCTCGATCCCGAACGGTGCGAGACCCTCGGCGGGACCGATCCCGGAAAGCATCAGCAGCTGCGGGGACTGATAGGCCCCCGCGCACACGAGGACCTCGCGGGCAGCGTGGATCTCCTCGACCGTTCCGGCGTGGTCGATCTCGACACCCGACGCGCGGTCGCCATCGAACAGGAGGCGCAGTGCCATGGCCTCGGTGATGACGGTCAGGTTCTCGCGGTCGGTCACGGGGTGCAGGTACCGCACGGCGGTGCTCGCGCGCATGCCGTTCTCCTGCGTGGTCTGGTACCGGCCGAAGCCCTCCTGGCGGGCGCCGTTGAAGTCGGGGTTCTTCTCGTGCCCGGCCTGGTTGGCGGCCTCGACGAACGCGTCGACGACGGGGTTCATCGAGCGGCTCTCGCGCACTGGCAACGGGCCGCCGGTGCCGTGGAAGAGGTCCTCGCCGCGCTCCTGGTCCTCGGAGCGCTTGAAGTACGGCAGCACGTCGTCGTAGTTCCAGCCCTCAGCGCCGAGGGTCTCCCACTCGTCGTAGTCGACGCGGTTTCCGCGGATGTAGACCATCGCATTCATCGACGAGCAGCCGCCGAGCACCTTCGCCCGCGGCAGATAGGCGCGGCGGCCGTTGAGGCCGGGCTCCGGCTCGGTGTGGAAGTCCCAGTCCAGACGGCCCTTGAAGAGCGCGCCGAACGCGGCGGGGATATGGATTTCCTGGTCGGTGTCGGCACCGCCGGCCTCCAGAAGCGCCACGGTGACGGTGGGGTCCTCGGTCAGGCGGGCGGCGAGGACGGCGCCGGCAGAGCCGGCCCCGACGATGACGTAGTCGTACACGTAAATCTCCTACTCGGTGAAAGGGCCCGGGGGGGGTCCCGGGGTGCGGCGGCGGGCGCCGCCGGACGTCGGGTCCGGCGGCGCGGGGGCGGCGGTCTGCCGCGCCGGGCTCAGGCGTTGGTGGTGACCGGGAAGGTCGTGAGCTGGTTGACGAAGATCGCCGTCGCGTAGCGCGGCTGCTCGGCGAACTCGAGGTTCGGGAAGCGCTTGAGCGTCTCCTCGAACATGACCCGCAGCTCCAGGCGCGCCAGGGCGGTCCCGAGGCAGAAGTGGCGGCCGCCGGCCCCGAACGCCTGGTGCTCGGGGTTGCGCAGGACGTCGAAGCGGTCGGGATCCTCGTAGACAGCCTCGTCGCGACCGGTCGACGGGTACCACATCATGATCTTGTCGCCGCTCTTGATCGGTGTGCCGCCGAGCTCGGTGTCCGTCGTCGCGGTGCGCCGGAAGTGCGCGAACGCCGGGAACATCCGCAGGCATTCCTCGACCGCCCCGGGGATCAGCGACGGGTCGTCGATCAGCTTCTGCCGCTCGCCGGGGTTCTCCAGGAGCGCCTTCATGCCGCTGGAGAATGTGGCCTTGGTGGAGTCGTTGCCGGCGGTGACCAGGAGGATGAAGCCCATCACGATCTCCCAGTCGCTGAGCATCTCGCCGTCGATCTCGGCGTGCACGAGGATGCTCATGAGGTCGTCGGTCGGCTCGGCCCTGCGGGCGTCGATGAGGATCTGACAGCGACCGACGATCTCGGGAATGACCTTGTCGATCACCGACTGCGGGCCCTCCGGGTTCATCTCCGCGTCGTCGCCGCCGACCAGCTGGTTCATCAGCCGGGCCCAGATCGCGTCGTCGGCGGGGTCGATCCCCATGAACGAGCCGATCACGCGGGAGACGACCGGCGCGGCGAGCTCGGTGACGACGTCGAAGCTCTCGCGGCCCTTCAGGCCGTCGAGGACGCCGATGGTGATCTCGCGGATCGCCGGCTCGTGCTCGGCCGTCCGCTTCGGTGTGAATCCGCGCTGAAACAGCGACTTCAGCCGGTCGTGCTTGGGCGGGTCCATGCCGATGAACATGCCGTTTTGGACCTCGAGCTGGACCCACGGCATCCCGACCATGCCGCCGAGCTCGGAAGAGAACGTCTGCCAGTCGCGGCTGACCTCCTTCACGAGCTCCTGGTTGGTGACCGACCAGAAGCCCGGCTCGTCGGGGAACGAGCTCATGCCGTCGGACCAGTGGACCGGGCTGAAGGCCCGCAGCTCGCGGAAGAGCTCCAGCGGCGGGCCCTCCCGCCAATGCTCGGGGTCGGCGACGCGGACGGCGTCGAGGTTCTGGTCGATGGTGCTCATGAGGGGGTCCGTGATCGTCGAGGGACGGTGTACGACCGAACCTCCCACATCGCTTTACAACCTGTCAACCACTTGTGTCATGCGGTATCGTCGAAGGCGTGTCGTCTGTCCTGTCGCGCCGGTCCACGAGCCCCGAGGATCAGCGCGGCCAGACCCGCGCGAAGATCCTCGACGCCACCGTGCAGCTGCTGGGCGGGGACCGCGCCTTTGCGGAGCTGAGCGTCGGCGAGATCTCCGGACGGGCCGGCGTTTCGAGGCCGACCTTCTACTCGTACTTCCAGGACAAGCGCGCGCTCATCCTGGCGCTGGGGGACGGCTTCGAGGCGGATGCACGGACCGCGGCCCAGCCGTGGCTGCGCAACGACACCGACGACCTCCGAAGCACCTCAAGGGGGTGCTCGAGGCGTTCGTCAAGCACAAGGCGACCGTCGACGCGATCGTCGAGGCGGCGACCTACGACGCGGACGTCGCGGTCTTCTGGCGCGAGTTCCACGAGTGGTTCATCGTCAACACCGTCCAGCGCGCCACGACCTCCGACCCGGACCTCGCGCGCGAGGATGCGGAGGCGCTCGCCTACTCGCTGGTGTGGATGACGGAGCGGTCGTTCACCGAATACCTCGCCTCGCCTCGCGTCTCCGACGCCGCGCTCCTCAAGGCGCTCGAGCGCCTCTGGCGCACCGTCGTCCCCGTCGACTGACACCCGGCCGGCAGCCCGCCCCGCGGAGGGGCGACTCGTCCACGGCACGCGGCCTTCACACGCCGGCCATGTTCTACACCGATCGGTGACTTCCCCGTGTAGCGTGAAGTTTCACGCGGGTAAGGGAATGGCGACGCCGGACCCACTGCTCGATGGCCCGCGGGGCGCGCGCGAGACGCACCCGAGAAACCGTCGAAGAGGCAGCTATCTGCCATGAGCAATGGTGTCGAGACGGAGACGATCGAGCTGTCCGAGGCCGCCTCGTCACGGATGCCGGACTACGGCGGTGGCTTCGTCGAGGTGATCATGGCGATCACGGGTTTTGACCCGTTCGATCAGCCCGGTCGGCGCTCCCCGTCCGCAGTGCCCGGCACGCCGGTGCGGAACGGCCGCGGGATCGACTGGGATGGCGCGAACGTTCACGACGCGTTCGCCTGGACGACGGCGGTCGTGTTGCTTATCGGGCGCTGCGAGCCGGGGTCTGCAGGAGCGAGACCAGCGGCGTGTCGGGGTCCGCCAACAGCACGCGGTCGGGCGAAAGCTCCTGGGTGATGGCGCGCTTGCTGAACATGAACTCTTTCGGTCGGTTCACGCAGTCCGCGGCGATCAGCCGGCCGTCGGCGAGGTAGAAGCAGGCGAAGCTGCGGCCATCGGCGGGGTCCCCCCGCAGTACGACCTCGTCATGGCCGGTGCTCAAGCCGGCAATCTGCAGCTTCAGGTCGTACTGGCCGGACCAGAACCACGGCAAGGCCGAGATCGGCTTCTCCTTGCCGCAGATCGCGCCGGCGATCGCCTTGGCGTGCTCCAGCGCGTTGGCGACGCACTCCAACCGCATTCGTGTCCCGTACCGGGCGTCGTAGTGGTTGGCGCAGTCGCCGGCGGCGAAGATGCGCGGATCGTCCGTCCGGCCGTGCTCGTCGACGACGATCCCGTTCTCGACCGCCAGCCCGGCGTCGCGGGCGAGCTCGACGTTGGGCAGGACGCCGACCCCGACGACGACGAGGTCCGCGGGGATCTCGGCGCCGTCGGTGAGGCGGACCGCCCGGACGTGCCAGTCGCCCTCAAATCCCGCGACGCCGACGCCGGTGCGCAGATCGACGCCCTCCTCGCGGTGCACGCGGTCGTAGAACGCCGAGACCTCGGGGGCAGTGACCCGCTGCAGGACGCGGTCGGCGA
Organism: Solirubrobacteraceae bacterium; assembly: GCA_050252545.1. GTDB lineage: Bacteria > Actinomycetota > Thermoleophilia > Solirubrobacterales > Solirubrobacteraceae > Patulibacter. The sequence goes on from JBFWKS010000062.1 coordinate 5,379, forward strand.
CCTCGAGGACCGCGACCTCGATTCCCAGCTTCCGCAGCGACGCGGCGGCCTCCAGGCCGATGTAGCCCGCGCCGACGATGACGGCCCGGCGGGCGGTCCGGAGGGTGCCCCGGATCGCCTCGATGTCGGCGGCGTCCCGCAGGGCGTGCACGCCTGCGAGGTCCGCGCCGGGGACGTCCAGCGGTCGCGGTCGCGCGCCGGTGCAGAGGACGAGCCGGTCGTAGGACAGCGCGTCGCCGTCGTCGAGTGCGACGGTGCCGGCCTCGCGGTCGATCCCGGTGACACGGGCGTGACGGAAGGTCACGTCCTCCTTCTCGTAGAAGTCCGGCCCGCGGATCAGGAGGTCCGTCAGCGTCGTCGTTCCGTGCAGGAACGTCTTGGACAGCGGCGGCCGCTGATAGGGCAGCGACGGCTCGTCGCCGACCAGCGCGATCTCGCCATCCCAGCCGCCCTGGCGCAGGCTCACGCAGAGCTGCGCGCTCGCGTGGCCGGCGCCGACCACGATCACCCGGTCGCGTTTCATCCCGTCGTTCCTCTCCGCGTCGCCGTTGCGGCTCAGGCGCCAGAGGTCGCCTCGACGCGGACTGGTGTCTGCTCGCGGACCGGCTTCGGCGTGAGCTGCACCTGCATGTCGCTGTAGCCCTTGACGAAGTTCGACTGCACGTAGCCGGGCTCGCCGATGACCTCGATGCGGTCAAACCGCTCCAACAGCTCCTCCCACAGGATCCGCAGCTGCATCTCCGCGAGCCGGTTGCCCATGCACCGGTGCACGCCGAACCCGAACGACATGTGGTTGCGCGCGTTCTTGCGGTCGATGATGAAGTCGTCGGCGTTCTCGAACTTCCGCTCGTCGCGGTTGCCCGACACGTACCACATGAGCACCACGTCGCCCTTGCGGATGAACTGCCCGCCGAAGTAGACGTCCTTCTTGGCGACGCGGCGCATGTAGGCCAGCGGCGTCTGCCAGCGGATGATCTCCGAGACCATGTTCGGGATCAGCTTCGGGTCGGCCTTGAGCTTCTCGAACTCGTCCGGGAACCGGTTGAGCGCCAGGACGCCGCCGGACATCGAGTTGCGGGTGGTGTCGTTGCCGCCGACGATCAGCAGCGTGAGGTTGCCGAGGAACTCGAACGGCTTCTTGATCAGGTCCTTGGTGTCCTCCGACGTCTGCATCAGGGTGATGAGGTCGAAGCCGTCCGGCTCGCCGGCGGCGCGGCGGGCGGCCTTGTCGTGCCACAGCGCCGTGAAGTTGCGCGCAAGGTCCACGGCGGCGGGGAAGAGCTCGTCCTGGTGCGTCGTGCCGCCCGTGGCGTCCGCGGACCCGCTGATCGTGTCGGACCAGTAGGTCAGCTTGTGCCGCTGCTCGAACGGGAAGTCCAGCAGCGTCGCCAGCATGCGCCCGGTGATCTCCTTCGACACGCGCTCAACCCAATCGAACGGCCGGTCGGTCGGCAGGTTGTCGAGCACGTCCTGCACGCGCTCGCGGATCAGCGACTCCATCTCCTTGAGGTTCTTTGGCGCCACGACGCCCTGCACGGCCCGGCGCTGCGCGTCGTGCTTGGGCGGGTCCATCGCGATGAACATCTCGGCGTTGAACGGCGGTGGCCCCAGGACGATGAAGGGCTCGGCCGAGAACACCTCCGCGTTGGAGTCGACGGCCTGGATGTCGGCGTAGCGCGTGATCGACCAGAACGGCCCGAACGGGCTCTTGGGCTGGTAGTGGACGGGGGCCTCCTCACGCAGGCGTGCGAAGTAGGGGTACCACTGGCCCTGACGGTTCATGAACGGGTTGCTGACGTCGATCTCCTCCAGCGGCACATTCGCCGGATCGGGGATCGGCCGCTCCTCAAACCGCAGCGGCTTCATCACGCCGGCCAGGCGCTTGGCCCTCAGCGCGAGGGCCACGCCCTGGATCACGCGATCCGTCGGCACGGTCGCCTGCACTGTGTCGGTCACGCGGACCTTCGTCCGTTGAATGAGGCTGCTGGCGGTTGTCATGGTCTCTGGCTCTCTGGTCGTCTGCTCGAACACGGGGTGGGCCTACATCTGGAACTCGGGCAGGTGCACCGTCAGCCCGTCGAGCGCGGGGGTGGCCCGCAGCTGGCACGCCAGACGCGAGTTCGGGCCGCACTCCGGCGACATCTCCACCATCTGGCTCTCGAGTTCGGTGCGCGTGCCGGTCGTGGCGATCCAGGCGTCGTCGACCATCACGTGGCAGGTGCCGCACGACGCCTCGCCGCCGCAGTCGCCATCGATCCCGGGAACGCCGTTGTTGGTCGCCAGCTCCATCAGCGACGTGCCGTCCTCCAGCTCGACCTGGTGCGGCGTGCCGTCGTGCTCGACGAACGTGATGGTCCCCATGACTGCCTCCCTCAACTGGTTTGACGAAGCCTGCTCAGCGTCCGGGGCGCTCACTCGGGCGACCCGCTGGCAGAGTGGTCCGAGCGTACCACTTTTGTGCACCGTGCGGTACGTTCTGGGAGTGGATGCAGAATACGACCGATGAGCACCCCGACGCATCTGACTCGCAAGGGCGCCCGGCGTGCCGAGGAGATCCTTGAGGCCACCGTGCGCTGCCTCGCCCGCGACGGGTATGCCGCCACCTCGCTGCAACGCGTCGCCGAGGAGGCCGGGGTCCCCAAGCGCGCGATCCCGTACTACTTCGCCTCGCGCGAGGGCCTGCTGACGAACGCGGCCGAGCACCTCATCGCCCGCCTCGTCGACCAGATCCTGCAGGCCGTCGCCGCGCTCAAGGACGCCGACAGCATCATCGATGTCGGCTTGGAAGCGTTCTGGGCCGGCCTGACCCGCGACCGGGCGTTCTTGGTCGCCTGGCTGGGCCTGCAGACCGAAGCGATCACCAACCCGTCCCTCGCACCAGCAGCCGCAACGGCGACCGATCAGCTGCGCCAGATGATCGACGGCCTGATCGCCGGGCACCGCGCCCGCGGTGGCCATCTCGCGTACCCGGCACAGACGATCCAGGTCACCACCCTCGCATGGGTGCAGGGCCTCGCCCTGGATTGGGCCGTCAACGGCACCACGCCCGCCCTCGAGGACTCCGTCGCCGCCTTTCGGTCCTGGTTGAAGACCGCGGCTCACCCAGGCATGGTGCGGTCTAAGGCAGGAGGGGTTTGACGGACAGCCAGGTCTGACCCTCCACGAATCCAGAGGCGGTTCAGTTCGTTCGTCAGATCGGCGATCGTTGTGAAACGACCGCGCTCGGACGGGCGTGCGAACGGTGTGCCGCTCGTCGATCCCGAATCCGCGGACCGCGTACCATGACCCGATGGCGGTGCTCTCCAAACGCGATGATCCCGAGGCTCGCGGACGGATCGAGGCAGGGCTGATCGGCGCGGTCTCAGCGCTCCTGGAAGAGGGCACGCCGTACGCGGGCGTGACGATCGGAACGATCACCGCACGTGCCGGCCAACCGCGAACCACGTTCTACACCTACTTCCAAGACAAGCGCGATCTCCTGATTCGCGCGACCGATCCCCTCGCCGATGGCCTCTTCGCGGAGGTCACGGCGTGGCTCGAGGAACTCGGGAACCGTGAGCAGCTGCACGCGGCCCTTGCCGAGGTGTTGCGAGCCTACCGCGCGTCAAGCGCCTTGTTGCGGGCCCTGATCGAGGCGTCGACCTACGACGTGGTCATCGCGAGGTACTGGCACGACGCGGTCGGGCGGTTCATCGCCGCCGCCAGCGTGCGCCTGGCGGGTGCGGGAGCGGCCCCTGAGGAGGCACACGCCACCGCCTCGGCGCTGGTCTGGATGGTCGAGCGCGTGTATCACCAGGTCGCAGCGGAGGACGGTCGTGGCGACGAAGCCACGCTCCGCGCCCTCACTGACATCTGGGCTTCGGCACTCCGCATCCCGGCCTGACCGGCTGGTGTCGGTGGCTGAGACGGTCCGGGGTCGTCGCCCGGCCTCACGAGGCCGCGGCGTGGGCGGGCGTCGACGGGGCACTCCGCTCGACCTCCTCCTGCCAACGCTGACCGAAGGCGGTGATCGTCACGGCGATGACGGCGATCTGGACGCCGAGGATGAGGAGGGTGAGGAGCCCGAGCTGGCCGGACAGCGTGGCATCGGCGTAGCCCGGGGCGTCGCGCTCGTACCAGCTCGTGACCGAGGTCCCGGCGAAGATTGCAATGAACGCGGCGATCCCGGCGGCCATCGGCAGGACCCCGCGACTCCAGCGTAGGACTTGGAAGATGAAGATGACGTGGACGGCGACGAACACGAGATTCAGGGTACGAGCTTCCTGCATGAGGTCCCACCCCCGGGCCGTCGTGACCGTGATCAGGACGCCGGACAACGCGAGAATCGCCAAGACGCCGATCCGCATGGCCCGGCTGGCGGCCCTCCCACGGTTGGGGTGCCGATCAGCGTCTCTCGACTCATGGGGGCCTCAGGCCGGCTTGACGGCTTGGGCTTCGACGGCACCCGCCATGGTCCATGCGTCGGGGAGCGGTTCGGGGTCGCCCTCGGCGGTCCGGCCCTCGATCTCCTGGGTGCCGAGCGGTGTGCGGGGAACAGCGCTCGCCGCCGGCTCGACGGGGCTGATGGCTCGCTCGGAAAGGGCAGTGATCGTCAGTGATGGGTTCACCCCGACGTTCGCGGGGACCGCTGCCCCGTCGCAGACCAGCAGGTTCTGGTAGCCGAATACGCGGTGATCCCGATCTATCACGCCTGTAGCGGGGTCGCGACCGATCGGCGCGCCGCCGAGGATGTGCGCGGTCGTCGGGATGCTGAGGAGCGCCTCGGGGACCGCGGAGCCGGGGGCGCCGCCGGTCTTGCGTGCCAACCACTCGGTGAACGCGTTGGCGGCCGGGATGAACGTGGGGTTCGGGTTCTCGGGGTCCTGCCGGGTCTGCAGCTTGATGCCTCCCCCGCGCCGGGGCTTTGCGACGAGGCGCATCGAGTTGTCGAGCGACTGCATCACGAGCACCACGATCGAGCGCTCGCCCCATCCGGGCTTCAACAGCAGCTCGGCGACCCAGCCGGGATGACGCATGAGCTGGCCCAGCCACTTCAGTGGGCGCGTGACCCGGGTCCCGCCGCCGGTGAGGACCGTGAAGAGGTTGCGGATAGCTCCGCCGCCGGCCCCGTACGTGACCGTCTCGATGTGGGTGTGGGGATCCGGGTAGATCGACGAGGTGATGGCCACGCGGCGCGCGAGCGCCTCGACCCGCCCCTTCGGGACGGTGACGACGAGGATCGCCTCGCTGTTGGTGCGCACGAGCTCTCCCAGCCGGGGGGAGAGGTTCGGGAGGTCGCCGTTGTGGCGGCACCGCGCGAGCAGCTCGTTGGTGCCCAGCGCGCCGCCGGAGAGCACGACGCCGCCGGCCCGCGTCATCCGGACGTCTTTCCGCCACCGGCGCCCGGTCGCCTGGTGGGTGACTTCCCAGCCATCGGCCCCGTCGCTCCGGCCGATCGGGCGAACGGAGGTCACCTCCCGTCCGGGCGCGATCGTCGCGCCGTGCTGCTGCGCGAAGTGCAGGTAGTTCTTGTCCGTGCTGTTCTTCGATCCCTGCGGACAGCCGAGCATGCACCGTCCGATCCGCGAGCACGCCATGCGCTCGGGCCCCTGGCCGCCGAAGTAGGGGTTCTGAAGTGGCCCGCCCCGGGTTGTCGAGATAGGTGCCGACACGGGCCTTGCGGTAGGTGCCGCCGACGCCGATCTCGTCGGCGTACTCCTTCAGCAGCTGGTCAGCCGGGTCGTCCTCGGTGACGTCGGTGACGTCGGTGACGTCGGTGACGTCGGTGACGTCGGTGACGTCGAGCATGCGTTGCGCGGTCTCGTAGTGCGGCGCGAGCTCCGTGGACCAATCGGCCAGGCCGGACCACTGTCGGTCCTCGAAGAACGCCTTGGGGGGAACGTAGAGCGTCATCGCGTAGACGAGGCTGCCGCCGCCGACTCCGGCGCCGCTCATCACGAAGACGTCCTCGAATGAGGTGAGACGGAAGAGACCACGCAGGCCGAGACGAGGCGCGTATAGGTACTTGCGCAGGTCCCAGGAGCTGCGGGGCATCTCCTGCTCGGTCCGGAAGTGCTGGCCGCGCTCCAGGATCTGGACACGGTGCCCCTTCTCAGCCAGCCGCATGGCGCTGACGCTGCCGCCGAAGCCGGAGCCGATCACGACCCAGTCGGTGTCGAGCGGGGTCTGGGCGTTCATGAGGGTGCTCCTGGCATGGACACCAGAGAAGCTGCGGTCGGGCGCAGATGTGCGGAACAGACATCGTGACCCGCCGCAGGCCAGCGAGCACAAGGGCTACCGTCGGACTTCGTGGCGAGGCACGTGACGCGTTCGGGCTCGATCCGCTGCAGGCGTCGGGCATGCCTGGGTGAGCGGCGTAGGTCGTCGGCGAGCGGGCAGAGGTGCGCGTCGAGCGCTCGGCGAACGGCGGCCTGCTCCTGCAGACGGAAGTGGTGCCGCACGTCGGCGAAAAGCCACCCGCCGACCCGATGCGCCGTCTCTGGTTCCGCGACCATCCGCGAGATCGCGGCCTCGCATGCGCGCAGGATTGATCGCTGCGTGAGCCGAGATGTCGGACGCGCCAGATGTGGGAGCAGATCGAGGTACAGCTTGCGGCTGAGATGAAACACGGGCGGGGGTTGCACCGTTGGGAGTGGCCGCCGACTCACAGGCGGAGGGGCCAGATGCAGCGGTTGACGGTACGTCAAACGTAGCGTCACCGCACCGCGTGGTCAACCCACCTCGATGGACCAGACGCTCCTCACCGCTTCGGACGGGTGGCCGGCGGAGAAGCCTTCCGGAGCTGCGGGAAGGCGCTGACACGGCCGTCGATGTCGAACGGCCCCTGCTGGACGCACGGAGGCGCCTGGCCGCCGTCGACGAGCGCGGAGAGCACCCCTCCTGCGTTGGAGGTCTGTTCGCAGTCGAACGACTTTTGGGCCGCGAGGTCGTTGAGCGTCCCGGGCTTGGGGTACGCGTTGTGGCGGTTCGTTGGCAGACGCCTGGGGGCACCCTGGAGCAGCTCGCCGTTGAGGGGCGTGATGAGGCGCAGGTAGTGCCGGGGGACGCCGTTGAGGTCGACGATCTTCGCCTGTGTGGACGCGGCGGTCGCCGCGAGGGTGACCGACGCGTCCTCCTTGTACCTCTCGAGGTACCGGACCGCCGGCAGCAGGTTCGCGGTGATCGGCTCGGCGGCGTCGAGGAACGGGCCGGCGGCGTCGAGCACCGATCGCAGCGAGCGGGTTCCCGCGGGGACGCGGTCCAGCACCGGGTCGACCTTCCGCAGCGTCGTCCCGAGGTCCGGAGCGAGCGCATTGAGGTCGCGTAGGGCGGGCCGCACGAGCGGCGTGACGGGGCGCAGCGCGGCGATCGTCGGGCCGGCGTCACCGGCGAAGGTGCGCGCGACCCGCAACGTCGAGCGCGCCTCGCCCAGGAACGGGGGCAGCGCACGGACGGTGTCCTGCAACCCGTCGGAGCTGGCCCGCAGGCTGGCGAAGAGGTCGCTGCCCTCGCGGGCGAGGACCTGCACGGCGCCGGCCTGCCTGCCGATGCTCTGGAACGTCAGGCCGGCGTCGCGGGAGCCGGTGCGGACTGCGCGGCGCTGACGGTCGAGGATGCGCAGCAGGCCGTCGGTCGCCTCGACCGTCGGCTGGAGGTTGCCGAAGGCCTTGTTGAGCGCCGCGCCGCGGTCGCGGGTCGCGGAGGCGACCGCCGGGAGGACGCGCTTGAGCGCCTTGCGGGTCGTGGGGTCGAAGACGTCGAACAGGCGGTCGATGTCGACGGGCGCCTGGATCCGGCTGGAGGCGATCGCGCCGCCCTCGGGGATCGACGGGCCACGCCTGGTCCCGAACGACAGCTGCACGAAGGTCTCGCCGACGAGGGTCTTCGTCCGCAGCGTCGCCCGGGTGTCGCGGGGCAGCGGGGCGAACTCGGCGTCGATCTGGATTCGCGTCAGGGCGTCTCCGCCCTTGCGCTCGATCTTGACCACCTTGCCGACGGAGACCCCGCTGATCCGGACATCGGAGTAGGTCGCCAGCTGCGATCCGCTGGAGAACGACGCCTGGACCTCGTACTTCTTCGCCTTCAGCGGGACGGGACCCCCGAACGCCGTCCAGAGGAACAGCAGCAGCCCGAAGCACGAGAGTGCGAAGAGCACCATGATCATGATCTGCGCGGGTCGCGCGCCCTGCTTGTTCATCGGCACACCCGCGCGGTGTTGAGGAGGTCGACGACCGGACGGAGCGCGTCCAGGCCGGTGAACGAGGTGCAGCTGAAGATCGCCTGGCCGCGCCAGGCGACGCCGTGAGCGTCCTCGTTGGCCAGCACCGAGTTGGCGTTGTGCCAGAACCAGGAGAACCAGAACAGGTTGCCCTGCTCCTCGCCCGGCGGCTCGTAGCCCAGGACGTTGGTCGTCCACTGCAGCGACTTCGCGAACCGCGAGACGTTGCCCAGCTGCGGCCGCAGGGTGCTCAAGGTGGTGCGAAGGTCCTCGGTGGACTTCCGGGTGACCTTCCCCAGCCGCGCCACGGGCTCGATCCCGGCAGGGATCGCGCGCAGCAGCGGATCGAGATCCGGCAGCGCCGCACGGACGTCCTTGACGGCCGGGCGCAACGCGACCGCCGCCGGCCGGAGCTCCCGCGAGAACGCCGCGGTCGCCGTCAGGGTGCTGTCGACCTGCGACAGCGTGCCGGGCAGCTGACGCAGCGAGCTCTGGACCTCGGCGTCGCGGCCCCCGACCGTCTTCAGGGTGTCAGCGGCACGCCGGACCGTCGCGGCGACCGCCGCGTTGCTGCGCTGCAGGCGCTCGGCGACGCTCCCGAGGCTGGAAACGGCGCGGCTGACGGTGCCGCGGCGATCGGCGAGGACCTGCAGGACGCGGTCGGCCTGTCTCGCGGTCGGGGCGCCCAGGCGCAGGACGCGACGCGTCTGCGCGGTGTTCTCCGACAGTCCGCGGTCCGTCGCCGTGAGGAACTGCTGCAGGTACGCGCGGGTGTCGCTGTCCAGCGACGCGAGCACCTCGTCGAACTGCACCTGCCGGGTGGTCCGCGTCGCGTCCAGCGTGCCGCCGTCGGGGACGACGGGGGAGGACGTGCGGCCGGGGTTCAGCTCGATCGTCATGTCCTGCAGGCCGGTACGCGGCCGGAGCGTCAGCGAGGCGTCGCGATGGACCCGGGCGAGCTTCTCCTTCTTGATGCTCAACGAGACCACCGCGCGACCGTCGCGGAGCTTCACCGTCGAGATCTCGCCGACCTGGACGCCGGCGACGGTCACCTGCTGGCCCTGCCCGGGCGTCACGGCCTGCGCGGAGGAGAACTCCGCCTTGACGGTGTAGGTGTCGACCCACGGCAGCGGGAAGCGCTGGTTGACCAGGAGCACCGCCGCCACGGCGATCGCGAGGATCATCGCGCCGATGATCACGGCCACCGCCCACCAGTACTGGCGCAGCGCCATCGTGACGACCTTCATCGCTTCGCCTTCCCCTCGGGACCCAGCAACGTGCCCAGCCGGGACCTCGTCGTCGCGGGGACGGACGGGTCGTTCTGGACCAGGCCGTCGAGGAGGGACGACGCCGCCTGCGTCAGGGCGGACGGTCCACCGTCCAGCCGACGCGACTTGGCGGTGTTGGTCCGGGTCCGGGCCTCCAAGGACGGGACGCCCTGCGTGTCGCACTGGACGTCCGGCCGGAGCGGCGGCCGCTCCAACGGACTGGCGGGCACCGACCCCAGGGTCGGGCGTTCCGCGAGGCTCGCGGTCTCGCGGGACCCCTCGCCGATGGACAGCGCCTGGTTGCCGAGCCCGACGTTGTAGCGGATCCAGTACCCGTTGCCGTCGAAGTTCGAGACGCTGTTGTTGAGCCCCACGATCGCGGAGAGCAGCTCGCGGTAGACCGGCTGCCCGGTGGTGAACCCACCGTCGACGATCTTGTTGCGCAGCGTCGGCAGGATCACGCGGTCCAGGCATCGCGCGACGGGGACGGTGTCGTCGAGCGCCCGGGCGAGCGGCACGGTCGTGCGGTTCAGCGTCGCGAGGGTCGGGCGGAGATCGGCGAGCAGCCGCTGGATACCGTCGGAACGCACGATGGCCACGCTCGAGCGAAGTGCCGGGTTGGCGACGTCGAGCGTCCGGGGGAGCCGGCGGATCAGCGGTCGGGCGTCGTTGACCAGCGCCCGCGTCTCGGGCACGGCTCGGGAGATCGTCGCGAGCGACCGTCCGGCGGTCCGGACGGTGCCGTCCAGGGAGCGGATGGTGCCGCGGAGGTTCTGCGACTCGGCCGCGAAGGCGGAGAACGTCCGGCGCCCGTCCGCCAGCACGCTCCGCAGCGCCGCCTCGTCGGAGTCCAGGGTCGCGAACAGCCCGCCGGCCTCGCGGATCGTGCGGATCAGGTCCCCCTCGCGCTGCCCACGGGCCGCCTTGGTCACCACGGCGGTCGTGCGCAGGGCGGGCGGCAGCGCCTTCACGAGGTCCTGGAAGGCCGTCGCCCCCCCCCGCCCCGCCCGACGGTGTCGCCCAGGGCGGTCGTCGCGCCGGTGAAGGTCCGGCGGGTCGCCGCGTCGAAGGTGCCGAGCACCTCGTCGAAGGCCACGTAGCTCGTGGTCGCCGACGGCGGCAGCGGCCGATCACCGAGCGGCGGCGCGCCCGGGGTCCCCGGGTTGACGTCGAGGAAGAAGTTGCCCTCCAGGAACAGCCGCGGGCGGATCTTGACCGTCGCGTCCCGGCGGAACGCCGGGGCGTCGTCGTCGATCTTCGCGGTGATGACCGCGAAGCCGGGACGGTCCTTCATCGGCTTCAACGACGTGATGTTGCCGATGTTGACGCCGGCGATGCGGACCTGCGCGGCGGTGCCGGGCCGGACCGCCCCGCCGTACTGGCTGACCAGGCGCAGCTCACGGGTGCTGCTGCCCGGGACCGCGAACCCGAAGATCAGGTAGCACAGGACGAAGACGATGCCGAGGGTGCCGGCCCCCCAGAGCATGAGGGTGGCACGCGTGGTCTCGGCGGGGCGCCGGCGCGAGCGTCGACGGAACGGCGAGCGGATCATCGGGGGCCCTCGGGCTCGTTGGCGGGCCGCGGCGTCCGCGGGTTCGTCGGGGCGCTCACGTCGGGACGGCCGACGCGACGGGCGGGCGGGAACGGCTCGTTGCCGACCTCGCAGCTGCCTCGCTCGGCGGAGTTGTAGACGTTGAAGTTCGTGTCGGGCGACGGCGATCCGGCGCGCAGGAACTGCGGGA
>JBFWKS010000063.1:0-16142 GCA_050252545.1 Solirubrobacteraceae bacterium
TGGCGGTCACGCGGATCCACTCCGCCGCCGGCCTCCACGACGGCTACGGCGCCATGTTCGACCGGCCCTTCCGCGCCCCGCACCACACCACCAGCCCGAGCGGGATGCTCGGCACCTGGACCCAGCCGGGTGAGATCACCCTCGCCCACCACGGCATCCTCTACCTCGACCACGCCCACCAGCTCCACCCGGACGTCCTCGACGAACTCCACGCCGCGAGCCGCGCCGGAACGATGCGGGTGCAACAGGGGCATCGTGCCCGCACGATGCCCGCAGGTGCGCTGCTGATCGCCGCCGTCCCGCCGTGCCCCTGTGGCCAGGGCGAGTCGGCCTACTCCTGCGCGTCGCGTGACCACGGCGCGTTCGAGCAGCACCTCCACCGGCTCGAGAACCGGTTCGACGTCACGATCCGCCTCCCCGCCTACAGGCACCGCGAGGCCTGACAACGCACGACGAAGGACCCGGGACGGGAGGGGAGAGCCACACGGGAGGGGGCGACCGGTGTGAAGGGTCCGGGGGCGGCGGGGCCGACACGCGGGGCGCAGGTGGGGGCGGCGGGAGCCCGGGACGGGTCAAGGGGGGGCGGTCCCGGTCTGGTGCGGCCTGAACGGATCGCTCACGCTAACCGGTGACGATCGGTCCTCCGACCCGCCTCCCGAAGATTTTTCCAGCGGACCCCGGCCCTCGTACCGGGCCCGGGCGTGTCCTTCATTCCGTCTCGTCGGTGCGGGCCCGGGCGACGAAAATTCTTCGTCCATCGGGCCTCCGGGCCGCCCGACACCGGCTGGCTGACGCTCACCGTCCAGACCACCCCAGACCGAAACGGCCACCGTGAGCGACACCCTCCACACCGACGACACCAGCGCCCTGGACCGGGCGCTCCAGCAGGCCGAGATCCACGCCGCGCAGCTGGCCGGCGACCACCCCGACCCCCAGGCCGCCCACGCCTACCACTGGATCAGCCAGCGCCTCAACGACCTCCGCACCGACGCCGCCACCACCGCCGGTCACGCCCCCTGACCGGCGGGCGTCGGCCCCGGCGCCCGCGACGTCGCTGGTGGTCGTCGTCGGTGGTGCGTCGGTGCTCCTCAGTCGCGGGCCGGTGCTGGCGGCCTGGTCCTCACGCGGATGCCTGCGGCCGTGAGCATCTCGGCCGGAACCTTGATGAGACCAACGGGGTAGCCGCGCCGCTGGCCGGGCTCCGGTGCTTGACGCTGCTCGCGCAGCGGAGCCTCGCCGCGCTTGAGCGTCAGCGACGCACCGTCAAGCCACGAATCGTGCAGACACGCGGCGGCGTACCGCGCGCTGCGCTCGGCAACCGGCGGTCCGGTTCGCAGCCACGTCGCGACCTCGCCCGCACCCGGTAGCTCGAGCAAGACGAAGTCCCCGTCCGTGGTGGTTGTCGCGTGCGTGATCTGGTGGCCGTCGACGCTGTCGTCTTCGAGGACGCACGGCACCAGGTCCCCGCCGGCCTCGCGACGGCTCCGGCGCATCGCGCGGACGAGCCGCGCCCGGGCCTGACGGGCTGCTCGTCGATCGTCCGCGGCCAGGAACGCGTCGAACGCGACACCCAGCGCCACCATCATCCCGAGGAGGATCGCGATACCCGCGGGCTCGTAGAGCATGTCGATCACGCCGTCAGCGGCGTACAGACCGAGCACGACCGCCATCACGGCCGCACACCACGGCGTCGCTGCACCGACCCCCTCACGTCGCACCTCGTCCGCTGGCCTCATCGTCGCCAGAAGCGACAGGAGCAACACGGCCGCCACGCCCAGCACCAGGACCCGCACGGCGGCGTCGGCGTCGCCGGTGGTGACCGGTCCCCCCGCGGCCCGGGTGCTGCCGATGCCGTAGAGAACCGCTGCCGCCAGCACGACGTACATCGACGTCGTCACCAGTACCCCGGTGCGCACCCATCGCACGACGCCGCCGCCCGCCCATCCCGGGAACGCGCGAACGCCGAGCGTCACGACCAGCGTGCACGTCGCCAGCACCAGCGGCAGCAACGCCAACGTCAAACCATCGATCGAAGCAGTCATGGCCCCAGCCCACCGCATCGACCGGAAGGAACGCCAGACGTCCTGCAGCCCGTACCCGCACCAACGAACGCGCTCAAGAGATCCAAGGGTCACGTCGCAGAGCGACGCGACCCACACAGTTGCATCAAGATGCCACGCCTTGTAGCGTCAAGGTTGTGTTGTCGATCGGGAAGCTCGTCCCCGGCCAAGCCTCCTACTACGAGCAATCCGTCGCCCACGGCCGCGACGATTACTACTCCGGCCACGGCGAAGCACCCGGTCAATGGACCGGAGCCGCCGCGACACGGCTGGGCCTCGTCGGTCGGGTCGACGCGGCTCGGTTCAACGCGATGATCGCCGGCATCGACCCATCCGACACAACACTCCGCCGCACGCTGTTGTCCAAGGAACGGAAGGTGCGCACGATCAACGGCAAGCGCCACGCACCGGTCGCCGCGTACGACCTCACGTTCTCCGCCCCGAAATCGATCTCGGTGCTGTTCGCCCTCGCCGACCCGCCCGTCGCGCGGGAGCTCGTGGCCGCGCACGACGTCGCCGTCCACGGGGCACTCGAGTACCTCGAACAGGAAGCGCTCTACACCCGCCGCGGACGCAACGGAGCGGTCGTCGAGCGCGGCGAAGGGCTGCTGGCCGCTGCGTATCGGCACCGGATGTCGCGCGCGAAGGATCCGCAGCTGCATACGCACGTCGTTGCGGCGAACCTCGTGCGCACGCCGTCGGATGGGCAGTGGCGAGCGCTGCACGCTGCGGTCATCTACCGCCACGCCCGCACCGCCGGGACCCTCTACCAAGCCCACCTCCGCGCGGAGGTCACCGACCGACTCGGCCTCACGTGGGGGCCGGTCGTCAAGGGCGCGGCGGAGCTCGACGGGGTCCCGCGCGAGGTGTTGCGGGAGTTCTCGCGGCGGCGGGTCGAGATCGAGCAGGCCGCCCGCGACGACAACATCCCCCTGACCACCAAGGCCCAAGGCGAAGCGCTGGCGCTGAAGACCCGCACCGCCAAGGACCACACCGTCCGAACCCGCGACTGGCGCATCGACATCCACGCCCGCGCGCAAGAACATGGCCTCGACGACCAAGCCCTCCGAGAGCTCCTCGCTACCGGCCACCACCGACTCCGCGACCTCGGCCCCACCGGCCTCGACCATCCGTCGTCCGGCGACCCGCACCGGCCCGCCGAGACCACCCCACCCGATGGTCCGCCGCACCGATCCCTAGCGCCCGACCCCGACGAGCTACTGCGACACCTCGTCGGTCCCGATGGGCTGACGGCCAACGCCAACACCTTCGACACCCGCGACGCGTTGCGCGCGATCGCGGAGCAGCACCAGCAAGGGATCCCCGTCACGGCCACGCGAGCGCTCGCCGAGACACTGACCACCGACCATCCCGAGGTACTCGCGACGCGCCCGGAGGACTTCACCGGCATCGTCGAGCCACGCCACACCACCACCGACCTGGTCCGGACCGAGCAGGCACTCATCGCTGCCGCCGTCGGACGCGCCGACAGCGACGTAGCGCGCGTCCCGCCCGAGCAGGTCGAGCGGTTCCTCACCGGTCGCGAGCAGCCCCTCAACCCCGAGCAGCAGCGGGTCGTCCGCGGGGTCGCCACGTCGGGCAACGGTGTCGACGTGATCGAGGCGTTGGCCGGGACGGGCAAGACGTTCACCGCCTCGGCGATCCACGACCTCTACACCCAAACCGGCCGGCCGGTGCTCGGTGTCGCACCGACCGGCCGAGCGGCCCGCGAGCTGACCGAGGCAGGAATCTCCGCCCGCACCATCCACGCCCTCCTGGCCACCATCGACCACCACACCGACCACCCAGCTCTTCCGGCCGGGGCGGTCCTCGTGCTCGACGAGGCGTCGATGAGCCCCACGCGCCTCACCCGCAGGCTCCTCCAGCTCGCCCATGACGCCCAGGCGAAGGTCGTTGCGATCGGCGACAGCGGGCAGCTCCCTTCCGTTCAGGCCGGCGGCTGGCTCCGCCAGATCGGCGAACGCAGCGGCGGACCGCACCACCTGACCACCGTCATGCGCCAACGCGACCCCCACGAACGCGACGTCCTGCGCCGGTTGCACGACGACCCCCGCGGCGGCACCGCCTACCTCACCTGGCTCGACCGCCACGACCGCCTGCATATCGATCATTTGCCCGCCCGGCTGCTCGACACCGCGATCGACGCCTGGACCAGCGCGATCGATGAGCACGGGATCGAGCAGGCCGTGCTCATCGCCCGCGACCAGGCCACGCGCCACGCCCTCAACGACCGCGCCCGCACCTGGCTCCACCACCACGACCGCCTCGGGCAGGACTCGCGCTACGGCGAGCGGGCCTTCGCGACCGGGGACCGCGTCATCGCCCGCCGCAACGACACCGCCCTCGATCTCGACAACGGCACCCGCGCCACCATCACCACCACCAGCCCCGACCGGATCGAGCTGCGGACCAACGCCGGCGCGACCCGCATCGTTCCGGCCGGCTACGTGGTCGAGCATCTCGAGCATGCCTACGCCCTCACCGGCCACGCCATGCAAGGCGCCACCGTGCAGTGGGCCGCCGTCATCGCCCGCCAAGAACAACTCACGAAAGGCTGGGCCTACACCGCCCTCTCCCGCGCCCGCGAACAGACCCGGCTCTACGTCCCGACCGAGAACCCGACCACCCACCAAGACCGAGTCGAGATCGCCCCCCGCGACGACCGGGACGCTGTCGACCGCGACCAGCTCCTCCAACGCATCGCCGACCGCATGGCCACCCGCGACGACGAAGACCTTGCCACCACCCAACTCCAACGCTCGGAGCCCAGCGTCCCCCGTGCTGGCCTCGAGGCGACGAACGCCGCGCCGACACCACGACCGGACACCACGGCTCGCTCCATCGACGAGCGGCGCGGAATCGTCCGCCTCGTCACCGAGCAACGCGCACGCGCCCAACAGCGCCTCGACGATCTCCCCCCGCCAATCGTTCGTCGATTCCGTGGTCCACGGGACGGCCACGCCGTCGAACGTGCAGCCCTCACGGCGGCCCTCCGCGCCGCCGACGAGCAGCTCCAGCGGATCGAGAAAATCGAACCTCGCCACGGCTGCGAACCCGACCGCGTCGACGTCCACGGCACACGCCTCCCGGGCGTCGTCATCCCACCGATCGACGACCGGCCACATCCAGACGGCACGCCCAACGAACGAACCGCACCGTCCCGACACGTCGAGCCGTCCAACGTCGCCGACGACCTCTGACGTCAGACGACGGCCGTGCACCGGACAACGACCCGCCAGGCATCGCCAAGTCTGCAAGCAGGAGGCCGGGGGTTCGATCCCCCCAGGCTCCATCAGGACGGCACCCCCGCACAACACGGGGGTCCCGACGTTCCGGGGGACGACGGCCGCTCGGTTCTCGACCTGGTGGGTAGCGCGAGTGGGTAGCGGATGCGGGTCGCCGGCAGGCGCCGGGCTCATCAGCGACGCGGCCGTTGGGGCTGTGTCCGTCGAGGAACGGTTTGAGGTCCTCCGGCGGGGGATCGACATTGGGCGGCATGCTCGGCAGTTGTTGCTGGCGGTCGGCGTGCTCGCGGGCGAAGGCGATCCAGCGGACGGCGTCAGAGTCCGCCGCGACCAAGCGGGACATGCAGCAGTTCACCGGCTGCATCGCCGGCGCGTTGACCCGCCGGGAGTTCGAGGACGTCCTCGCGGCCACGGGCGTCGTCGACGTCGAGATCCAGGAGACCCATCGCGTGCACGCCAAGGCCGGCTCCGCAATCGTGCGCGCCACCAAGCCGCGGCAGAGCCAACGAGCCCACCGCGGAGGGCGGCTTGACCTTCGACCGAGGTCGAAGGCCTACGCTCGCGCGGTGCGGATCTCCGAAGCGGCCAAGCAGGCAGGGACCCCGGCGTCGGCGCTGCGGTACTACGAGAAGGTCGGGCTGGTGGGCGCCACGGACCGATGCGGGCTACCGGGTCTACGATCGAGCGACCCAGGACCGCCTCGTGTTCGTGCTGGCCGTCAAGCGCCTCGGGTTGCCGCTACCGCGGATCCGTGAGCTGCTGCCCGTGTGGGAGGCCCAGCCCTGCCGCACGGTGCAGGGCCGGCTTCGCGACCTCGTCGACGAGCAGCTCAAGGAGACCCGGCGGCGGATGACCGAGCTGCGAGCCCTCGAGCAGCAACTGCTCGACGGCCGCGCACGCCTGGACGAGCTTCCGGCCCGGAACCGGGCGTGCGATCCGACGTGCCCGTTCCAACAGCACCCGGCGGGATGAGCGCGCCGAGCGCCGCGGAGCGGCTGGAGCACCACCAGATCCAGGTCTACCTTGGCGCGGTACTGGTCGGTGGCTTGATCGGGCTGGTGGCGCCGGGGACGGAGCATGCGTTCGAGGCGCTGATCTACCCGGTGCTCGGGGCATTGCTGTACGTGACGTTCCTGCAGGTGCTGTTCACCGCGCTTCGTGCCGCGTTCCCCGACCGGCGGTTCCTGCGGGCCGCGATGGGCCTGAACTTCCTGGTCGTCCCGGTGATCGCGTTCGCGCTCAATCGCCTGGCGCCCGGCGGCCGCGCGATCGAGCTCGGCGTCCTGATGGTGCTGCTGACGCGGTGCATCGACTACGTCATCGTCTTCACGCGCCGGGCCGGCGGCAGCGACCGCCGGCTGCTCGCCGCCGCGCCGTTGCTGACGCTCGCGCAGATGGCGCTGCTGCCCGTGTTCCTCTGGCTCTTCATGGGGTCCGAACTCGTCGACACTATCGAGCCCGGACCGTTCATCGAAGCGTTCCTGATCCTGATCGTGCTGCCGCTCGCCCTTGCCTGGGCCACCGAGGCGTGGTCTAGTCGATCGCCGACTGGGGCGCGTGTGAAGAACGCCGCGGATCTCACGCCGGTAGCGCTGATGGCACTGACGCTGCTCGTGGTGGTCGCGTCGCAGTTCCCGCGAGTGCGCAGCGACCTCGGCGACGTCGTCGGTGTGGTGCCACTCTACGTCGCGTTCCTGATCGTGATGGCCGTGATCGGCCACGCGCTCGCGTTGCGGCTGCGCTTCGACGTCCCGGCGGGCCGGGCGCTGGTCTTCACCGGCGCGACGCGTAACTCGCTGGTCGTGCTGCCGCTGGCCCTATCGCTCGGCGACGCGTATGCGATCACCGGTGCGGTGGTCGTGACGCAGACGCTGGTGGAGATCCTCGGCATGGTCGCCTACGTTCGCCTCGCCCCACGACTGCTCCCCGACCGTCCGGCCGCTGCCTCGGACTGACCGGCGGACGTCAGCTCGAGGCCGCGCGCTTCCAGGACCTTAGGCCGGCGCTGGGATCCCGTGGGCTGCCGCCTTCGTACCAGCCCGGAGCGCTCCAGAGCTCGAAATGCAGCAGACAGGTCGTCGCGTTGCCGGTCCGTCCGATCGATCCGATGGCAGAGCCTGCGTCGACGCGAGCACCGATCTTCAGTGGGGACGGGGTCTGCAGGTGCATGTAGACCTGGTCCTCGCCTGATGGCGTGTCGGTGAGCACGACGTAGTTGCCGGCCGAGCCGTGTCGCTTGCGCTCCTTCACCGATCCGTTCGAAGCGGCAACGACCGGCGTGCCGCACGCGGACAGCAGGTCGACGCCTTGGTGCGCACCGTCCCGGTCGCCGAAGCCGGTGGCAGATCCGCCGAATGACCACTTTCCCTGGATCGGAAACGCGTACGCGCCGACGACCCGGGGGGCCTTGGGTGCGCTGCGCTGTCGCGCGGCGAGTCGCTTGGCGATGCGTTTCGCGAACGCGAGTTTCATCGCACGCAGCGTCTCCAGGTTCGGTCGGCCGGTACGGGTCAGGCGCTTCCGCTCCTGGTACCGCCGAAGCGCGACGCGCGTCTTCGCTCCGAGCACGCCGTCGGGCCGGACCCTGACCCGGCGCTGGACGCTCTTGGTCTGCGAGCGGGTGAGTCTCACCGTTCGCGTGTTCGAGACCGCTGGTGCCGCCGGCGTGGGCGTCACTACGGGTGCCGGGGCGCCGCCACCTCCCGGCCCGCTCTCCGCCGAGGCGGTCTGAGTGATGAGGCCGCTGGCGATCACCATCGCCAAGGCGCTTGTCAGTGCGGCGCGACGCGCCGGGCGTGTGGGCATCTGAGGTGCTCTCTCGTTGGCCTACGGGGTTAGCTGACGGGCTGGCGCTGAAAAAGCTACGCGCCTCCACAACGTCCGTGGATGAGCCCCAAACACCTGGGTCCCCCGTTCCCCGAGACCTGCTCCCGGAGATTCGGCAGGCCGGGACGATACCAGGATCCGCGCCCTGCTCCGACAGTTGGTAGGAGATCACCGTGGGCGGTCCATTAGACGAAATGGACCGGGGCCGGGGGCGGTTGGAGAGGCAGCACGGGCCCCTTCGGCCTGCGAGGGGCGTCGCGGGCGATGCGCGCGCTGCTCTCCACGACGACGACCCACAGCGCCGCCTCCAACGCAACCACCGCCCACAGGGGAAGCACCACCCCGAACAGCAGGACCGCCGCGACCGTCTTCGCGAGCACGACGAGCGTAAGGCCCCTCAGCGCGATCACCCTGTGCCACCGGGCGAGCCCGATCAGTCCGGCGACGTTGGCCGGATCGGCGTCGGAGATCACGACGTCCGCGCCGACCGAGGTCGTGTCCGGCCCGGGCCAGCCCGTCGAGATGTGCAGATCCGCGTCTGAGAATGAGGGGGGTCCGCTGCTGGCATCGCTGACGAGGGCGACGCGGCAGCCCAGCATTGGACGCAGGCCTGCTGCTCCGGGAGGCGTCGCCCGCGACCATGCCGGGACGCCATCGCTCCCGGGTTCCCGCACCGCCGTAAGCACGCCCAGCGCGTCCAGCTGGTCGATGACGTCGCGCAACGAGCGCGAAACCCGGTCCAGAGGCCCGACGCCCTCCTTGGTCACCGGGATGGCGAGGGATGGGCACGAATCGAAGGCAACCGTCTCGATCCGTGCGGCGCGCTCCAGCGCGCCCGGGTCACGGACGACCACACCGGTGGTGGCCGCGCGCCGGAGTGCACACGCGCCGGCGATCCGAACGGTTATCGTCCCCGCATCGAGACGGGCGAGCAGCAGGAGCCCGAGACCCACCGTGATCCCGGCGTAGACCGAGAGGATCCCGACGAACGGCAAGACCGCAGCGGCGAGCAGGGCCAGGACGACGAGGGCCGGCTCCGCCTTGCGCACGATCGCGCTCATCGCCTCCTCGGATGGCGAAGGCCGTTCCTGGGCATCGTTCGCCGCGCGGACGATCCACCGGTAGCCAGTATCGGGCCAGACCCGTGTCGCACGAAGTAGCAGGCGCTCGGCGCCGTTGAACGTCCCCGCGGCCACCGCGTCCCCCGGACCACGATCGACGGCGGGCCCCCGACCGGCGACGAGCGACTCATCCAAGCCCGTTCCGCCGACGACGATCGTTCCGTCGACGGGACCAACTCACCGGGAAGCACCGCCACGATCTGAACGACGCCGACGGCCTCCTGCTCGACATCGTCGAGCGCCTCGTGCTCGCCGGCACGCTCCGGCTCCCGCCGCCTGCGCGCCTCAGCTGGGGTCGGCCACCGCAGCGCGTCGAGTTCGCGGTGAATGCCCGCGAGGCTCGTACGTTGCAACCGGTCGCCCGCGAGCGCGATCATGCCGAGAAGCGCTGCCGCCATCCACTCGCCCGCCGCCACGGCGGCTGCGAGCCCCAAGAGGATCACCAGGCCGGCCTCCGGCCGTCGTCCGTCCAACGGGCCAGCGATCGCCCGTGCTGCGATCGGTGGTACCGCTAGGACGATCGCCGCGGCGTAGACCGCGTTCGCGAGCACCTGGGGGAAGGACGCGAGATCAAGCAGGCCTCCCACAAGCGTGACTCCGACGGTTGCGAGCGCGACAGTTCTCATATCTCCTACGAACTGTAGGAGATATGGGTTCACGTTGCCGACGACGTGTCAACCAGCCCGGGCGTGGATGCCGCTCGTGGTGCCCGGCAACCCGCCACTGAACGACACGGCAGGTGGGAGGTGCGTCGGCCCCTGGTCGTCAGATGCTGCAGGCGAGGCGGACGGCGGCACCTACGTGTGGTCCACCCTCCGCGACGAACGCGGGAGCGAGCGTCGCCAAGGATGCCATCATCGCGATCGCGCCCGACACGGAGATCACCAGAAGGGCACGGTCGGTGAGAAGGGCCGTGGCGGGCGCGGGGGCGATGAGCTCGTCTATCCGCTGCTCGGTACCGCCGGCTCCTCCGAGCGCCGTGGCGGCAGGGGGCGTCGTGCGGGAAAGCGCTGCCTTGCAGATTGCGCTCGCCAAGGCGAAGCGATCGTGGGCATTGCGCAGCGCCCATGCGTCGGCGTCACGCTCGGCGTGGAGCCGGACGTGGGCGAGCGCCATCCTCGTTCCCGGGATCTGCCGCGCGACCGCGGCGTTCAGCTCGGCGAACAAGAGTAGGTACCGGTGCCCTCGTCGGATGTGGCCGCGCTCGTGCGCGATCGCCGCGGCGAGCTCCTGATCGTCGAGATGCACGAGTGCGCCCGCGGTGACTACGATGCGCGGCTTCCGAAATCCCGCCGCCGCGAGGAACACGTCCCGCCCGCGCAACACGACGGTCCCGGAGGGGCCCTCGCCCACCGCCTCCCACCCGATGGTCCGTCGCAGAGCGCGCGCTCCGCGGATCGAACCGACCAACGCCCAGGTGACGACGGCGACGAGCGCGGCCAGTGGAAGGCCCACGGTGAGGTCCCCGATACGATGCCCCGCCAGGTCGACGCGCGTGGATACGAGCGGGATTGCGGTGTGCACGCACCAGTCGGTGATCGCGGCGAACGCCCGCGTGCCGGGGAACACCAGCAGTACGTAGCTGACGGCTACGAGCACCGCACCGGCTCGAACTGCGAGCGCGAGCGACCACATCGCGAGAGCCGTCGCCGGTGCTCTGCGGCACGTGCCGACGAGCACCGGAAGGGCGGCGAGGGAGGCGGCGAGGGCCGCCGACAAGACCACGACGTTCAAGATCCGGCGTCCTCCCGCCGCTTCGTGATCTCCCGCGCCTGTGCACGCAGCTGGCCGAGTTCCGCCTCCTCGATGCCGCCGAGCAGCTCGACGAGAGCACTCCGGCGGGCCTCGGACGAGGCCCCGTCCAGGGTGCGCACCAGCGTCCGCGCTACGTAGTCGCTTTCCGAGAGCGTCGGCGCGTATAGGATCGCCCGTCCCCGTTGCGAGCGGCTCACGAGTCCCCGCTCGGCCAAGCGGTTAAGGACGGTCTGCACGGTCGTGTAGGCGCTTCGTTGGCCACCTGCGATCCGGCCCCGGACCTCGTCGACGGTCCCTTCGCCGCCGCGCCACAGGGCGAGCATGATCTGCTCCTGGAGCGCCCCCTGGATTCCGCCGTCGGCCACGCCGCCAGTATGGCACCGCGTCAGGCCGGCCAAGGACCGCTGCACCCTTGCCAGCCCGGCGGACAGCCGTGGCATGCGGGCCGCGGGGCCTCGGACGCAAACGGGGTGGCGTGAAGTGGGAGGCCTGCTGCGTCGCGGTCGGCTCCCGTCGGTCGGCATGTCGCTCACGCTGACCGTTCGGGCCGTGTCGGTCGGCCGTGTTCTGACCTCGGTGTGCTCTCCTCACAGGGGCGCTCGACGGGCAGCACCGTGAAAGCTCCTTGCGGCTTGCAACAACAAGCCCCGCGTCCCGCGTCCCGCGTCCCGCGCCCCGCGTCCCGCGTTACGTGGGCGAGAGCTCGCCGCCGGTCGTCCAGAATCTCCCGCGCTCCGGTGTGTTGCGCGTGTCGACTACGATCGGACCCGGGGCCAGGCTGGTGAGATCATCGCCGCTGCCCGCCGAGCACCGCGCCGTGGAGCCTGGCCCGCCCGGCACGTGGCTATCGCTCGAAGAACCGAATGGCATCGCGCAGCCCGAGGCCGTCGAAGAGGCGTTGCGTCTCCGCGGCCAGCCGGTACATCTCATGATTGGCCACGAGCCAACCCACGACGATCAGCATGATCCCGCCTACGACGCTGATGCAGCGGTAGTGATCTCGCACCGCGCGCGCGGCGCCAACAATCCGTTCGAACGCGAGCGCCGACGCCACGAACGGCACCGCCAGACCCAGGCCGTAGGCGAGCAGGAGGAACGCACCTCCGGCAACCCCGCTCTGAGTCGTGGCCGCCCCGAGGATGGCCCCCAGGATCGGGCCAGTACACGGAGTCCATGCGACGGCGAAGGCCAGTCCCGCCAGAAGCGGGCTCCCACTGCCCGCACGCTCCAACAGTCCTGCTGGTCGGAACCCCACGTTCACGCGAGAGGCGAACGGCGCCATCGCGAACAAGATGCCCATGGCGATTAGGGCAACCCCCGACACAACCTCGATCGTCCTGATCGATCCGAGCAGCGGCGCCCCGATGCCGCTGGCGAACATCCCGAGGGCGACGAACACGAGGACGAACGAGAGGCAGAACAGCAGCGCGGGTCCCAGAAGCGTCCAGGGTCGGCGCTCCGACAGCGAACGCAGCTCCTCCCCGCCGCCCAGGACGGAAAGGTACCCCGGAACCAGCGGCAGCACGCACGGCGAGGCGAAGGACAGCATCCCCGCAGCGAACGCCGTGAACATCGTCGGATCGACAACGGCCATCGGCGTCATGGTGACCGGAGCACCTGGGTGGGAACTCCCGCGCGACGTAGCGCGCCTCGGAGGAACCCGGCGGTCACCTCGCCGCGGAAGATCCCCACCAAACGCCCCCGGCGATCGACGACGAACGTCTCGGGAACCCGCAGGGCGCCGAGGTCGCGGGCCAAGAGGCTGTCGGGATCACGAACCGACGGGTAGGTGATCCCCCACTCGCGAGCCTTGGCCAGGCTCTGCTCCGGATCGTCCCGGTTCGTCACGCCGAGGACCGTCCCGATGTTCGCCCGCCGCAGCCGCTGGTGGACCGACTGCAGCAGCGGCGCCTCGTCCTCGCACGGAGGACACCATGAGGCCCAGATGTTGACCACCACGATCTGTCCACGCAGCTGCCCGAGGCTCATCGTGCCCCGACCGCCGAGGACAGGCCGCCGGCGGTCAGCCCCGGGCACGGCCACGGCTTCGCCAGCGGCGACCCTCCCGTCGATGGAATCCCGCTGGCGCTCGGCGCTGTCCGCGCGGAGCGTGGCGTAGACCAAGAGGCCGCCAAGCGCGAGGATCGCCGTCGCGATGAGGATCGGCAACGTCGCCCGCCGCACGCTACCGGGATCCGTTCGGACAACTCAGACGCCCCATCCCACAGATTGTAGGACAAACCTCGGTTCGAGCCGACGCCGGTGCACCCGTTGCGCTCGTCGCGGTGCCACCGCCATGCGAACTTTGCGGTCGGACCGATGGTCGTCGGCCGACCCGACGTCGGCTCGCCGGCGGTGGCATGGCCGCGCTTGCGTCGAGCGGGGCCGCACCGTTGACGGTGTGTTTACGAGCGCGACCGGAGTGCCGCCGCGGTACTTCAAAGCGTCGCCGGCGGCGATGGTGTTGGCGCCGGTGGTCCAAGCTTCGTCGATCACCAGGACGCTCTGCCGCTGCACGGCTGCGGTGGCCGTGAAGCGACCCGACACGTAGTCTGGTCCGAAGCCGTGGCCCATACAGGATCGGGTGCGAGGAGCCGGCTGAACGGTCCCGATCCCTTGCCGATCGTGGAGACGATGCGGCGCAGGTTGCTGCGTTGCTCGTCCGCTTCGACGGTCCGCGAGGGCACGGATCACAGCTGGTGGAACCCGGGCGTCTCCGACGCGCTCGCGATGGATGGAACGTGGAGGGCGAGGTAGTCAGCGCACGGCGGGGAGCGTCGTCGTGCGACGTGTACGCACCTTGCACTACGAAGACCACGATCGTCACTGCGGTCTCGTCGGCGCTGAGCGTGCGGAACATCGGGGTGTAGACCGAGATCCTGTCTGCGCCGTTGGCCATTGTGACGGCGGCGACAGAGGTGAAGCCGGTCGCGACGGTGGGTCGATCGCCGTGTGCGCGGATCGCAGTGACGAGGGCCGGAGACCGAGCGCGAGGGGAAACGGGCCCAAGCGCCCGACGTAGTCCTCCAGAATGATCGTCAGGCAGAGAGCGGCGACCAGCGAGAGCGCGACCAGCACGCTGCCCCCGGCATATTGCCCGACCCAGAACTCGCCGACCGTGGCTTTCCGCCCGCTCGGGCTGACAGGAGCAGGACCGTCGAGACGATGAGGGCGTCGATGTTGGTGCCGGCGAAGACGCCGCCCGCGGTGACGATCCGGCCAGGCGCGTCAGCCATCGGCTCGGACTCTAGTAGTGCTTTGGTACTTGTAGGGAGGGTTGCGGGGTGGTTTGTCGAACGGGGGTGGCATGGTTGCCGCCATCAGTGCTGTTGATCGCAGATCCGGGGAGCTCGAGAGCGCGGTGCCTGTGGGGACCGCGGGTGAGGTTCGTGATCGTCTGCAGGCGTTCCTCGCGCGGGTCACCGCCGGGGTGTTCTCGCGGTCCGAGCAGCGCGCGACGGGTGCGTTGTACGCGCGGGGGCTGCTCGATCCGGCGGGGCTGCGGAAGTCGGCAGAGCCGTTGTGGGGGCGGTCGGATCGGTCGGTCACGTACGAGTCGTTGCAGCACTTCCTCGCGGACTCGACGTGGGACCCGGACCGGCTGATCCGGAACGTCGTAGAGGCGGTGCACGAGCGGAGAGGTGGGTGCGTTCGCGAAGACGAACGTCTGTTGGGTCATGGGTGCGAGGAGCACGAGGCCGCGGCCCAAGCCGGCTCACCACCCGGCCCGGACCGTGGCGCGCGTTCTTAGGTGGTGGGCACCCCGCCGGCGGGCGACTCGGAGCCGTACCACTGCTTGCGCCAGGTGTTCATCTGCTCGATCTCCTTCGTTTGCGCGGTGACGATCGCGCGGGCGATCTTCTTCAGCTCCGGGTCAGTGCCCTTAGTGAGCTCGGCGCGCGCCATGAGGATCGCGCCTTGGTGGTGGGGGATCATCTCGTCGATGAACGCTCGGTCGAACGGGTCGGCCTTGGCGAGGGCGTCCATGTCCATCGACATGCCCATGTCGTCCATCGGGATGCCGAGCGTCTTCGCCGCGGCGGCCATGCCGGTGTCGCCGCCATGCTGAGAGTGGTCCATGCCGCCGGCGTTGTCCGTGGCCGGCATCGATGCGACTTGCACCCCGAGGCGCTTGGCTGCCTGCTGCAGCTGCTTGACCTCCGGGGCCTGGCTGGCGGCAATCGCGTTGCCGAGCTCTCTGATCTCGGTCCGCCCGCCGCGCTGCGGCGCCAGGGCGGCCATCTCGATGGCCATCTCGTGGTGGGGAACCATCTGCGCGACGAACGCCTTGTCGACCTCGGCGGCCGACGCGGTCGTGCTCGACGTCTTCGCGGTGGTCGAGGTCTGGTCGTCCGAGCCGCAGCCGGTGGCGGCCAGCGCGGTCAGGGCGGTGGCGCTCAGCAGCGCCACGGTCCGGGTGGGGAACGTGAACATTGGTGGTCCTTCGGTTGGTCGTCAGGAAGCACGCTGCCCGGGCGGGCGGGCGTGCGGCAGGTGCTCCGGCAGCCCAACGGGCTCCCGGTGCGGGCGATCAACGTCGAAGGACGGCGTACTGCAGATACAGCGGGCTCGAACGGGCCCGCGGTACCGGTGCGGGCGGCAACAGCCGTCGGACGACCGGCGGGACCACCAAGGCCGGGCGCGGGACGCGTGAGCGCCGGCGCCGGACGACGGTGGTGATGAGCCCGACGATCGCGATCGTCGCGGCGATCGCGCCGATGCACATCGCGGCGGCAGCCATCTGGTGGTCGCCGCCCCCGTGGCCCATGGATGCCATGGCCGGCGCACCGTGGTGCACGACGACCGAGCCGGCGAGAACCAGGACGGCCAGCAACGCGATCAAGCGCTGATTGGTCCGCGCAAGACGCGCACGGATGGCCATCGAACCCATGAGGAAGTTGTACCCACCGCACCTAAACGCCACGCCACCACCTCGTCATATACCCCTGGGGGGTATATGCTTCGGGCATGGATCACGCGATGCATCACGACCCCGGGGACGGAGCGGCCCTCACCAAGACAGCGATCAGTGCGACGCTGCACTGCCTCACCGGGTGCGCGATCGGCGAGGTGCTCGGGATGGCGCTGGCGACCGCGTGGGGGTGGGGCGACGC
>JBFWKS010000064.1:0-15771 GCA_050252545.1 Solirubrobacteraceae bacterium
GTTCGAGCGACGTTCAGCGCCACCGAAGGCCTCACGGGAGGGCTGGGGCAACCGGTCGAGGTCGTCGGCGTGAAGGTCGGCCAGGTCCTGGCCGTCGAGGCCGATCGCGGTCGGTCGATCGTGTCGATGGAGATCGAGCGGGGCAAGCTCCCCCGCGTCGGCCGCGACGCCCGTGCGTCGCTCGAGCCGATCACGCCGCTTCGCGACATGCGCATCACGCTCATGCCCGGGGACGGCTCGGCCCCGCCGCTCGGCGAGGACGACGTGATCCCGCTGTCCGCCACGAAGGTCCCCGTGCCGTTCTCGGAGATCCTGGCCCGCCTCGACGCGGACACCCGCGAGTTCGTCGCCGCCCTGCTCGCCGCCGCCGACCGTGGGTCGGCCGGTCGTGCGGACGACTTCCGGGCGGCGGTGAGGACCTTCGGTCCGACCGCGGGACAGGTGCGTCGCATCGGTCGGTCGGTCGCGTCGCGCCGACGGGAGCTCGCCCGACTCGTCCGCAACTTCGGCCGTCTGACGCGGGCCGCGACGCAGGACGAGCGCCTCGGCGCGGCCGTCGTCGCCGGACACCGGACCCTGCGCGCGATCGCGGCCGAGGACGTCGCGCTCGGCGCGGCGGTGGAGCGCCTTCCGCGTACGCTACGGACCGCCCGAGCGGCGCTGAC
Source organism: Solirubrobacteraceae bacterium (assembly GCA_050252545.1). Taxonomy (GTDB): domain Bacteria; phylum Actinomycetota; class Thermoleophilia; order Solirubrobacterales; family Solirubrobacteraceae; genus Patulibacter. The sequence continues at coordinate 666 of JBFWKS010000064.1, forward strand.
GGCGGTGCGGCCGTTCACCCGCGACCTCGCCGGCACGCTCGAGGACCTGACCCCCGCGCTCGGTCGCCTGCCCGGAACCCTGCGGTCGTTGGCCCCGTTCGCCGACCGGGCCACCCGCACCCTGCGCACCGACGTCAACCCGATGGTGCGCGAGGCCGTGCCGGTCACCGCGCGGCTCCACCCGATCACCGTCGAGCTCGAGCGGACGACCCCCGCCCTCGCGCACGCGTTCCAGGCGTTGACCTATGCGACGAACACGTTCGCCTACAACCCGCCGGGGGACGACGAGGGCGGGCTGTTCTGGCTGGCGTGGTTCTTCCACAACTGGAACTCGATCACCTCGTCGGGCGACGCCCACGGGGGCATCGGCCGGGGCATGATCATCGCGGACTGTCAGGGCATGCAGGGCATCGCCGAGCTGCGCCCCCTGTTCGCCGGCCTGGGGATCTGCCCGACATGAGCACGACCACGCTCACCTGGCGCTCGATGCTGGCGCCGATCCTCTTCGCGTTCGTCTGCATCGTGCTCACGGGCGCCGCGTACTCGATGTTCGGCGGGAGCCTCCCGGGGGAGGCCAAGGGCTACCACATGTCCGTCGACCTGCCGGACGCGACCAACCTCGTCGAGGGCTCGGACGTCCTCGTGTCGGGGGTCCCGATCGGCGACGTCGTCGGCGTCGCCCGCCACGAGGACCGCGCGCGCGTCACCGTCGAGGTGCGGCCCGAGTTCGCCCCGATCCGCCAGGGCGCCCGTGTCGCCCTCCGCACGAAGACCCTTCTCGGGGAGGCCTACCTCGAGATCGCCCTCGGCGATCCCGATGCCGAGCCGGTGGCCGACGGTGGGGCGCTGGACGCCACGCGCGCGACGCCGACGACGCAGTTCGACCAGTTCGTCGACACGTTCACGCCGGAGGGACGGGCCTCCCTCCGCGACCTCATGCTCGGCCTCGACGGGGCGTTCGCCGGTCGTGCGACCGACCTGAGCGCGACGCTGGGACGTGCTCCGACGACGGTCGATCGCCTGGCGACCCTCACCGCACGCCTCAACGCCCAGAGCGCGAACCTCGAGGGCGTGGTGTCGTCGACCGGCGAGGTGCTCGCCGCGCTCGGTCGGCGAGAGGGACGACTCCAGGCGATGGTCTCCCGAGCCCGGGACGTCTTCGAGGTCACCGGGCGCAACCGACGGTCGCTCGAGGTGACGATCCGACGCCTGCCGGGACTCCTCGGATCGCTGCGCGCCGCCGGTGGCGCGCTCGAGCGGGCCACCCCCGCGCTCGACCGGGCCACGTCCGCGCTCGTCCCCGTCGCGGCGAGGCTGGAGCCGGCGCTGGGGGCGCTCGCCGACGCCGCTCCCGCCTACCGGGAGCTCTTCGCAGGGCTGCCGTCCCTGACCCGGCGCCTGCGACGCGGCCTCGTCGCGGTCCCCGACGTCGTGGAGTCGGCGTCGTCCGCGGTCGGTGAGTACTACCCGACCTCGCGGGAGCTCAACCCGTTCCTCGACCTGCTCGCGGTCAACCGCAAGTCGCCCGTGCTGGCGTTCGCGAACGTGTCGAGCGTCGTCAGCGGCACCGCGGTGGGCCCCGGCGGCGTCGTCCAGCACTACGGAGCCGGCATCCCCACGATCTGGAACGAGACGCTCGCCGGGTGGAGGAAGAAGCTCCCGACCACGCGGTTCAACCCCTACCCGAAGCCTCCCGACGCACTGCTCGACACCGGACGCCTCGGCGTCCTCAAGTCCTACGACTGCCGTCACGAGGGCAACGTGCTGTGGTTGCCGCCGATCGGCGCGGCGCCGCCCTGCATCGAGCAGGGTCCGTGGACCTTCCGCGGCACGTCGGCCTACTACCCCCGTCTGACCCTCGACCCGCCGTAGGACCCAGGGAGGCCACATGCACGAGAGCGAGCCACCGCCGCGGGTGGCCTGGGTCACCGGCGCGGGAGGAGGCGTGGGCGCTGCGACCGCCCGCGCGCTGGCGGCGCGAGGCTGGTGCGTCGTCGTCAGCGACGTCCGGGTCGACGGGCTCGACGCGCTGCGCGGGGAGCTGGGCGAGCGCCGATGCGCCGCGGTCGAGGGCGACGTGACCGACCTCGGGGCGATGCAGAACGCGGTCGCCGTGGGCGTCGAGCGGTTCGGTGGCCTCCATGCGGTCGTCGCCAACGCGGGCGTCGCGAGCTACGGCTCCGTGAAGGGCGTCGACCCGGCCGCGTTCCGGCGCGTCCTGGACGTCAACGTCGTGGGCGCGTTCCACACGCTTCGCGCCGCGCTCCCCGAGCTCGAGCGCACCCGCGGATACGCGCTCCTCGTCTCGTCGATGGCGGCGTACGTGGCCACGCCCGGGCAAGCCGCGTACAACGCCAGCAAGGCGGGCGTCGAGCACCTGGCGAACGTGGCACGGCTCGAGGTCGCCGACGACGGCGTCGCGATCGGGTCGGCCCACATGGGGTGGATCGACACCGCGCTCATGCGCGATGCGCTCCGGGACGTTCCGACGATGGGGGAGATGCTCGAGACGCTCCCCGGATTCATGCGTCGGCCGGTGACGGCCGACGCGTGTGGCGCGGCCTTCGCCGACGCGGTCGAGGCCCGGGCGCGGCGGGTGCACGTGCCCCGCTGGGTCGGCGCGCTCGCGCTCCTCCGGCCGCTGCTCGGCTCGTCGGCGTTCGAGCGTCGGCAGGCGCGGGCGTCGTCGGGGATCGCGGGTCGACTGGACGCGGACGTGCGACGCCTCGGCCGGTCGGCATCCGATCGCACGCGGCCGCGTTGACGTCGGGCGGCGGCGCGGGCGCCACCCGGGCGACCGCCGATGGTTTCACCGGCTGGACGGAAGGTCGGTGCCGGGCGGTCGCCGTGTTGCGTGCCGCCGGTCCGCCCGCGATGCTGGACGCGCACGTCCCCTACCCCACCCGAAGGAGTTCCGTTGTCCAACGTCAAGCAGGATCTCGAAGCGCTTCCGCTCCACCGCCAGATCATCCTCGGATCGGGCGCGCTGCTGCTCATCGCGAGCTTTCTGCCCTGGTACAAGTTCTCGGCGGGATCGTTCAGCTCGAGTGCCTCGGGCTGGCACCAGCTCGGCACGATCGCCTGGCTGTTCCTCATCGTCGCGCTCATCGCCGAGGGCGCCCGCGTCGCGCGCGTCTCGCCCCTGCAGGAGCGGCAGGCCGACCTGGCGACGACCGCGCTCGGCGGCGGAGTCCTCCTCTTCGGGGTGATCTTCGTCATCCAGCGGATCAGTGACGGCCACCTCGGGATCGGGTTCTTCCTCGGCGTCATCGGGCTCATCGCGTTCGCCTACGGCGTGTACCTCCTCTTCCAGGCCAGCGACGGTCGGGGTGCGCTGAAGGACCTGCAGACGCAGGCGGAGGCGCGTCGTCGGCAGGATCCGCCCGCCGGGTCCTGAGTCCGTCGGCGGGCGTCCCCGGACCGGGTTCGGGGGCGCCGTGGGGTGGGCCGGAGGGCGACGCCCGCCCCTCGGGACCGGGTCGGCGGCGCGTTAGGCTGGGTGGAGGCCGCGCCCCCGCGACCCGCGCGGCCCCCTCCACCATGACCTCTTCCTCCGCCCCCGCCGATCTCGAGCCGCACGGCGACCCGGAGCGCTTCCGGCACGTCCTGTCCCACGTGCCGACGAGCGTCGTGGTCGTCACCGGCAACTGCGACGACACCGACCACGGCATGGTCATCGGGTCGTTCACGTCGATCTCGCTCGAGCCCCAGCTCGTCGGGTTCTACCCGGCCAACACGTCGACGAGCTGGCCGCCGATCCGCGACGTCGGCCGGTTCTGCGTCAACGTGCTCGCGCAGGGCCAGGGCGAGCTCGCCGGCCGGTTCGCGCGCAAGGGCGGCGACAAGTTCGCCGGGCTCGAGTTCGACCGGGCGCCGCACACCGGCGCGCCGATCATCCCGGGCATCGTCGCGTGGATCGACTGCGTCCTCGACCGCGAGATCGAGCTCGGCGACCACTCGCTCGTCGTCGGTCGCGTCATGGACCTGTGCGTGTCGCAGAGCGAGCACCCGATGGTGTTCAGCCGCGGGGCGTACCCGTCGCTGGGCGACTGATCAGCGCCCGCGGCGCACGCGGAACGGCTCCTGGCCGCCGTCGAGCAACTGCAGCAGTCGCGACCGCGCGACGAGCGGGGCGCCGTCGAGGCGCTCGACCCCGGTCGTGCGTCGCTCGACGAGCGGGCCGTGGAAGTCGAGCACCGGGAGCTCCCCACCGGCCGCGCGCTGCGCGGCGAACACGAGGCGCCCCAACCGGTCGAGCGGCACGGTGCGGCCGCTGAGGACGACGGCGTCCGGCGCGATCCGGTGGAGCGCCCGGCCGAGCTCGTCGGCGGGCAGCGTCGCGCCGACGGTGATCGGCAGCACCCCCGAGCGCCGCAACGCGAGCTCCAGCGCCTGCACCCGCAGAGCGTCGAGCGTGCACGGCGCGGTGCCGTCGAGGACGACGACGACCGGCGGACGGTGGGTGGGCGGCGCGGTGCGGGCGGCGGCGGCGAGCCACCGCGACGCCCACCGCCACGCGAACGCGTACTCGGCGGACCCGGGCCGGTCGTGGTCCAGGCGCTCGACCGTCGGCAACAGCACCTCGTCGACCGAGCGCTCGAGCGACCGCAGGTGCAGCGACTCCTCGATGACGTGGTCGGCCCCGGCCTCGTCGAACCGGCGCAGCGCCCGCCGCAACCGGTCGGTCGCCGACGGCTCGCCGCCCCGTCCACCGCGACGGTCGCCGGGGGAGAGCTCGCCGGTGGTGCGGTGGCGTCGCGCGAGGGCCACCGCGGTGGCGGCGTCGCGGGACTCGCCCATCGCCTCGCGTAGCGACTCGATCTCGCCCAGGTCGTACTGCCGGTGCCCGCCGCCGGTGCGTTGCGGGGTCGGGAACCCGTACCGTCGCTCCCACGACCGCAGCGTGCTCGCGGACACGCCGAGCAGCTCGGCGGCTGCGGTGGTGCGGATCGCGGTCATGACCGCCGGATCCTCCGCGTTGGACGTCGGCGCCGCAAGCGCGGCAACGCGACGTGCGCCGAGCCGCCATGCTGGACCGGTGCCGAGCTACGACGAGATCCCGCGCCGTCACCCGGTGCTCGACGACGCCGAGGAGCGCCGCCACCGCCCGCGCTGGGCCATCCGCCTGCGCCGCCGGTTCGCGTCACCGCTCGACGTGGCGATCCTCGGCTTCGCCGTCGTGTGCGTCGTCGCGGTCGGCGGAGCGGGGATCTGGTCGCTCCTGGGGTGAGGGGCAAGTCGGCGGGGGCGCCCGTGCGTCGCTGAGGTGGCGCACCGGGCGGGTGTGCGACGTCCCGGGGGATGACCGGCTCGTCCTCACGACGGTGCGCCACGTCGGCGTCGGTATCCGTCGCCCAGGGGGATGGCCGTTCGGAGCAGGGTGGGGTGATCCACCTGGGCGACACCCGATCGGCGACCCGGGTGGGCAGGGCGACGCTGAGGGGGATGACCGGCATGTGCGCTGGGCGGTGCGCCACCTGGGCGTCGGTTACCGGTACCCAGGGGGATGGCCGTTCGGAGCAGGGTAGGGTGTGTCACCTGAGCGACGCCGCGTCCATGTCACCGCCCCGCGTCCGTGTCACCGTCCGCGTCCGGCGTGTCGCGCACGGTGCGGGAGCGCGGGGTCGGCGCGCTCAACGCGCGGTGAGCACCGAGCGCATCGTGAGCGTCCCGTCGTCGTCGGTCCCGGTGAACGACACCGCGGCGCGGACGAGCCAGCCGGTCGTGGGGTCGATCGTGTATCGCCCCCGCTGGGTCGTGGTGCCCATGACGTCGTCGTCGGATGGGGACTGGCCGGCCGCCCTGAAGTGCTCGAGCATGGCGGCGCTCATCGACTCCGGATCGAGGCGATCGGTGACCTGCACGACGAGGCACCCACCGGGGTCGCGTCGTTCGACGATCCGCACCTCGCGGCGGGCGTGCACCGGTCCGCCGAACATCGTGGCGACCTCGACGTCCGACGCGCGGTCGGTCAGACGGTCCAGCCGCCCCAGGTAGGCGCGGGTGAACGGCTCGACGGACGCCCGCGCCTCGGTCTCCACCACCGGGGCGGCGGACGCCTGGGTCGCGACGCGGTCGATCTCGGCGCGGTCCTCGGCCGACAGGTCCCCCGCACCCTTCCCCTCGCCGAAGGCGTCGCGCACCGCCTTCGCATGGGCACGGCGCAGCGCGTCGAGTCCACCGGTGATCCCGGTCATCGCGCCGTGACGGTCGGTACCGATCTCGATCCGCTGGTCGCCGGCTTTCACGAGGTACGACCCGCCTGCGTCGTCTGGGTCGTCGCCCGACGCGGGGTCGTCCGCGGCGCCGGGGGTCGACGACGTCATGTCGGAGAACGTCCAGCGCACGCGCCACCCGTCCGACGTCCGGCGCTGCACACGCACCTCGACGCGGCCGGCGCCCTCGATCGGGTCGCCGACGCCGACGCTCATCGACGTCTCGAGCGCGTACCGACGGACGTCACCCGCCTGCCAACGGACGGTCGCCGTCGTGGGACCGCTCGACACCGGACGGCAGGTCCCGGGTGCGGGCGGCGTCGCCGCGCGAGCGGTCCGGGAGGGAGCCTTCGATCCGGACGCGTCCGTGGCGGCGTCGGCGGTCGGGGTCGGCCCGGCGTCGGGGGTGCCGTCATCGCCTCCGCAGCCGACGAGCGTCGCGGCGGCGAGGACGACGACGGCGCGGGCGGCGACGCGCCGGGCGGCCCGGGGGGACGTGACGAACGCGCGCACCGGCCGAGGGTAGCGACGCATGCCCCGGACGCATGCCTCCGACACATGGCGCCGACGTCCGCCGCGGTGGTCGCCGCGTCGCTCAGGGGGATCACCGGCATGCTCGCCGGGCGGTGCGCCACGTCCGCGTTGCATTCCGTCGCTCAGGGGGATGGCCGCCCGGAACAGGGTGGGGTGATCCACCTGAGCGTCGCCGTTTCCGCCTCCCGGCCCCGCTGAGCCCGCCCGCCGGCCCGGCCGCCTCGCCGCCTCGCCCCGCCCGCGCGCCTCGCCCCGCCCGCGCGCCTCGCCCCGCCCGCGCGCCCCGCTTCGCCGTCCCGCCCACCCCGTCGCGTCCGCCCGCTTCCGCGGAGCGCTGCGTCCGCGTCACGTGACCGTCGTCGTCCTGCCGTCCGGACCGCGTCCACGCAGCCCGCCCTCGACCCCGCCACCCCCGCCCCCTACGCTCCCGCACCATGACCCGCCTGGCCGACGTCGATCTGTCGCTCTCGCTCAAGCGCACGGTGTACGAGCGGCGGTTGGCGGTCGCGCAGACGCGGTTGGCGCAGCTGCGGTTGACGCTCGGCGGGCAGATCGGGTTGCGGTCGATCGCCGACGACGTACCGCGGCCGGACCACTCGCCGCACCCGCTCGGCCCGCCGTTGCTCATCGCGTTCGAGGGCTGGGACGCGTCCGGCAAGGGCGGGGCGATCAAGCGGCTCGTGCAGGAGCTCGACCCGCGCCACTACGAGGTCCACCAGTTCTCGGCGCCGTCGCCGGACGAGCTGCGCCACCACTGGCTGCACCGGTTCTGGGTGCCGTTGCCGGGCCGCGGTGGGATGTGCGTCTACGACCGCACGTGGTACGGGCGGGTGCTCGTCGAGCGGATCGAGGGCCTGGCCGACGAGGAGCAGTGGCGGCGGGCGTACGGCGAGATCCGCGAGTTCGAGCAGCAGCTCGTCGACGACGGCACGATGCTCGTCAAGATCTGGCTCCACGTCAGCGACGAGGAGCAGCTGCGGCGGTTCGAGCGCCGCCGCGGCGACCCGCTCAAGGCGTGGAAGCTCACCGACGAGGACTGGCGCAACCGCGCGAGGCGCCCCGAGTACGAACGGGCGATCGACGAGATGCTCGCCGAGACGGACACCCCGCACGCGCCGTGGGACGTCGTCGCCGCCGAGAGCAAGAAGTGGGCGCGGGTGGCGGTGATCGAGACGGTCGTCGCCCGGATCGAGCAGTGCGCCCGCGACCGCGGGTTCGACGTGCCCGCGCCGCTGGAGTAGCCCGGGGCGCGGCGGCCATCGTGAAGCGGGCCACGGGTCGCGGGGTGGCCCGCACCGGCCGGCAGCGCCCGCGTCGCCACCGCGGGGTCGCTCCCGTGCCGGCGGGCCGCCACCACTGGGGCCGCTCCCGTGCCGGCGGGCCGCCACCACGCCGCTCCCGGATCCGACCATCATGTGCGCATGGCCGCGCGCCCCCCTTCCGGAGATCTACGCGAGGCGCTCGTCCGGGCGGCCGAGGAGGAGCTCGAGGCGGTCGGGGTGGGCGCGGTGAGCCTGCGGGCGATCGCGCGACGGGCGGGCGTGTCCCACCAGGCTCCGGGACACGTGTTCCGCGACCGGGCGGGGCTCTTCACAGCCGTCGCGCAGGAGGGGTACGCGGCGCTGGCCGACGCGCTGCGGTCCGGGTACGACGCGGCCGGGGGCGCCGACCCGATCACGCGCCTCGGCGGCATCGGCACGGCGTACGTGCGGTTCGCCCTCGAGCGTGGCGCGATGTTCGCGGTCCTCACCCGTCCGGAGCTGCTCAACCTCGACGATCCGGCGTTGGTCGCCGCCCGCGCCCGGCCGTTCGACGTGCTCGACCGGGGGGTCCGGGCCGCCGCCGACGACGGCTGGGGCGACGGGCGGGACCCCCGGACCCTCGCGCTGCTGTGCTGGACGACGATGCACGGCCTGGCGACGCTCGCCCGCGACGGGATCCTCGCCATCGACGTCCCCGAGGCCGGCCCCGACGAGCTGGCGGCGCTCCTCTCGGCGACGCTCGTCGACGCGCTGCGGCCGGGCGGCGCGACGCGTCGGATCGCGCCCTGAACGGCGGGCTCGCGCGCGGCGATCACGCGCCGCGCCGCGCGCAGCGCCGCGCGCCGTCCACCGCTCACCCCGCTGCCTGTCCCGGTCCCGCGCGGCGAGCGCGCCCGTGGTCGCCGTCGCGCGGCCCGGTCCCGCGCACCGCGGCCGCCCACGACCGGCCGCGCCGTCCCGTCCTCCGCTCACTTGACACTGTCACATCACGTCTCTAGCCTGCTTGCGCATGCCCTCCGCCACGCGGTCGTCGTCCGCGTTCTCCGGCCCCGAGCGCGTGATCCTCGCGATCGTCTGCGTCGCGGTCCTCGTCATCAACCTGTCGACGACGATCGTCAACATCACGCTGCCCCGGCTGACCGAGGACCTGGGTGCGACGACGACCGACCTGCTGTGGATCGTCGACGCGTTCAACCTGGCGTTCGCGGCGCTCGTCCTCGCGGCCGGCACGCTCTCGGACCGGTTCGGCCGCCGGCGGCTGCTCGTCATCGGGCTCGTCGTCTTCGCCGTCGGCTCGATCGGCGGGGCGACGGCCGCCAACCCGACCCAGCTCATCGCCTGGCGCGCGATCGCCGGCGTCGGGGCGGCGGTGATCTTCCCGGGGACGCTGTCGATCATCTCCAACGTCTTCACCGACCGGACGCGGCGGGCGAAGGCGATCGGCCTGTGGGGCGCCGCCGCGGGCGTGGCGATCGCCGTCGGCCCGGTCGTCGGCGGGTTCCTCGTGGAGTACGTGTCGTGGAACAGCACGCTGCTCTTCCCCGGCGCGGTGGCGCTCGTCGCCCTCGTCGGCGTCGTCCTCCGGGTGCCGGAGTCCCGCGATCCGGCGACCCCGCCGCTCGACGCCGGCGGCATCCTCCTGTCGTGCCTCGGGCTCGGGCTCGTCGTCTACGCGCTCATCGAGGCGCCGGAGCGCGGGTGGATGTCCGGCGCGACCCTCGGCGTCGGCGCCGTGGCGGCCGCGCTGCTCGCGACCTTCGTGGCGTGGGAGCGGCGGCAGCGCCACCCGATGCTCGACCTGTCGATCTTCCACAACCTGCGGTTCACCGCCGCCGCGCTGTCGATCACCTTCGCGTTCTTCGCGCTCTTCGGGTTCATCTTCCTCGTCACCCAGTACTTCCAGTTCGTCAAGCTCTACGGGCCGTTCGACACCGGGCTGCGGATGCTGCCGTTCGCCGTCTGCACCGCGGTGCTGTCGGTCGCGGGGTCGCGCGTGGCCGTCGTGACGGGCACGAAGCTCGTCGTCGCCGGGGGCATGCTGCTCTTCGCGGCGGGGTTCGCCTGGGCGTCGACGGTCGACGTCGACACGGCGTACCTCACGATGGCCCTGCAGATGGTCCTCATGGGATCGGGCCTGGGGCTCACGAGCACGCCCGCCACCGAGGCGATCATGGGCGCGGTGCCGAAGGCCAAGGCCGGCATCGGCTCCGCCGTCAACGACGCGACCCGCGAGCTCGGCGGCACCTTCGGGGTGGCCGTCGTCGGCAGCGTCGCGCTGTCGATGTACCGCGACGCGTTCTCCGGCTCGCCCCTGCCCGAGGAGGCGCTGGAGTCGGCACGCGAGTCGGTCGGGGCGGCGGTCGCCACCGCGGAGCGGATCGCGGCGACAGGGGACGAGGCCGCGGCGTCGTCGCTCGTGGCGCTCGCGCAGTCGGGGTTCCTCGACGGCCTGCAGGTCGGCTGCCTCGTCGCGGCGGGCGTGGCCGCGGCCGGCGCCGTGGTCGTCCTGCTCTGGCTGCCGGCGCACCCCACCGCGCCCGACGGGGGCGGCGACGGCGACCTCGACGACCTCGACGGCGTCGCCGGAGCCGCGGACCGACCGAGTACGGCCCGCCCCGGTCAGATCCCGCCGGTGATGAGGATCACCTGGATCTCGCCGACGATGCCGCCGAGGATCGCGCCGACCGCGACGATGACCCACTCGTCGTCCTTGAACGCCGGGCGGATCAGGCCCTCGTACTCGTCGTTCGACAGGCCCTCCATCCGCTCGGCGACGAGGGTCTCCAGATCCATCGCGGTCGTCGCGTACTGCTCGACCAGCGCGGTCGTCTCGGGCATCTTCGCGAGCACGACCTGGGCCACCCGCTCCTTCAGCTCCTGGTACCGCCGCGACCCGACGGTGAGGTTCACCAGCGGGCGCACCGCGTCGGTCTGGTGGTCAATCGCCCGGCCGACCTCGTCGGTGATGAGCGCGAAGAGCTTGTCGGACGTCGGGGCGGTCAGCACCCCGCGCATCACGACGGCCGGGGTCAGGACGTCGCGGGCGATGAGGGCGCTGTAGTCCTTCGTCACCTGTGCGCGGGTGCGGTGGAACAGGCCCTGGTAGCGGATGCCGAGGATCCGCCTCTCCTTCACCGGACGGAAGATGAGCTGCAGCGCGACGAAGTCCGTCAGGCCACCGGCGAGCACGCCGAACGCCGGCAGCAGCCAGTGGTTGTTCGTCAGGCCGTAGGTGATCGACTGCACGATCCCGATCGTCAGGCCGAACCAGATCCCGGACTTGATGATGAATCCGAACGCGTCGCCACCGGTGTTGCGGAACAACCGGTTGACGAGGTCCTTGTTCGCGATGAGGTTCTGGACGACGACGTGCTTGAGGTCGACGACGCGGTCGATGTCCTCCCGCAGGTCGTCCATGAGGTTGCCCACGACCGTCGGCGCCTCGGCCTGCACCCGGCGCACGAGCGCGCGACGGGCCCGGTCGGGCATCGCGTCCCACGCTCCGCGCTGGTACGTGTCGACGACCTCGCGGACGATCTCCTCGATCGACTCGCGGATCGGCTCCTCCAGCTCGCGGACCATCGCGTCCGGGTCGATCTGGTCGAGCAGGTCCTGCGGCTTGAGGATCGACCCGAACACCGTCTCGGTCGCGATGCCGGCCATCTTCGCCACCCGGCGCGGGATCTGCCCCTGCCAGCCGAGCCACGGGTCCTTCCACCCGCGGAACTCCATCGGGCGGAACATCATCTCCACCGCGACGAGCTTCGTCGACCAGCCGACGAACGCGCACGCGAACGGCAGCAGGACGTAGATCCACCACGCGTGCTCGAAGATCGCGGCGACGGGGACGGTCATGCGGCCGGCCTCGTCGACCGCCACAGCTCCGCGCCGAGGGCGGAGATCCGGACCGACCGGCGGATGATCCGCGCCGGACGGCGTCCGCCGGCCCGGGCGCGTTGCCGCGCCTCCTGCACCGGCCGGTCGGTGAGCAGCACCGCGTACTCGTCGTTGAGCGACGGGTGGCTCGGGCCGATCTCGACGAGCCCCAGGCCGCGCAGGTGCGACAGGTACGTCGGGACCTGGTCGACGAGCGTCACCCCGGCGGAGCGCCCGACGCTGCTGGCGTTCTCGAGCACGATCGTGCCGTGGCTCCCGGGGGTGGCGATGTGGATCACCGCGAACGGCCGGCCGTCGGCGAGCGCGGCGAGGATGCGGGCCTCGTCGGGCACCATCTCCGACAGCAGGGTGCGGAAGAGGCTCCGGCGGCTGTCGTCGCGGCTCTCGGCGACCGAGCGCTGCAGCAGCTGCTCCATCGTCGCGGTCGGATCCGCGTCGGGGGCGGCGCCGTTCGCCGTGCCGCGGTCGGAGCGACCGGGGCGGCCGTCGGACCGGGGCGCGCCGTCGTGGCCCGCGTCGCGGCCGGGCGCCGGGGCGCCGCCGTCGTCGGAGCCGGCGGGGAGGGCGGGGATCTCGAGGCGACGGCGCAGCTCGCCGACGACCGCCCGCTCGATCCGGTCCCCCTGGCGCTCGAGGAACGCGGCGCCCGGTAGCCGACGCCCGATCCGCAGCGCCTCGGGCATGACGCCGGTGGGGTCGCGGGCCGCGAGTCGATCGACGAGGCGGCGGCGTGGGCGCGGGGCGTCGTCGGTCACGTCGGCAACCTAGCAACGGCCGGGCATGCTGGCCGGGGAGCGCCGTGCGACGGGAGCGGTGGGCCGCCGCGCACGATCGGTCGGGCCGCGCCGTGCGATCCCGCCGCCCCGTCACCGTGGGGTCGCCTGCCCGCTCCACGCACCGATCGGCTCAACCCACCAGGCCGGAGAGCGTGCCGAGCAGGCGCCGGACGGTCGTGCCGTCGAGGATCGCGGCGACGTCGCGCTGCAGGCGGGCGCCGAGCTCGCGGCCGGCGCGGGCCGCGTCGACGGCGGCGAACGGCTCGGTCCCGGTGGCCAGCCGCAGGCCGGCCATCCCGGCGCCGTGGGCGCGGGCGTACTCGACCTCGCGGCGGAGGTCGCCGATGCCGTTGGTCGCCGGCAACGGCAGCAGGCTCAGCGTGCTCAGGGTCCCGAGCGCCCGTCCGTCGCGCGACAGGACGGCGCTCCCGGAGTCGCCGGGCAGGCCGGGGGTGACGGTCAGCACCGGGTGGCTCCAGCCGCCCCCGGTCTGGCCCAGCGCGATCCCGGCCTTGGGCTTCAGGAGCTCCAGGCCGACCCGCAGCGACGAGGCGCCGTACGAGTGGACCGGGTCGCCGGTGGCGGTGTCGGCCCCCAGGCCGGTCGGGCCGCCCCAGTACGGCACGCTCGGGTTGACGCGACCGTGGTCGGCGGGATCGATCCGCACGAGGGCGAAGTCGTTGAACGCGCACGCGTCGGGGTCCTGCTCGCCCCGGGCCTGCATCGTCACCCACGAGCTGTACGCGATCCGGCCGGGCCGGGTGGCGCCCTCGATCGTCACCGGGGTCCCGACCGGCAGGCTCCCGGCCTCGCACCCGTCGGTGTCGGTCGCGTCCCCGGTGGTCGCGCAGTGCGCGGACTGGCCGATGAGCACGTCGTCGCCGTCGACGAAGACGAAGTTCGCGGTGCACTGGCCACCGTCGGTGCGGGTCTCCGATCCCGGACGGATCGTCGCCGAGTCCGCCGGGGCCCAGGCCGACGCGGCGCTCGGCACGGCCAGGAGCAGGGCGACGGCGGCGACCGTCGACGAGATCCGGCGCACGACGGGGGCGCGGCGCACGTCGACGGGGCGGCGGGCGGCGGGGCCGTCGTCGGTGGTGCGGCGGGTGCCGTCGGGGTGGCGGTCGCGCCGATGACGGAGCGGCGGAGCGGGCATCTGGGACCTCGGGACGGCTGACGACGAGACGGCGGGACGACGGCGACCGGTCGTCGGGGGACCCATCCCCGCGGGCCGGCCCACGCGAGCCTACCGCCGGTAGGGACGGGTGTGGGACGAATCGGTGGCGGGCCGCCGGTCCGCCCGGGCGCCGCAGGCGGCGTGGCCCTCCCGAGTGGTGGCCTGGCCGCGGTCGGGCTACCCCCGCCACGCCCCGGCCCGCGCCCACCGTCCGCCGCGGAACCGCCAGGCGGTGCCGGCCAGGCGCGCGGCCATCACGACGACGATCCCGGTCCACACCCCCGCTATCCCCTCGCCCGCGTCGTGCAGCGCGAGCATCACCGGCAGCCCGACGACCGCGGCGGCGACCATCGCCACGGCGAGGAACCCTGCGTCGCCGGCGCCGATGAGGATCCCGTCGAACGCGAACACCGCCGCGGCGAACGGGAGCATGAGCACGAGCAGCGGCCACATCTCGCGCGCCTGGGCGCGGACCTCGCCGTCGGGGGTGAACGCCGACAGGATCGGGTCGCGCGCGACGAGCAGGAGGAGCCCGACGAGCGTGCCGAGCACGACGGTCAGCACGACCATCCGGCCGGCGGCGGAGCGGGCCTCGTCGACGCGCGACCCGCCGAGCGCCCGGCCGATGAGGACCTGGCCGGCGATCGCGATCGCGTCGAGCGTGAGCGCGAGGAAGACGAAGAGCTGCCACCCGATCTGGTGCGCCGCGAGCGCCGGCTCGCCGCTCCGCGCCGCGATCCCCGCCGCCACCGCGAACGTCAGCAGCAGCGCCCCGGTCCGTACGAGCAAGAGCAGCCCGGTCCGGCCCAGGCGACGCAGGAGCAGCCCCGACGGTCGCCGGTCGGCGCGCTCGCCGGGCACGGTCGGGCGGCCCGCCCGCCAGAGCAGCACGACGAACCACCCGCCCATCACCGTCTGCCCGGTGAGCGTCGCGATCGCGCTGCCGGTCAGGCCCCATCCGGCGACGTGGATGAGCAACGGGTTGAGGACGACGTTCACCACGTTGCCGACGATCACGACGAGCAGCGGGGTGCGCAGGTCGCCGGTGCCGCGCAACCAGCCCTGGGCGGCCAGGCCGAGGACCGCGCACCCCAGGCCGGGCGCCGCGATCCGCAGGTACCGGACGGCGTCGTCGGCGGTGTCGCCCTCGCCCCCGAGCGCCGCGATCCACGTCGGCCCGAGCACCGCGGCGAGGACCGCCGCCAGCAGGCCCGCCCCGCCGCCGAGCCACAGCGCCTGCGTGGC
>JBFWKS010000065.1:0-15735 GCA_050252545.1 Solirubrobacteraceae bacterium
TTCGGGCTCGGCGGCCCGATGCTCGCGGTGCCGCTGTTGGTCGCGTTCGGGGTGCCGGTGCTCGCGGCACTGGCTGCCGCCCAGGTCCAGTCGGTCGTCATCGCCACGGTCGGCACGGTCGGCTATGCCGCCCAGGGCGCGATCGACTGGTCGCTGGCCGTCGTCGTCGGGGTGCCCGAGCTCGTCGGGGTCCTCCTCGGTTGGCGGATCGCGCGCGCGATCCCCGCCCACCGCCTGACGGTCGTCCTGGCCGTGGCACTGGTCGTGCTGGGCCCGTACCTCGCCCTCCGCGGCTGAGGCCGCCGACCGGCGGCGGCCCGCCGACCGTGCCACCGGCCGACCTGCCGCCACCGGCCGCCTCGCTACCGGCCGACCTTGATCCGGAAGGTCTTCCTGTAGGTCTTCTTGCCGACCTTGAACGCCACCTTGACGCTGACCTTCTTGGACTTCCCCAGCGCGCGAAGGCCGTTGCGGCCGATCTTGATGCTCAGCGTCTTCGTGCTCTTCGCCTTCACCGTCGTCGCGACCCGGCCCAGGCGCACCGTGCGCCCGCGGTAGCGGACCGTCGCCGTGGTCGTGACCTTCGTCTTCTTCGTCGCGCGGAGCGTGCCGAGGGTCAGGCGCTTCTTCTTGCGGGAGATCGCCTGCTTGGCGGCCTGGCCCTTCTTGCCCGTGCCGGTGAGCAGCACCAACGTCTTGCCGAGCTTGGCGCGGCGCGTGCCCTTCAGCGGCGTCGTCGTCGATCCGCCGCCATCGCCCGCGGGGGGATCGTTGACCGGGTTGCCACCACCACCGCCACCACCGGGCGCGGAGACGTTGATCGTCGCGCAGGCGCCGGCGCCGCTGTTGGTCACCGGGTCGATCGCGTCGACGTTGGCGACGTCGCCGGCCTGGTCGCCGGTCTCCTGACAGAAGATCAGGGCGTCGGGCTCACCGTCGACCGCGTCGATCCGGTCGAGCGGGCTGCGCAGCGATGCGCCGCAGGTCGAGAACGGGGCGGCGTCGGAGTAGAACGCGTCGACACCGGGACCGCCGACGAGCGTGTCGGTCATGCAGCCGCCGGAGAGCTCGTCGTTGCCGGCTCCCCCATCGATCGTGTCGTTGCCGTTGTCGCCGGCAAGCCGGTCGTTGCCGCCCAGACCGCGGATCACGTCGTCGCCGTCGGAGCCCCAGAGGTGGTCGTTGCCGGGCGAGCCGACGATGACGTCGTTGCCGGCGCTGCCGCCGACCGTCTCGATGTCGGGGTGGATGTTGTCCGTCTCGCCGGCCTTGCCGTCGTTGGCGACCCCGTCGAGGGTGATGCTCACCGGATCCGCGCGGTTGAAGTAGCTGAAGCTGTCGTTGCCGGGTCCGCCGATGTACGTGTCGTTGCCGGCGAGCGAGGCGGGGGATCCGAAGCCGACGTACTGCTCGAACTCGTCGTCGCCCGCGCCGCCGTCGAGCAGGTCGTTGCCGCCCGGGGTCGAGGTTCCGAAGTCCCCGTTGAGGGTGTCGTTGCCGTTCTCGCCGTAGAGCCGGTCATCACCGCCGCGGCCGGTCAGGTGGTCGCCGCCGTCGCCGCCGTGGATCACGTCGGGGCCGCTGGCGCCGTCGATCCGGTCGTCGCCGGGGCCGGCGAGGACCTCGAGCGGAACGGTGAACGTCGGCTCGTCCTCGTAGACGCTGAACTGATCGTTGCCGGCTCCGAGATTCGCGACGATCCGGGCGGGACGGGGGCACTTCCAATCCCCGTAGGGGTCGTTCGCCACGCAGCCCGCGGCCACCGCCGCCGGCGTCAGCGACGAGCCGTTGAAGTCGGTGATGTTGACCACGGTGGTGTCCGCGGGGGAGTTCCCTTCGTGCGAGAGCAGGACGTGCTCCTCGCCCGCGGAGCCGGTGATCGTGATCGTGCCGCCGGGGTGGTCATAGTCGATCGTCGACGCCGCCTGGGCGCTCGCGGCACCGAGCAATGAGACGCCGAGGACGGAGGCGATCATCGTGAGCAGGCGGCGCCGGGCCACGCGGGCCGGGCGGGTGGGCGGCGCCGGAGGGGGAGCCGGGCGGGTCGGGATCATCGGGGGATGGTCCCAGCCACCCGCACGATGTCGCAGCGCCGGCACCCCAGACCGCGACCCCAGGATTTCGGTGTGCCCGTGGTCAGGGGGCCGGCGGGTCGTCTCGGCGGCGACAACCACCTGGCCGGATGCTCGAGCGATGGCGCGCAGGACCCGGACGCGGCGCCCCGATCACGCCCCGAGCCGGGCCCATCCGGGCCGGAGCCTCACGCCGCCGTCGGGACGCCGAGCACCGTCGCCAGTTCGCGACGCGAGCCGATGTCGAGCTTGGCGTAGGCGCGGCTCAGGTGGAACTCGACGGTCTTGCGGGTCACCCAGAGCGCCTCGGCGATCTGCCGGTTGGTGAGTCCCTCGGCGGCGAGCTCGGCGATCCGGCGCTCGCTCGACGTCAGCGACGGCAACCCGGTGGCGCGCTCGCGGCGGGGGCGACCGCCGCTGGCGCGCAGCTCGTCACGGGCCCGACGGGCGAGCCACGCGGACTCCGTGGGACCGGCGATGTCGAGCGCCCCGCGAAGCGCGTCGCGCGCCGCGGCCCGCTCGTCGGCCCGGCGCAGCGCGATGCCCAGATCGAGCAGCGCCCGACCGTGCTCCAACCGCAGCGGTGATCCGGCGAGGATCCGCTCGGCGCCCCGCAGGGTCTCCAGCCGTGTCGCGCCGTCCTCGGTGAGCGCCCGCACGCGGAGCGCCGCCCCGAGCGCCCCGCGGGTTCCGGCCGCCTCGGCCACGGCGACGTCGTGGCCGATCAGCTCGCGTGCCTCCGCGACGGCATCGGCGTCGAGTGCCGCGACGGCCACGTCCTCCGTGGCACCGGACGACTCGTGCCCGGGGCCCTGGCGACCGTCGACCGCCGTACCCGCGCCGGCGTGCGCCGGGTCATCGGCGGACGCGGTCGCGCCGGCATCCGCGCGAGCCCGCGCGACGAGCAGCTCGGCCAGGCGCATCCGGCCACGGGCCGCCCACGGTGCGCGCCACCCACGGGCGTCGAGGATCGCCACGACCCGTCGCAGGTCGACCTCGGCCTCGTCGTGACGTCCGGAGAGCGTGCGCGTCAGGCCGCGGGCGGTCAGGGCGAAGACCTCGACGAACGTCTCCTCCGCCGCCCCGAACGGCCGGTCCATGAGCTCGTCGGCCTCGGCGGCCCGGTCGAGCAGCACGAGGTTCTCCGCGACGATCGCCGCCACCGCCGCGAGCGAGATCGGGACGCCCGCGTCGACCAGCCCGTCGTGCGCCGCCTGCGCGTGGGCGAGCCCGCGAGCCGCCGAGCCGAAGTCGCGGTGCCAGTACCCCCACGCCTGGTCGACGAACGCGCCGGCCGTGCGCAGGCCGCGCTCGCGGACGACGCGGTCGCCGTCGACGAGGGTCCGGCGCGCCAGGTCGGGTCGCTCGGCGAACCGCAGCGCGTGGCTCAACAGGTTCCACGTCGACCCGCCGGGACCGACCTCGCGGAGGAGCGTGCCGCCGGACAGCGCGCGGAGCCCGAGCGCCACGACCACGTCGGCGGGACGGCCGGCCAGCGCCTCCTCGGACGCGAGATGCGCCAGCTCGACCACCGACGGGTCGGGCTTGCCGCGGATCGCCCGGTAGCGGTCGTCGCGCGGCGCGGCGAGCGCGTCGACGAAGACGAGCGCTTCGAGTGCCGACGCGTCGAGGCGCAACCGCAGGCCGCGATCGCGCGCCTGCGCGCGAGCCGTGTCGATCTCGGACAGGGCGGCCAGTGGATCGGAGAGCAGGAGCGCGGTTCCGCGGGCAGCATGGGCACGGACGCCGTCGGCACCCCGGACGCCGGCGTCGATGGCCTCGCGCGCGTGCACCGCCCCGGCCGGGTCGAGCGTGCGCACCTCGTGCTCGGCGAGCTCGGCCAGCAGCCCCACACGGTCGGCCCCGGGCGCCTGCTCGTCGACGGCCCGCCGGAGGAGCTCGACGGCGGTGCTCGTCGCCCCCTCCGCCGCCGCGTCGCGTGCCGCAGCACGGAGGTCGTCGACCGCATCGGGATCCCCGGACGGCTCGGTCGCCAACCGGTGCAGCGCGACCTCGGCCGGTCGCGCGCCGCGCTCGCGCAACCGCTCGGCCGCGAGCCGGTGCAAGCGCGTGCGCCGCCCGGCGGGGATCGACTCCAGAACCGCCTCGCGCACGAGGGGGTGCACGTACTCCCATCGCTCGGGCCGCACGATCCCGGCCGCCGCGAGCGCCCCGAGCGCCCTGTGCACCACGTGGGGCTCGTGCCCCGCCAACGCGATCAGGTCCTCGATCCGGCCCCGCTCGCCGACGACCGCTGCCGCCCACGCGACGGTCGTCGCGGCATCCTCGAGCGCCGCGAGTCGCCGCACCACGGTGGGCGCCAGGCCGCGGGCGCCCAGCTCCGGGAGTCGATCGACCTCGTCGGCACGGCCGCGCAGGCCCTGTCCGGTGGCCTCGCGGGTCAGGACGGACAGCAGCAGCGGATTGCCGCCCGTGACCCGTCCGGCCGCGTCACGGAAGTCGTCGTCGGGGGTCGCGTCCAGCGCGCCCTCGAGCAGGCGCCCGACGGCGGGGACGCTCAAGGGCGACAGCTCGATCGCGGTCGACGCCGGCGCGGCCTCGATCGCCGCGAGCAGTGCGGTGGGCGAGCCGGGCTCGTTGCGTCGCACGGTGCCGGCCACGAGCACCGGCAGATCGTCGATGCGCCGGGCGAGGAACTCCAGCAGGCGCAGCGAGCCGACGTCGGCCCAGTGCAGGTCGTCGACGCTCAGCACGACCGGTCGGTCCTCGGCGAGGGTGGTGATCAGCCAGTACAGCCCGCTGAGCACGGCATGCTCGGGATCGGCCGCGGCGTCCGCCGCCCCGAAGAGCGGCTCGGCGCGACCCGCCGCGCCGGCGAACAGTCGGGCGCGCTCGGCGTCGTCCGCCGCCCGCACGGTCGCGTCCAGCAGCTGGTGGACGACGCCGAACCCGAACCCGCGGTCGAGCTCCGATGCCCGTGCCCCGAGCACCAGGGCGCCCCGCTCCCGTGCGACGTCGCCGGCGACGTCGAGGAGCGTCGTCTTGCCGATCCCCGCCGGACCGGCGAGCAGCTGGACCGAGCCGTGCCCCGTGGCCACCCGCTCGACGGCCCGCTCGAGCGTGGCGATCTGCGCATCGCGCTCCAACAGGCCTCCGCGCACCCCCGGAACCCTAGTCGACGCCCGGCCGAACCCCGGGGCGTCGTCGACGTCGGCGACGGAACACGGCATGCTGCGGCCGAGCCACCCGCCGACGAATCGAGGCCCGAGCGATGTCCCCGTCCCCGCCCCTGCGCAAGATCCAGAGCCAGGGCGTCCACCACATCACGCTGATCGGCGCGGACCGCCGCACGTCGATCGACTTCTGGGAGGGGCTGCTCGGCATGCCGTTCGTGTTCGAGCAGCCCAACCTCGACCGCGACCACGAGAGCCACCTGTACTTCGATCCCGGTGACGGGCGGCTCATCACGATCTTCACCGACGAGACCCGCGCCCCCGACCCGGCCCGCCGTCACCGCGATGCCGGGGTCGTGCACCACCTCGCGCTGTCGGTGTCGCAGGCGACGTTCGCGCAGACCGTCGAGCGGCTCGACGAGCGCGGGATCAAGCACAGCGGCGTGAAGGACCGCGGGTTCATGGACTCGATCTACTTCCGCGATCCGCTCGGCTTCCTCATCGAGCTGGCGTCGTACCGGTTCGAGCCGCCCGCCGGCCACACCCACGCCGACGTCCTGCTGCGCGCCCACCGCCTACGGGTGGAGCGCGACGACCACCACATCGCCCCGATCCACCTCGCCGACGCGATCGAGGATCTGACGCTGCGCTCCCGCGACAGCCTGTCGGACGACCGCTCGCCCAAGGATCCCTACGCCGGGACGCGCCCGGCCGCGGTGGACGAGCCGGACGAGTGAGGTGGCGGGCGGTGGAGGCCAGCCGGTGGGGCGGCCGAGGGCGGCGGGAGCGTGTGGCGTTCCCGTCGTTTGGTGACGTCAACGCCGCACGGGCGGCCCGCCACTCCTGCAGCCTGTTGCGTTCCCGTCATTCGGTGACGTCAACGCCACACCGTCGGCCCACCACGCCTCGAGCCTGTTGCGTTCCCGTCACCCCGGGACGTCAACGCCACACCGTCGGCCGAGTCTCACCGGAGCCTGCGGCGTTCCCGTCGTCCTGCGACGTCAACGCCGCACGGTCGCCGCCAACCGCCCCGGTCCGCTCCCCGCCGCTCCCCGCCGCTCCCAGGCGGGGAGCGGCCCGGCTACCGCGCGAGCACCACCACCGGCAGCGTCGCCGACCGGCCCGCGGCCCGCAGGCGGTAGATCAGGCCCTCGCCGGACGCCGGGGGTCGCAGCACCACACGGAACCGACCCTTGCGGTCCGCGCGCACCCGGGTCGTCGCCGACGGGCCGACCCCACAGGTCGACCCGGCGACGAGCTCGTACCCCCGCGGAGCCCGGCGCAGGGTCGACCGTCCCGTCACGACGACGCTGCCGTCGCCGCGACGCGCGACCGTCGTGTAGACGAGGTGGCGCGTGGCCTTGAGTGCCCGCGAGCGCAACCCGCCGACGGTCAACCGGTACCGCGCCCGCGACCGGGCCCGGCCGTCGCGCGGAGCCGCCACCGTCACCGCGACCGACCCGTCACGCCGCACCGTCGTCCGCCCCACCGTTCGCCCGTCACGACGGATCCGGACGACGTCGCCGGCCAGCGACCGGTCGGCCCACCCGTGCAGCCGTGCCGTCGGACGCGACCGGGTGCCTCCGGGGCGGATCGCCAGGAGCTCGATCGCCCGGATCGGGCAGGTGCGGGGCACCGTCACCGGCGCCACCTGCGTCGGCGGCGCCGGAGCGTCGACCACCGGGGGATCGGTCGGGGTCGTGACCGGCGGGTCGACCGGGGCGGGATCGGGGTCCGGTGTCGGGTCGGCGACGTCGACGACGCGATAGGTCCGCGTGACCGTCGACGACCGCTCGCCGGAGAGGTTCGACATCCGGATCCGCAGCTCGTGGACGCCCATCGTCGTCGCCGGCAACGGATCGCCGTCGGCGATCGGCACGATCTCCCCACCGGGAAGCACGACCGTGGCGGAGCACAGGGAATTCAGCGCCTCGCAGTCGAAGTCCGCCGGGACCCTCGATCCGCGGTCGATCTCGGCGTCGACGGTCGGCGTCGTGATGCCCACCACCCAGTAATTGACGGGGGACGACGTGGAAGCCACGTCACTGCGCGCCCAGACCGCGAACTCGTGCCGTCCCGGGGTCGACGTGTCGACCGGGCTCCCGCTGGGGACCGGCCCCTCGCAGCCCTGCGGCGTCGGGTAGACGTCGGTGCACGAGTAGTCGGCGACGACGACGTCACCGACGACGTAGGCCTTCCACCGCTCGGGTGACACGACGTGGCCGCTGGGGAACGCGTGCGCCGCCGGGGCGAGGACGAGCGTGCACGCCACGACGGCGCCGATGACGCGGGCGAGCCGTCGTGATCCGCGTCCGCCGCGCGGCTCCCGGCCGCTGGCGTCCGGCGCGCTCTGCACCGGCGATGGTCTCGTTGCCTGGATCCGCACGACATCGAGGTTCGCGCGGCCGGCCCCCGGCCCACATCGGGGAAACCCCTCGCCGTGCCCCTCACGTCCTCCGCGACCGCGTGCGGGCGGGCCGGCGGTCACAGCAGACCGCGCTCCCGCGCGACCGTGACGGCGTCGGTGCGGCCGCCGACCTCCAGACGGACGTACAACCGCCGGACGTGACTCTTGACCGTGTTGCGCGAGACGTGGATCTCCCGGGCGATCTCCGCGAGCGACAGGCTGCCGGTGAGCAACCGCAGGACGCGCATCTCCGCGGCCGTGGGCGCGGTCCCCGGGTGGGCGACGTACCTCCGGGACGGCCCCGGCGATCCGGTAGCGGCCGGATCGCCGCCGCGGTCGATCCGCCTGATGGCCCGCCCGCGCGGCGGTCGGGGGCCACCCGCCCGTGACCGGACGGCGGTCGCGGCGTCGAACGCCGCGCGATCGACGGGGACATGGTGAGTCGAGCCGTTGCGCTGCACGACGCCGATCGTCTCCGGCGCGATGTCGACCTGCATCGGGGGTTTCCCTCACGACGTCCCTCATGTCGAATAGGCTCGCGGCGTGTTCGACGGGGCGGGGCCGCTCGCGGGGCGCGATGCCGACCTGGCCCAAGCCGGTGCGATCCTCGACGCCCCCGGACCGTGGATGGCGCAGATCGCGGGACCGGCGGGCATCGGCAAGAGCCGTCTGCTGCGCGAGCTCGCCACGGCCGCCCGCGAGCGCGGCTACCTCGTGCTCGACGGCCGGGCGGCGGACTTCGACGCCGAGCCCCCGTTCGGCATCGTCCGTCACGCGCTCGACGACTGGATCCGGGACCGTGACCCGGGCGAGCGGGCCGCCCTGGCCGGCGACGACGGGCCGGCGCTCGCCCCGATCCTTCCGGGCCTGTCCGCCCCGCTCGGGACCGACGCCACCCCCACCCACGAGCGGCACCGGGGCTACGCCGCACTGCGTCGCCTGCTGGAGACGATCGCTCGGCAGCGTCCACTGCTGCTCGTCCTCGACGACCTGCACTGGGCCGACGCCGCGTCGGCGGAGCTGTTGGCGTATCTGTCGGCCCGTCCACCGCGCGCGCCGGTCCGGCTGGCGCTCGGTCTCCGTCCGTCCCCGCTCGCGCCCGCCCTGGAATCCGCCCTCGCCCGCGCGGTTCGAGAGCACGAGGCGGTGCGACTGGACCTGGACCCGCTGAGCGCCACGGCCTGTGCCGCGGTCCTCGGCGACGCCGTGGGGCCGGACATCGCCCGCGCGCTGCACCGCGAGAGCGGGGGCACGCCGTTCTTCCTGCTCGCGCTCGCGCGGGCCCACATCCGGGACGGGCGATCACCCGGACGGGTCGGCGAGCCCTCCCCCAGCGTCCCGACCGACGTGCGGGTCGCGCTGGCCGGGGAGCTTCGGGCGCTGTCCCCCGACGGGCTGCGCCTGCTGCGCGGCGCGGCGGTGGCCGGGGATCCCTGCGACGCGACCGTCGCGGCGTACGCCGCCGGCCTGGCGCCCGAGCCGGTGCCGTCGCTGGTGGGCGAGCTCCAACGGTCCGGACTGGTGACCGTGGACGAGGGGAGCGAGCTGGTGTTCCGTCACCCGATCGTCCGCGCGACCGTCGTCGCCGACGCCGACGGTGGATGGATCGCCGCCGCGCACCGACGGATCGCCGCCCACCTGGAGGCGCTGGGCGCCGACCCGGCCGCCCGGGCCCCGCACCTGGAGCGCTCGGCCGTGCCGGGCGACGCCGGCGCCGTCGCCACCCTGCGCGCGGCGGGCGACGCGAGTGCGCGGCGGGCCCCGGCCCTGGCGGCCCGCTGGTACGGCGCCGCGGCGGCGCTCGTACCCGGGGTGCCGGACACCGCGGACGAGCGGATCGGCCTACGGGTCGACGAGGCGGGAGCGGCCGTGGACGCCGGACGGCTCGATCACGGACGGGACGCGCTGGGCGTCGCCCTCGAGCTCCTGCCCGCCGACGATCCACGGCGAAGCGGCGTGGAAGCGCGGTGTGCCGGGGTGGAGCACCTGCTCGGCCGGCACCGCGACGCCCACGCCCGCCTGACCGCCGCGCGCGCCGCGGTGTCCTCGGAGTCGGCCGAGGCGGTACTGCTCGACGTCGAGCTCGCCGCGTGCGCGGGGTTCGAGACCCGGCCGGTGGAGATGCTCGAGCGGGCGCGGGCGGCGCTCGCCACTGCGGAGCGCCTGGACCTGCGGCCGCTGGTGGCGGTCGCCGCCGGCCAGTTGGCGCTCGCCCGGTACTTCGTCGGCGGGCCGCTGGACGCCGACCTGGACTTGGCGGCCGACCGGTTCGACGGGTTGACCGACGCCGAACTGGCCACGCGCCTGGACCTCGGACTGTGGCTCGGCTGGACCGAGGCCGTCTGCGAGCGACACCACCGGTCGCTCACCACGACCGACCGGGTGCTGCGGGTGTCCCGCGAGACGGCGCGGGGGGCGACGGTCCTCGTCACCCGCACCGCCGCGACGTGGTCGTTGCTGCGGCTCGGTCGGCTCGCCGAGGCGGACGCGATGCTCACCGAGGCGATCACGGCCGGGCGTCTGGCCCCGCACCTGTTCCTGTCGGTGTCGTTCGGTCAGCGGGCGCTCCTGCGCACCGCCCAGGGTCGCCGGTCGGACGCGATCACCGACGGCGAGGCGTCGGTACGGCTGGCCCGGCACGCCGATCCCGGGCTCATCCCCGGGATGAGCGGGCTGTACTCGGCGGTACCGCTGCTGGAGGCGGGCCGTCCCGACGGGGCGCGCGAGGTGCTGCTGGCCATGAGTGGCGGCGACCCGGGACTGCGCACCTCGCGGTCCGGCCACGTTCCCGCATACGAAGTGCTGACCCGCGCGGCGATCGCCGGACGGGACCTGGCGGGCGCCGAGTCCTGGTCGGCACGGGCGACGGCGGCCGCCCACGGCGGGGTTCTGCCGGCCGAGGATGCACACGCCCAGCGCGCGGCGGCCGAGCTCGCGCTCGCCCGAGGCGACGCGGCGAGCGCCCTGGAGCGGACGTCTGCCGCGGCGGACCGCTCGCTCGCGGCCGGTCTGCCGATCGAGGCGGGACGGTGCGAGACCCTGGCGGGCCGCGCCCTGCTCGCGCTCGGGCGTCGTGACGAGGCACTGGTGCTCCTCGAGCGCGCCGCCGATCGACTCACGGGCACCGGCGCGCACGGGTGGGCGGACGGGGCCGAGACCGATCTGCGTCGCCTGGGTCGTCGGCGGCCCCGTCCGGCGGTGGACACCGATTCGGGGTTGGGCGTGCTCACCGAGCGGGAGCGGCAGATCGCCGACCTGGTGCGGTCGGGGTTGCGCAACCGCGAGATCGCCGCGCAGCTGTTCGTCAGCGAGAAGACCGTCGAGCGCGCCCTGTCGACGACCTACGCCAAGCTCGGTCTGCCCAACCGCGCCGCGCTCTCCGCGGCGGTCGAGGAGTCCCGTCGGGTGCCGGTCGACCACTGACCGGGACCCGACGCGTCACCGCGGCACCGCGCCCCCCACCGCCCACGTCCCGGTGAACGTCGCGCAGATCCGGTCCTGCTCGTCGGTGGCGGTCGCCTCGAGGAAGATCAACGTGCGGCCCGCCTGGATCACCCGCGCGGTGTAGACGAGCGCACCGAATGCCGGGCGGAGGAACGACGTGTTGAGCGTCGCCGTGGCCGGCAGCTTGCCGGGGGCGCGGGTCGCGGCGCACAGCCCGATGACCTGGTCGGCGATCGCGATCACCAGCCCGCCGTGGATGCTCCCGTTGGGGTTGAGCGGGAACCCTCCACCGGTGAACCGCACCACCACCTCGCCCGGAGCGGCCGACACGCACCGAAGCCCCCACTCCCGCGACGGCGGCATCTCGTCCACCCACCGCCGCCACGCCTCGGCGGGCACGTCGGCGTCGGGGGCTTCGGGTGGGACGGGCGACGCGACAGACACGAGGGGCGACGGTACCGACGGGAAGTCGGGCCGGGTGTGACCGTCGCCATCCGAGGCGTTCGTCCCGGCCCCGCGTCGCGCATCGTCCATCGCCCGACCGCGGCCGACCGCGGCCGACCGCGGCCGACCGCCCATCCGCGGCCGACCGCCTGTCCGCGGTCGACGGCCCGTCCGCGGCCGACCGCCTGTCCGCGGTCGACGGCCCATCCGCGGCCAACGGCCCATCCGCGGTCGACGGCCCGTCCGCGGCCGCCCTCCGTGGGCGGCCGGTCACGTGGACTCCCATCCCGGTCGCCGGACGCTCGGCGCCGAGATGGCTGATCCCACCGATGGCCGGCCCTGCGCGGCCGGGCTAGGCTCCGCGACTTGCTCGCGGGGCCTGCGCCCTAGCGCAGGCCGCGGGACCGGCGACCGTCGGGGCCCGCGCGAGGCCACACCGAACGAGAGGCGACACCCGATGCCCGTGCCGAGGCTGCTCCTTCACCCAGCCGTGATCCGCGCCCGGTCATGGGCCGCCGTAACCGCGGTCGTGCTCGCGTGCGCGTTCGCGCTGACGGTGGCGACCGGCACGGCGAGCGCCGCGTCCGTCGCGGCCGGCGGCAGCCAGTCCTGTGCGGTGAAGCCCGACGGGAAGGTCTGGTGCTGGGGCACCGCGGGCGCCGGGCTCGGGAACGGCACGAGCACGCTCTCGGCGGTACCCGTCGCGGTCCCGGGGGCGGGGACGGCGAGTGCCGTCACCGTCGGGGACGGGTTCGCCTGTGCGCTGGGCACCGACCGCACCGTCCGCTGCTGGGGCGCCGGGAGCGACGGGCAGCTCGGCGACGGCAACGGGTCCTCCAGCCCGACCCCGGTCGCGGTGAGCGGCCTGGGCGACGCCGTCGCGATCGACGCCGGCGAGGACCACGCGTGCGCCGTGCGTGCGGACGGCCGGGTCGCGTGCTGGGGCGACGGTGGCAACGGCCGGCTCGGTGACGGGGCGACGACCGACCGCGACGACCCGGTCCACGTCGCCGGGATCACCGACGCGGTCGCCGTCGCCGCGGGCGAGGCGCACAGCTGCGCCGTCCGTGCTTCGGGCGGGGTCGCGTGCTGGGGCGAAGGCGATGACGGCCGGCTCGGCGACGGGGCGACGATCGACCGCCTCGCTCCGGTCGCGGTCGGCGGGATCGGCGACGCGGTCGCCATCTCCGCCGGTGATTCGCACACGTGCATCGTGCGCCACGACGGGACGGTCGCGTGCTGGGGTCGGAACGAGACCGGTCAGCTCGGAGACGGCACGACCGTCGACCGCAGCGTCCCGGCCGTCGTCCCGGACGTGGACGGTGCCGTACACGTGACCGCCGGTGAGCGGTTCACGTGCGTCGCGCGCGGTGGCTCGACCAGCCGGTGCTGGGGGGCCGGGAGCGACGGACAGCTCGGCTCGACCGTCACCGGCGCGTCGAGCCCGGGCCCGGTCGACGTGCCCGGGACCGCCGGCGCGATCGAGGTCGCCGCATCCGGCTCGCACGCGTGCCTGCGCACCGCGGCGGCGGAGGTCCGCTGCTGGGGCCGTGGGAGCTGGGGGCCCGGCACCGCCGGGCAGCTCGGCAACGGCCGCACCGGTGCGTCGGCCGACCCCGTGGCCGCCACGGGGATCACCGACGCGACCGTCGTGACCGCCGGCATCCACCACGCCTGCGGCCTGCGGACGGGCGGGACCGTGTCCTGCTGGGGTCGGGGGAACGGCGGCCGGCTCGGCAACGGTTCGATCACGGGATCCGCGGTGCCGGTCCCGGTCACCGGGCTGGGCGACGCGACGGCGATCGCCACGGGCTCCGAGCACTCGTGCGTCATCCGCGGCGGGGGCACGGCGCTCGGCTGCTGGGGCGTCAACAACAACCGGCAGCTCGGGATCTCCGTCGCCGACCCGGCTGCGCAGTCGAGCTACTCGACGGTGCCGACCGCGGTGCACGTCGCCGGGATCTTCGCCGGCAAGCCCGGGACACCGACGTTCCGCGCGGTGTCGGCCGGCAGCGCGTTCTCGTGCGCGCTCGTCGCCGTGGTCGAGAACGGCATCAGCGAGCCCGACGGCGAGGTCTGGTGCTGGGGCGACGGGTACTACGGGCAGGTCGGGGACGGCGGCCCGATCGTCCCCGACCGGCATCAGGTTCCCGAGCCGGTGAAGGTCCAGGGCGGCGGGCCGTTCCTGCCGGTCGCCCCGCAGGCCGACGGACCGACGCTCGCATCCGGCGCGTACCACTCCTGCGCCGTCGTCGCGCCGGACCACAGGGTGCGGTGCTGGGGTCAGAACTACTACGGCCAGTTGGGCGCGAACGGCGATCAGACCCACGCCAACAACCGGAACGAGCCGCAGGAGGTGCCCGGCGTGGTCGGGGTCCGCTCGCTCGCCGCGGGCGCCAACCACACCTGTGCACTGCTCACCGACGGCACCGTCGAGTGCTGGGGCAACGGGTTTCGCGGCCAGTTGGGGGCCGGAACCACCCCGGGCGTGCAGACGCCGACCGCGGTGCCGGTGACGGACGTCGTCGCGCTCCACGCCGGTGGCGACCACACCTGCGCCACGCACGCCGACGGCACGACGTCCTGCTGGGGCGCCCGGTTCGACGGTCGGTTCCACGACGACGGGTCCGCCGGGGACCGGTCGTCGCCGCACCCGCTCGTCGGGGTCGGCACCCCGACGTCGATCGCGTTGCGGAACGACTCGCAGGGCGACCTCGGCTGCGTCACCGACGCCGGGCGGGTGCGTTGCTGGGGGAGCGGCGTCCAGGGACAGTTCGGTGACGGGCCGATGCCCACCGGGCACTACGCGCTGCAGACCGTTCCGACGACGGTCGTCGGGTTCGCCGCGGTGACCCCGCCGGTCGTTCCGGTGGCGCCGGAGTGGCCGGTGGCCGGGCCCGCTCCCGGGCCGGGGGCCGGTACCGGTCCGGTGGTGACCCCGGTTCCGCAGCCGACTCCGCCGCGGCGCCCCTCCGCGCCGGTCGCCGAGCTGCGAGACGGCCGGCTGGCGCTGCGCGCGCTGACGGTCCGACGGGCGGCGAAGGTCAAGACCTGTCCGCGCACGGCGCGGGCGGCGATCAGCGGCCGGGTGGCGGTGCGCTCCGGCGGACGGACCGTCAACCGGACGGTGCGGATGACCCGGTCGATCCGGTTGACGCGCACCGCGACGGCGTGCCGGACCACCGCCACCATCCGGATCACCGGGCGCCTGGCGAAGGCCCGCAAGGTGACACTCACCATCACCGGCAAGGGCATCCGGACGACCCGCCGGACGCTCACCGCCCGCACGAGCGTCGCGCTGCGTCCGACCGCGGTCCGCCTGGACGGCCTGGTGGTCCGGTCCACCCGCAAGGACGTGTGCCCGGCCCGCGCGACGGTCACCGTCACCGGCGCCACGAAGAGCACCCGCAAGCGCAAGGTCGTCAAGCGCAACGTCGTGGTGCGCCTGGCCCCGACCGCGAACTGCCGCCTGACGACGACGGTGAAGCTCCCCAAGGCGCTGCGCCGCGTGAGCGCCGCCACCGTGACGGTGCAGGCCAGCGGCCTGCGCACGACGAAGCGCACGGTGCGGGTCGGCTGAGACGACCCGCCCGTGCAGTCCCGCCGCTCCCCGCGGCGGGACGGGACGGGGTCACGGTGGCGTGGGGCAGCGGCCCCGGGTCGTGGCGGCCCGGGCTCGTGGGTGTGCCGTCTCGGAAAGCCGGGCGGTCTGACAGGCGGACCCGAAGGTGGCGAGCGGCCCGGTCTCCGGCCCTCGCTCCCGAACTGATCCGCGGAGCATCACCGGGATCACGCTAGCGACAGGGGACGGCGGAAGCCGACGGGGCGCCGGCCATTCGCACCGCGACCCAGGACGGCGCGCGTACCATCACGGCCGCGGCAAACGCTCCGTCACCTGGAACGGAACGTCGTCGCGTGCCGTCCGCCATGAACGCAATTATCGTTCGGGGCGTTATGCGTTAACAACGGCCCCTTGGCGCTCGCGGTATGAACGCCGGAGCAAATGCCGCCGCGGACATCTCAACGCTATGAACGCCGAAGGCCGTCGGCGTTCGCTGCGGCAGGTGGCGGGACCTCGACCGATCAACCCCCGCCGTCGCCCTCCCGCCTCCCCTCCTCCAGCTCCCGGTGCAGTCGCACGCGGAGCTCGGTGCGGAGCTCCTCCAGGGTCTTCGTCAGCTCGTCGATGCGGTCCTCCACGGCGACGATGAGGTCGTCCTCGCGGCCCTCGGTC
>JBFWKS010000066.1:0-15623 GCA_050252545.1 Solirubrobacteraceae bacterium
CGCCGCGTCCGCGTGGTCTCGCCGGAGGTCGCCGACATCACGACGAACGCCATGCGCACCGTCGTGTCTACCGGCACCGGCAAGCGCGCCGACTACGGCGGCTTCGCCGCCGGCAAGACGGGCACGACGGAGAACAACGCCGATGCCTGGTTCGTCGGGTTCAGCAAGCGGCTGACCGTCGCCGTGTGGGTCGGCTACCCGGACTCCGGCAAGCCGATGGAGACCGAGTACCAGGGCGGACCGGTCGAGGGTGGCACGTACCCCGCCGCGATCTGGGGCACGTTCATGGGCCTGGCCGAGGGCATCCTCACCGGTCGCGAGCCCGAGGACGCACCCGAGCCGGAGGGTGACGACGTGCCCGTCGACGACGGTGAGCCGACGGTCCCCGCCGGCGGTGCACCCACCGCGGGCGAGGGCCAGGCCGCCGACGCGGGCAGCACCGGCTCCGGGTCGACGGGAAGCGACGGGTCCACCGGTAGTGGATCGTCGTCGTCCGGGTCCTCCTCCGGGTCCCCGTCGTCGGGATCGCCCGGCGACGGGTCGGGAGCCGGTGGCTCGGGCACCGGCTCCGGGGCGGACGGCACGGCGCCGGCGCCCGAGACCGGCGGCGGACAGGGAAGCGGATCGGGTAGCGGCTCCGGGTCCGGAGGTGGCGCCGGCGGCGGCGACTCCGGCGGCGCCGTACCGCTCGGCTGACGCGGCCGGGTAGGCCACACGATCGCGGTGGCGTCGGCCGTCGGGTCGATCAACCGGTGCGGTGCCGCCGCGGGCGGCGGGTCATCCCCGGTGGCAGACGAGCGGAGACGTCGGGACTCGAGGCGTCCGCCCAACGCCATGGCAGGTCGACCGCGCGGGTGATGCCGATCCGCGGGCCGCGCACCGGCGTGACCGGTCGGTCGTCCGGCCTCGCCGGCAGGATCCGCACCCGACCAGCGGCCAGGTCGACGCCGTCGTCGTCCAGCGTGACGCCGAGCGCCGCGGTCAGTCGGCCCGGACCCGAGGTGAGCTCGGCGTCCCGTCGGCCGGCTCGACGCGCGCGGACCAGGTCGAAGCCCGCGAGGACCTCGACCGCGCGGATCAGGACTCCCGCGGCCACGCCGTCGGTCTCGCAGACGGCATTGAGGCACGCGTGGAGCCCGTGCGAGCGGTAGACGTAGCCGCGCCCCGGAGGTCCGAACAACACCGCGGTCCGGGTGGTCGGGGCGGAGACTCGCGGAGGCTGCCGGTAGCCGTGCGACGCACCCTCGCGCTGGTGGTACGCCTCGACCTCGACGATCCGCGCGACCACCGCGTCGACGACCAGCCGGCATCCGAGCAGCTGCGGCGCGACCTGCTCGACCGGACGGGCGTAGAACGCCGACGCGAGCGGCCGATCCAGCGTTTGCGGGCCGGTATCCGGGGCGGCGCCGTCGATCCTCCCGGGTCGAGGGCCGCCGACCGGGCCGCCCACATCGGGCTGCCGCGGGTCGGACCGCGTCGCGCCGTCCCCCACCGCGCTCAGCCCAGCAGCGCGCGGGCGAGGTCCAGCTGCTCGGCGACACGGGCGGAGGACGTGCCCCCCTCGCTCTGCTTGCGCTCGAGCAGCGAGAGCGGCTCGATGACGTCGCGGATCCACGGGCCGAGATGCGCGCTCTGCGCCACGAGCTCGTCGTCGGAGAGCTCGGAGAGCTTCCGGCCCGACTCGACCGCCTCGCGGACGAGGCCACCGACGATCGCGTGGCACTGCCGGAACGGAACGCCGCGCCTGACGAGCTCGTCGGCGAGGTCGGTCGCGGCGAGCAGCTCGTCGGCGGCCGCCGCGGCCATCCGGTCGGCGCGGAACGTCGCACCGCCGATCATGCCGCCGGCGGCGGCGAGGGCCTGCTCGAGGGTGTCGGCCGCGTCGAAGACGTGCTCCTTGTCCTCCTGCAGATCCTTGTTGTACGTCAGCGGCAGGGCATGGATGACGCCGTGGAGCGCCGACAGGTGCCCGACGATCCGCGGGGCCTTCGCGCGCAGCAGCTCGGCGCAGTCCGGGTTCTTCTTCTGCGGCATCAGCGAGCTGCCCGACGACCAGGCGTCCGGCAGCGTGAGGAAGCCGAACTCCTCGCTCGCCCACTGGACGATCTCCTGACCCAGGCGGGAGAGGTGGGTCGCGCACGTCGCGGCGGCCCCGAGGTAGTCCAGGGCGAAGTCGCGGTTGGAGACACCGTCGATCGAGTTGGGCGACGGGGCGTCGAACCCGAGCTCGGCGGCCGTCATCGTACGGTCGGTGTCGAAGTTCACGCCGGCCAGCGCGCCGGAACCGAGCGGCATCCGGCGCAGCGCCTGCTCCTGGGTGAAGCGGAACCGGGCGCGGTCACGCTCGAGCATCCAGACGTAGGCGAGCAGGTGGTGGGCCAGATAGACCGGCTGGGCACGCTGCAGGTGCGTGTAGGCGGGCATCGGCCAGTCGGCATGCTTCGTGGCGACGTCGATGAGGACCCCCATGAGGCCCTCGATCGCCTCGATCGCCCGGCCGGCGGCCTCGCCGGTCCAGAGCGCGAAGTCCGTCGCGACCTGATCGTTGCGGGAGCGGGCGGTGTGGAGGCGGGCCCCGGGGTCGCCGACGAGCTCCGTGAGATGGCGCTCGATCGCCATGTGGATGTCCTCGTCCTCCGCGCCGAACGGGAACGTGCCCTCGGTGAGCTTCGCCTCGATCGTGTCGAAGCCGGAGAGGATCGCCGTCAGGTCGTCGTCGCCGATGACGCCGCGGGCCGCGAGCATCCGCGCGTGGGCCCGCGAGCCGCGGATGTCCTGCGGCCACATGCGCTGGTCGTAGCCCAGGCTCGTGTTCATCTCCCGGAAGACGGGGTCCTGTGGCTCAGCGAAGCGTCCCATGTGGGCCGGAGTCTAGGTGGCGGAGCCCCGGGACCCGATGGTGGGCCCGCCGCCCCCGGCGAAGCGTCCCACGTGGGCCCGGAGTCTCGTGGCGGAGCCGCAGGGCCGTCGCCGGACCACGGTCGCCCCGCTGGGCATGGAGACCCGGTCGGCCTGATTCACCCGTTGGGACCGGCGGGAATCAGGGCTTCTCGCCCCCCACCGACGCCGGCCGGCGCACCCGGGACTCGTCCGCCGGCTCGGGCGTCGCGGCGACCGGCGTCGGCACCGGATCGCCCTCCGCCGGGCCCGTGGCACCCTCGGGCGTTCCCGTCGGTCGGCCGAGGACCCCGCCGATGAGCCAGAGCACGACCGCGCCGAGGGCGAACGTCAGCAGCGACGCCGGGTACGTGACCCAGTACGAGGCGTCCGCGTTGAGCGCCGCGTGGGTCGGGTAGCCGACGCCGGCGTTGACCATCCCGTCGGCCATGAAGATGATCGGCGCCACGAGGACGACCGCCCGGCCCCGCAGGTGGTGCCGTAGGCCGTAGATCATCGCGCCGCCCGCGATCGCGACGAGCGAGTGCATGAAGCCCCACCACATCGGGTGACCCCACACGTCGAACGGGGCGTTGCCGTAGTACGCGTAGACGTCGGTGAGGACGGCCGGGACCTCGAGGACCCAGTCCACGACCGCGAACGCGACCCAGAGCTTGAAGAGCCCCATCCGGTCGATGCCGCGCTCGAAGAGACGGAAGGTCAGGTACGCGAGCCCGCCCACGTACCACGGGTAGATCAGCGGTACGAACAGCGGCATCTCGCGATCCAGCAGCGTGAACGTGCCGATCGAGCCGCTCTCGGGCAGGTAGACGAGCCCCATGACGTCGACGAACGGCTCGTAGAGCGAGGCGAGCAGCCCGCCGAGCAGGCACCAGAGCAGCAACGGCCCGCGCCCGGTGAGCAGGTGGCGTGCGCCGAGCCCGACGAGCGCGACGGTCGGCAGCGCGCCGGCGATCGTGAAGATCAGCTCCTCCGTCTGCGGCATCTCGATCTGGATGGGCGGCTGCGGAAT
Source organism: Solirubrobacteraceae bacterium (assembly GCA_050252545.1). Lineage (GTDB taxonomy): Bacteria > Actinomycetota > Thermoleophilia > Solirubrobacterales > Solirubrobacteraceae > Patulibacter. Next base: position 3,911 of record JBFWKS010000066.1, read on the forward strand.
CGCCGCCAAGAGCTCGGGCGTCACGTCGGGTCCCCCTCGGGGCCAAGGGCGCGTGCTTCATCACACCGCCGGGTCGTTTCCTGCCGGAAACGTAACACGAACCATACATCGCGTCCAGATCACACGTACGACGTGTCTGGCCGGCCGGGGACGTCGGTTCGATCGTGCCCGCGAAGCGACGGACCCGTGCTTGCGGAGCGGCTCCGGACCGGCCGCCCGCGCGGGGCCTCGGCACGGCCCCCTACCTGTCCCGCGGCCGGGTCAGGACGCCAGGACCGCCGCGAGGTCCTCGACGACGCGGCCCACCTGGCCCTGGGTCATCTCGGGGAAGAACGGCAGCGACAGCCCACGGTCGGCGGCGTCCTCGGCCACCGGGAACTGGCCGTCGCGGAACCCGAACCGCTCCCGGTAGAACGAGAACCGGTGGATCGCCGGCAGGTACGGCCGCGTCTGGACACCGCGGTCGGCCAGCGCCCGGATCGTCGCGTCGCGGTCGGTGCCGCGCGGGACCCGCACGACGTAGACGAACCACGAGCGCGCGCCCTCGGCGGTACGGTCGGGCAGGAGCTCCAGGCCGGTCCGATCGACCAGGTCGGCGAGGGCATCCCGATACCACCCGGCGACACGGGTGCGGTCGGCGAGCATCCCGTCGAGCCGGTCGAGCTGGGCGATCCCGAGCGCGCACTGCAGGTCGCTCAGACGGTAGTTGAACCCCATCCGATCGTGGTCCAGCCACTGCATGTCCGGCGCGCGGCCCTGGTTGCGCTCGCTGTCGATCCGTGCCTTGACGGCGGCGTCACCGGTGGTGACCATCCCGCCCTCGCCGGTCGTGAGTTGCTTGTTGGCGTAGAAGGCGAAGATCGTGGGGTTGCCACGACCGCCGACCGGGACACCGTCGGCGTGGGTCGCACCCAGGGCCTGTGCGGCATCCTCGACCACCGGCAGGCCGAGCCGCTCGATCGCCGGCATGTCAGCGGGCAGGCCGAAGATGTGCACCGGCAGCAGCGCCGCGGTCTGCTCGGTGATCGCTGCCGCGACGGCGTCCGCGGTGACGTTGAGCGTCACCGGGTCGACGTCGACGAACACCGGCGTGGCGCCCTGCATCAGCACGGTGTTGGCCGTCGCGATGAACGAGAACGGTGACGTCACCACCTCGTGGCCGCGGCCTTCGACCCCGACGGCCCGCAGCGCGAGGTGCAGACCCGCGGTCCCGGACGAGACGGCCGCGGCATGCGCGACGCCGAGCCGCTCGCCGAACCGCCGTTCGAACTCGGTCAGGCGCGGGCCGAGCGACAGGTGCCGCGAGCGCAGCACCTCGAGCACCGCCTGCTCCTCCGCGTCGCCGATCACCGGTCGTGCGACCGGGATCGGCGGCCGGGCGTCGCTCACGCCCCCACCGTCGTCGTCGCAGGATCGACCGGCCGGGTCGACCCGCGCCCCGGCTGCTCGGCCCACGCCAGCGACTCGACGAGCGCGTCCCACGACGCCGCGATGATGTTCTCGCCGACGCCGATCGAGCCCCAGGTGTCCCGGCCATCGGACGCATCGATGAGCACGCGGGTCACCGCCCCGGTGCCCTTGTCGCTGTCGAGGATCCGGACCTTGAACCCGACGAGCTCGATGTCGGCCAGATGCGGGTGAACCGATCCGATCGCCGCCCGCAGCGCGCTGTCGAGCGCGTGGACGGGGCCGTTGCCCTCGGCGGTGTGCACCAGCCGCTCGTCGCCGACCCAGATCTTGATCGTGGCCTCGGTCTCGACCGCGCCCTCGGCGCGCTGCTCGACGATGACCCGCCAGGACTCCAGGCGGAACAGCGGCACGAACGCGCCGGCCTCGCGGCGCAGCAGCAGTTCGAAGCTGCCGTCGGCCGCCTCGAACTGGTACCCGCGGTGCTCCAGCTCCTTCACCCGCTGGATCGTGCGGGCGGCCGCGGCGTCGTCGAGCTGGAGGCCGGCCGCCTCGGCCTTCTCCAGCACGGTGCCCTTGCCGGCCAGCTCGGAGATGACGAGGTCGCGGGCGTTGCCGACCGTCCCCGGGTCGACGTGCTCGAACGTCGACGCGTCGGCTCTGATCCCGGCGACGTGCAGGCCGCCCTTGTGCGCGAACGCGTTGCGTCCGACGTATGGCTGCGTCGGCCGCGGCGGCCGGTTGAGCAGCTCGTCGACGAAGTGCGCCGTCTCCGTCAGGCGGACGAGCGCCCCCACGGGAAGCGCGCTGATCCCCAGCTTGAGCTCGAGGTCGGCGGTGATCGTCGTGAGGTTGGCGTTGCCGGTGCGCTCGCCGATCCCGTTGGTCGTGCCCTGTACCTGGGTCGCCCCGGCCTGGACGGCGAGCAGCGAGTTGGCGACGCCACAGCCGGCGTCGTCGTGGGCGTGGATCGCGACCCGTGCGTGCTCACCGAGCTCGCTGACGACGGCCGAGACCGCCTCGTGGATCTGCAGCGGCAGCGACGAGCCGTTGGTGTCGCAGAGGGTGATCGTGTCGGCGCCGGCCTCGACCGCGGCGCGGAGGCAGCGGTGGGCGTACTCGCGGTCGTCGCGCCAGGCGTCGAAGAAGTGCTCGGCGTCGTAGATCACGCGCTTGCCCTCGCCGACGAGAAACGCCACCGAATCGGCGATCAGCCGCAGGTTCTCGGCCCGGTCGACGCGGACGACCTTGTCGAGATGCAGGCCCCAGGTCTTGCCGACGATCGTCGTGACGTCGCAGAAGCAGTCGGCGAGGATCCGCAGCGACGGGTCCTCGTCGGCACGGAGGTCGCGGCGCCGGGTCATGCCGAACGCGGCGATCCGGGCGTTCGTCCAGGTCTCCCGGGCCAACAGCTGGAAGAGCTCCTGCTCCTTCGGGTTGGACGCCGGGAACCCCGCCTCGATGAGGTGGACGCCGAGCTCGTCGAGCTTGCGGGCCACCCGTACCTTCTCGTCGGCCGACAGCGCCATGCCCTCGCCCTGCATGCCGTCGCGGAGGGTCGCGTCGTAGAGCTCCATCGACCGGCGCGGGCCGGCGGGCGGCGCGCCGGCCACCGTCACGCTCCCGCGGCGGCGACCGGCACCGGGTCGAGCCAGCGCCGGTAGCGCTCGTCGCGGCCGTGCAGCGCGTCCTCGAACACCCGCTGGATCTCCCGGGTGATCGGCCCCGGACCGCCGGTGCCGCCGTCGGTCGCGCCGATGACGTGGTCGTCGATCTCCCGGACCGGGGTGAGCTCGGCGGCGGTACCGGTGACGAACACCTCGTCGGCGAGGTAGAGCTCGGCACGGGCCACGTCCCGCTCGACCAGCTCGTAGCCCAGGTCACGCGCGATCTCGATGATCGACCGGCGGTTGATGCCGTCCAGGATCGACGCGGTCTGCGGCGGCGTGTAGACGCGTCCCTCACGGACGACGAAGAGGTTCTCGCCCGAGCCCTCGCAGACCATGCCGTGCTCGTCGAGGAGGATCGCCTCGTCGTAGCCGGCCTTCGTGACCTCGATCTTGGCGAGCACCGAGTTGAGGTATTGGCCGGTGGCCTTGGCGTGCGGGATCAGGCTCTGCGGCGACAGGCGGCGCCACGAGGACACCTTGGCGCGGACGCCGTTGGCCTTGCCGTCGTCGCCGAGGTAGGCACCCCACTCCCAGCAGGCGATGATCACGTCGACCGGCGAATCGAGCGGGCTCAGGCCCATCGGTCCCTCGCCCCGGAACACCAGCGGGCGGATGTAACAGGCGCGCAGGCCGTTGGCGGCGACGGTCTCGAGCGTCGCCTGGCGGATCTGCTCCCGCGTGTACGGGACCGGCATGTAGTACAGCTCGGAGGAGCGGAACAGCCGGTCGACGTGCTCGGCGTGACGGAAGATCGCCGGGCCGATCTCGGTGTCGTAGCACCGGACGCCCTCGAAGACCCCGGTCCCGTAGTGCAGCGCGTGCGTGAGCACGTGGACCTGGGCGTCCGCCCACGGGACGAGCTCGCCGTTCTTCCAGATGACGTCCGCCTGCGGCACCGAGCATGCTCCTCGTCGTTCGGCGCGCCGGTCGCCGGAAGGCCGTCGGCGCGCGAGGGGGCTCCGGACTCTACCGCGCGACCCCTCCCCCCCGTCCGGTGGGCGGCGCGACGGTCCGGCCTGGAACCTCGGGCCGGGTGGGCGTACCGTCGAAGTGCTGCCGGACACGATCTCGACCCGTCCGGCCGGGGAGCCACGATGACCGCCACGTCCCACACCCAGCCCACCAGCGACGAGCTCCGCCGTCGCGTGCAGGAGATGCTGACCCAGCGGACCGGCCTGCTGCACGACGGCTTCGACGATCCCGCCCATGCACCGGACCATGTCGGGGGCAACGACCTGACGCACTGCCGCATCGGCGGCGCACCGGACGTCTGGACGACCGGGCCGCACCGGACCGTCTGATCGCCGGGCGGCCCGCCGGCGAAGTCGGTGCCGCCACCGGGGCCCGCCACGCCGGGCCCCGGCTCGCCCGATCAGGCGCGCGACGCCACGGCGCGCGCGTCGATCACCGTGCCCAGCCGGTCCCAGTCGATGTCGCGGAAGTTGTGCATCGGGCAGTACTTCGGCCCGCACATCGAGCAGAACTCCGCCGTCTTGAAGTGGTCGTTCGGCAACGTCTCGTCGTGCATGGCGCGGGCGGCGTCCGGATCGAGCGCCAGGTCGAACTGCCGGTTCCAGTCGAAGTCGAATCGCGCCTGCGACAGCGCGCGATCCCACCGGCCCGCACGCGCCGCCTGCGCGCCGCCGCGTGCCAGATCCGCGGCGTGGGCCGCGATCCGGTAGGCGATCAGACCCTGCTTGACGTCATCGGCGTTGGGCAGGCCCAGGTGCTCCTTCGGCGTCACGTAACAGAGCATCGAGGTGCCGTGCCAACCGACGATCGCCGCGCCGATCGCGCTGGTGATGTGGTCGTACCCCGGGGCGATGTCGGTCACCAACGGACCGAGGGTGTAGAACGGCGCCTCGCCGCAGATCCGCTGCTGGCGCTCGACGTTCTCCTGCAGCTGGTGCAGCGGAACGTGCCCGGGCCCCTCGACCATGCACTGCACGTCGGCGTCCCAACAGCGCTCGACGAGCTCGCCGAGCGTGTCGAGCTCGGCGAACTGCGCGGCGTCGGAGGCGTCGGCGATCGATCCGGGGCGCAGTCCGTCGCCGAGCGAGACCGTCACGTCGTGGCGGGCGCAGACCTCCAGCACGCGATCGAAGTGCTCGTGCAGCGGATTCTCGCGCTCGTGGTGGACCATCCACCGGGCCAGCAGTCCACCGCCGCGCGACACGATCCCGGTGACACGGTGGCGGCAGAGCGCCAGGTGGGCCAGCCGCACGCCGGCGTGGATGGTCATGTAGTCCACGCCCTGCTCGGCCTGCTCGCGGATGACGTCGAGCAGGATCTCGATCGTCAGGTCCTCCGGCCGGCTCACGCGCTCCAGTGCCTCGTAGATCGGAACGGTGCCGATCGGCACCGTGGCCACGTCGATGATGGCCCGGCGCGTCTGCGGGATCCGCTTGCCGGTCGAGAGGTCCATCACCGTGTCGGCACCCCAGCGTTGCGAGAGGGCGAGCTTGTCGACCTCCTCGTCCAGCGACGACGTCGTCGGGCTGGAGCCGATGTTGGCGTTGATCTTCACGCGGGCCTTCAGGCCGATCGCCATCGGATCGAGGGCCGCGTGGTGGACGTTGGCCGGGATGACCATCCGCCCGCGGGCGACCTCGTCGCGGACCTGCTCGGGCTTGAGCCGCTCGCGCTCGGCCACGCGCGTCATCTCGGTCGAGACGACGCCGTCCAGCGCCAGCCTCCGCTGCGTGCGGGTCGTCGCGTCCGTCGGATAGACGTGCCGTTCCATGATGCTCCCTCCGCCGGTATGAACCGGATCAGGTCGTCGGGTCGGCGCGGTGTCGGCGCCCTCTCAGCCCCTGCCTGGGACCCCCCGGATTTGTGGTGCGCACGAACCTAGTGGATCGGCCGGAGGGACGCTCACGGTCGGGCCGCGCGACCGCGGACGCGCCTGGTTGACAGATCTGTTGGCTCTGTAGCGCCCGGTCGGGCACACTCAGCGCATGCAGCTCCGTGCCGCGCTCGCCCTCGGTTCGCTCGCGCTCGTCGCGGTGCCCTCATCGGCCGCGGCCGAGACGGTCCCCGCGAGCAAGACCGCGTACCTGCAGAGCGGGCAGTACCAGCGCAAGGTCGAGGCGGCCGCCGCCCCGGCCGCCGCGTGGCTGCGCGAGCGCAGCGCCCAGATCGTGCGGCTGAAGGCGACCTGCGAGGGGTACGGGCTCGCCGTCGGGCCGTACGGCCGGACCGGGCCCGCGTCGATCGTCGCCCCCGACGTCGCCGCTGCTGCCACGACCCACCGCAGGGTGCAACGACGAGCCCGTACGTTGCGCCGTCGCGCCACCGCGGCGAAGCGACGCCACGCATCCCCGGCCACCCGGACCCGGACCCGGCGGGCCGCGGTGCGCGCGGAGCGCCGCGCCCGCCGCACCAGCACCCAGCTGCGACGGATCCGGCGCGCTGCGGCGGCCATCCCGGCACGGCCGTCGATCGCCTCCTGCCGGGACCTGCCGGCACCGGCGGTCGTCTTCGACATCGACGAGACCCTGTTGTCGAACTACATCGGGGTGCCCGGGTCCGACCCGGAGACCGGGTCGATCGGTCAGTTCCCGGGCGTCCTCAGTGGCACCGGCACCCCGATGCCCGGAGTGATCGATGTCTACCGCGAGGCCCGACGGCTGGGCATGGCGATCTTTCTCATCACCGCGCGCCCGCGGATCGTCCCGCTGCTGGAGGGCACCACCGAGCGCAATCTCCGCAACGCCGGATTCGCCTGGGACGGTCTGTCGCTGAAGGACGACCCGACCGAGGCGTCGGCCACCTACAAGACGCGCGAGCGGGCCACGATCGAGGGCGCGGGCTTCACGATCGTGGCCAACCTCGGCGACCAGCACAGCGACCTCGAGGGCGGTCACGCCGAGCGGACGTTCAAGCTGCCCAACCCGTTCTACGAGGGCTGACGCCCCCGCCCCGCGTCCCGCCTCGGCTGCCGAGCCGCGCGTTGGCTCCCGGGCCGTGTGAACCCCGGTTCACCGTCGTCGCACGACGGTGAACCGGGGTTCACGGGCTCGCTCGGCCCAAGCTCAGGACGGAGGACGTCCGATGTCAGGCCAGCCGGCGGCGCACCGCGTCGAGCGCGTCGGCGGTGCTCGCCGTGCCGCCCAGGTCGCGGGTACGCAGGCCATCGCCGAGCGCCCCGTCGACCGCGGTCTCGATCGCGGTCGCCTCGGCCTCCATGCCGAGGCCGTGGCGCAGCAGCATCGCCGCCGAGAGGAACGTCGCCAACGGGTTGGCGATCCCCTGACCCGCGATGTCGGGGGCGGACCCGTGCACCGGCTCGAAGAGCCCCGGCCCGTCCGGGTTGCCCACCGATGCCGAGGGCAGCATGCCCAGCGAGCCCGACAGCATCGCCGCGGCGTCGGAGAGGATGTCGCCGAAGAGGTTCTCGGTGACGATCACGTCGAACTGCGTCGGCCGGGCGATGAGCTCCATCGCGCAGGAGTCCACGAGCTGGTCGGCGATCTCGACGTCGGCGTAGTCGGCGGCGTGGACCTGGTGCACGACCTGGCGCCACTGGCGCGAGGTCTCCAGCACGTTGGCCTTGTCGACCGAGTGCACGAGGTTGCGGCGCTTGCGCGCGGCGTCGAAGGCGACCCGGGCGATCCGGTCGACCTCGGCGACCGTGTAGTGACAGAGGTCGGAGGCGTCGGTGTCGGTGCGGGTCTTCTCGCCGAAGTAGATGCCGCCGGTGAGCTCGCGCACGACGAGCAGGTCCGTCCCGTCGAGCACCTCGCGCTTGAGCGCCGATGCGTCGTAGAGCGCGGGGACAGGGCGGACGGGTCGCAGGTTGGCGAACAGGCCGAGCTCCTTGCGCAGCCCGAGCAGTCCCTGCTCCGGACGCGGCTTGGCCGGATCGGTCGTGTCCCACCTGGGGCCGCCGACGGCGGCCAGGAGGACCGCGTCCGACGCCCGGCACGCGGCCAGGGTCTCGTCGGTCAGCGCGGTGCCGTGCGCGTCGATCGACGCGCCGCCGAAGGCGTGCTCGGTGAACGTGAAGTCCCCCACCTCCCGCAGCAGCTCGACGGTCGGCGCGGCGATCTCGGGACCGATCCCGTCGCCGGGGAGAACAACGATGGCGTGGCTCATGCGGGGCGGAGGGTAGTGGGGGGAGCCGGTCCGCGCAGCCGTGCCGCGATCGCCTCCGGCGACTCGGACGGGAGCGGCGCGTCGGCGGGCCGGGTGGCCGAGAGGTTGAGGCGCACGTAGTCGAGCGTCACCGCATCGCCCTCCCCCGCCCCGGCGGTCACGAGCTCGCGCCGGACGTCCTCGACGAAGTCGTCGTGGGCCTCGACCGGCAGACGCTCGAGGTGGCTTCCGAGGACGACGGTGCGCAGGTAGGCGTGGCCGTCCTCGGCGAGGACCTCACGCGGCTCCAGGGCGCAGCGGACGTCGACGAACCCCGCGTCCTCCAGGCGCGCGGTCGTCTCGACCGGGCCCGCGAAGGTCCACGGGCCCTCCCAGCCGGTGAGCGCGACGTCCCACGGGGCTCGGGCCCGCAGCCGCTCGATCGCCGCATCGACGGAGGCGATGTTGCCGGCGCCACCGCACTGGGCCTCCAGTCGCCCGCCGGGGCGCAGGACCGCGAAGAGGCGACGGAAGAGCCTGTCGTGGTCGGCGATCCAGTGGAACACCGCGCCCGACACGACCGCGTCGACCGGTTCGGGCAGGACGAGGTCGAGTAGGTCCTGGACGTGCAGCTCGACATCGGCGGGAAGCGTCCGGCGGGCCTGGTCGACCATCGCGGGCGAGCCGTCGACGCCGATCACGTGCCCGAGGGGCAGCCGCGTCACGAGCTGGGCGGTGATCTTGCCGCTGCCGCAGCCGGCGTCGAGGACCGTCTCGTCCCCGCGCAGATCGAGACGGTCGAGGACGTCGGCGCCCCAGCCCGCATGAGCGGTGGCCACACGCTCGTAGGTGCCGGCCTCCCAGTCGCGGGGCGCGCGGTCGGTCACCGCCCCACGCTCCCGCGGACGGCGCCCGGACAGCGGTATCGGCGGGCGGTCACAGGCGCCTCACGCCACCGGGGTGGAGGACAGCGTGCCCGCCACCGCCCCATCGCCCTCGGGGGGAAGATCGAGCGAGCTCGGTCCGGGGAACGGGGACGCGGCGCGGCGCTCCTCGTAGGCGGTGATCGCCCCTTCGTCGCCCAGCGTCAGCCCGATGTCGTCGAGACCGTTGAGGAGCCGGTGCTTGGTCTCCGGGTTGATCTCGAACGAGAAGACCTCGCGCGCGTCGCCCTCGCCGATCGTGACCGTCTGCGCGTCGAGCTCGATGCGGGCGTTGCCGGCCACGGCGATCCTGCGCACCTGGTCCTCGGGCAACTCGATCGGCAGCAGGCCGACCTTCGTGCAGTTCGAGGCGAAGATGTCGGCGAGCGAGGTCGCGATGATCGCGCGGAACCCGGCGTCCTCCAGCGCCCACGGGGCGTGCTCGCGGCTGGAGCCCGAGCCGAAGTTCGCGCCGGAGCAGAGGATCGGGTTGCCGATCTCCGTGGTCCAGTTCGGGCTCTCCTTCGCGTCGGCGAACAGGAACTCACCGAAGCCGGTCCGCTCGACGCGCTTCATGAAGCGCGCGGGGATGATCTGGTCGGTGTCGACGTCGTCGCGCGGCAGGTCGGAGACCTTGCCCTCGATGATGCTGATGGGATCCATGTCAGGGGTCCTTTGCTCTCGAAGTCCGGCCCGCGCTAGGCGGCGACGGGCTGACGGTCGTCGGCGGGATCGAAGGTGCGCACGTCCACGAAGTGGCCGGCGATCGCGGCGGCAGCGGCCATCTGCGGCGAGACGAGGTGCGTGCGGCCGCCCTTGCCCTGGCGGCCCTGGAAGTTGCGGTTGGACGTCGACGCGCAGCGCTCGCCGGGCTGCAGGACGTCGGGGTTCATGCCCAGGCACATCGAGCAGCCCGCACCGCGCCAGTCGAAGCCCGCCTCGGTGAAGACCTTGTCGAGGCCGATCTTCTCAGCGGCGATCTTCACCTGGACGGAGCCCGGGACGACCATCGCGTAGACGCCGTCGGCGACCTTGCGGCCCTTGATGACGTCGGCGGCGGCCTGCAGGTCGGCCAGACGGCCGTTGGTGCAGGAGCCGAGGAAGACGCGCTCGATGGAGATGTCCTCGATCCGCTCGCCGCCCTGCAGGCCCATGTACTCCAGCGCGCGCTCGGCCTGGCCGCGCTCGGCCGGGTCGTCGAACGACTCGGGCGTCGGGACGGTGCCGTCGACGCCGACGACCATGTCCGGGGTCGTGCCCCAGGTGACCCGCGGCGAGAGCTTCGTGACGTCGACGTCGATCTCACGGTCGAAGGTCGCGCCCTCGTCGGTGTAGAGCTGCTTCCAGGTCTCCACGGCGGCGTCCCACGCGGCGCCGGTCGGCGCGGCGGGCTTGCCCTGGACGTAGTCGAACGTCGTCTGGTCCGGCGCGATCATGCCCGCGCGGCCGCCGCCCTCGATGGTCATGTTGCAGATCGTCATCCGGCCCTCCATCGAGAGCGCCTCGACGGCCGGGCCGGCGAACTCGACGACGTGGCCGACGGCACCGTCGACGCCCATCTGACCGATCGCGCCGAGGATCATGTCCTTCGCCGTGACGCCGAAGGGCAGGTCGCCGACGAAGTTGATCCGCATCGACTTCGGCTTCTTCTGCACCAGGCACTGCGTGGCGAGCACGTGCTCGACCTCGGAGGTGCCGATGCCGAAGGCCAGCGAGCCGAACGCGCCGTGGGTGGCGGTGTGGGAGTCGCCGCAGACCATCGTCATGCCCGGCTGGGTCATGCCCTGCTCGGGGCCGACGACGTGGACGATGCCCTGGCGGTCGGAGCCGAGCGAGAAGACCGGCACGCCGAACTCGGCGCAGTTCTGCTCGAGCGTCTCGACCTGCACGCGGGAGAGCGCGTCCTTGATCCGCGCCGCGACGGGCGTGCCGTCGGTCGGGACGTTGTGGTCGGCGGTGGCGAGCGTCTTGTCCGGGCGGCGCACGGGGCGGCCGGCCAGGCGCAGTCCGTCGAAGGCCTGCGGGCTCGTGACCTCGTGGACCATGTGGAGGTCGATGTAGATCAGGGCGGGGTGGGTGGCGGACCCGCTCTTGACCTCGTGGGTCTCCCAGATCTTGTCGAACAGCGTCTTGGGCATTCTCGTTCTCCGTGAGGGACGAAGGGGCTGAAGGATCAACTGCGCCGCAGGCCGGCGCTGACCACGGCCAGCAGCACGGCCTCGTCGGGGCCGGGGTTGACGAAGTGGTGCGGCAGATCGGCGTCGAAGGTCACGCAGTCGCCCGGCGCGAGGTCGTGGGCGACCCCGTCGCAGGACAACACGACCGTACCGCGCTCGACGAGCGCGATCTCGCGGCTGCCGGCGTCGTGGATCGGCGGATCACCGTCGCGGCCGGTGCGGGCCCCGGCGCGCAGGACGTGCCGCGTGAGCTCGCTGCGCTGGCCGGGCAACGGGGGGCTGAGGATCTCGACCGCGTGACCACGCCGGGTCGATCCGCCACGGCGACGCTCGCCGGCACGGACGACGGTCACCGAACCGCCTTCGTCCAGCCGCAGGAGCTGACTCAGGCGCAGGTCCAGGCCGGAGGCGATCCGCGACGCGACCTGGAGCGTCGGCGACGTCTCGCCCCGCTCGACCT
>JBFWKS010000067.1:0-15567 GCA_050252545.1 Solirubrobacteraceae bacterium
GATCACCGACACCAAGGCCTACGGCCACGCCGACGTCGTCGAGCGCTACGGCCTGCCGCCCGAGCTCATCCCCGACTTCTACGGTCTGAAGGGCGACACGTCCGACAACATCCCGGGCGTCCCCGGGATCGGGGACAAGACCGCCGCCCAGCTGCTGCAGCGGTTCGGCGACCTGGAGACCGTGCTCGCGTCGATCGACGAGATCTCCGGCGCCAAGCGCAAGGAGAACCTGGCGAACCACGCCGAGGACGCGCGCACGTCGCGCGAGCTCGCCCGGATCCAGACCGATCTCGAGCTGCCCGTCGACGTCGACGGAGTGCTGGCCGCCGGAGCGGAGGGCCCGGACTACCAGGCGCTGCGCGAGGCGTTCATGCGGTTCGAGCTGCGCGACCCGTGGCGGCGGCTGGAGCCGCTGCTGACCGACGACGCCGCCGACGGTGACGGCTCCGGTCCCCGCACCGGTGCGACGCACCCCGACGCCGTGTCACCGCCGGTCGTCGAGGTGACCCTGGAGGAGCTGGCCGCGCGGCTGGCCCCGCACGATGCGAAGGGTGCCGCCGACGCGGGGACCGGGGGACCGGGCGTCGGCGGTTCGGCTGCCGGCTCCACCGGCGATGCCACCGACGCCGCCGGCATGGTGCGCCGGTCGGTGGTGGTGGCACTCGTCGAGCCCGAGACGGCCGCCGCCGAGGCCGGTCAGCTGTTCGACCCCGACGCGGACACCGGCGAGGGGGAGGCCGTCGACCTCCCCGCACTGCGGTTCGCCGTCGCACGGACCGACGACGAGGGGCGGCCCGTCGAGCTGCTCGTGGGTGGCGTCGACGACGGCGAGGCGCTGGCCCGGGCCCTGGGCCCGCGCCCGATCGTCTGCCACGATTCCAAGGGCCAGAGGCTGATCGGCGGGTTCGCGGCGTCGCGGTTCGCGCCTCCGGTCGCCGTCGGTCCCGACGCGGCACCGGTCTCCGACGCGACTGCCCCGGCCGGTGCGGACCGGGCGGCCGCGGCGGACGCCCCGGCGGTGCGCGCCGTCGCGGCCCCGGACGATCCGACCTCCGACGCCGACCGGCCCCGTTTGGCGTTCGACACCCTGATCGCCGCATATCTGCTGGAGCCGCAGCGGCGCGGCTACCCGCTCGACGAGCTCGCCGACGAGGCGAGCCTCGCCATCGACGTCGACGACGCCGCAGGACTGGCCGCGGTCCGCACCGCGCTGCTGGCGGTCCGTCAACGCGAGCTGCTGACCAAGGCGGGACTCGACCGGTTGCTGACCGAGGTGGAGCTGCCGCTCGTGGGGCTGCTGCGCGACATGGAGCGCGAGGGGATCCGGCTGTCGGTGGACCGGATCGAGGAGGTCGCGACCGAGGTCCGCGAGGAGATCGAGGCGCTGGAGACGGCGATCCACGACGACGCGGGCCGACCGTTCACCATCGGGTCGCCGAAGCAGCTCGGGAAGGTGCTCTTCGAGGAGCTCGGCCTGACGAAGAAGCGCCGCGGCAAGACCGGGTTCTCGACCGACGCGCGGGTGCTGCAGCAGATCCGCGACGAGCACGCGATCGTGCCGCGGATCGAGCGCTGGCGCGAGCTGTCGACGCTCACCAAGACCTATCTCAACGTTCTGCCGCAGCTCGCCCGCGACGACGCGCAGAGCCGGATCCACACGACGTTCGAGCAGACGATCGCGCAGACCGGACGGTTGTCCTCGACCGATCCGAACCTGCAGAACGTGCCCGTGCGCACGGCGCTGGGCCGCCGGATCCGCGGGTGCTTCGAGGCTGCGGACGGGCTGACGCTCCTGTCGTGCGACTACTCCCAGGTGGAGCTGCGGATCCTCGCCCACTACGCCGAGGAGGAGACGTTGCGCGACGCCTTCCGTGAGGAGCGCGACGTGCACACCGCGACCGCGGCGGAGGTGTTCGGCACCGCGCCGGAGGACCTCGACGCCGGGCTGCGGTCGAAGGCGAAGATGGTCAACTACGGGATCGCCTACGGTCTGACCGACTACGGCCTGGCCGAGCGGCTCGACATTCCCCGCGGTGAGGCGCACGAGATCATCGAGGCGTACTTCGGGCGGTTCACCGGGGTCAAGACCTTCATCGACACGACGATCGAGCAGGCGAAGGAGGCGGGCGAGGTCCGCACGATGTTCGGTCGCCGCCGGCTCATCCCCGAGCTCAAGGCCCGCAACCCGCAGACGCGGTCCCTGGGCGAGCGGTACGCGGTCAACACGGTGATCCAGGGCACCGCGGCGGACATCATGAAGCTCGCGATCATCGGCACCCGCAAGGCACTGGACGCGGCCGGGGTACGCACCCGGATCCTGCTGACGATCCACGACGAGCTGTTGCTGGAGGGCCCGGAGGAGGAGATGGACGAGGTCCGGGAGATCGTCGAGCGCGAGATGGTCGCGCCGTGGCCGCACGACCCGCCGCTGCGCGTGGAGGGCGGCACAGGCCGGACCTGGATCGACGCGAAGTAGGCCGCGAGGGGCGCATCACCCCGCCCGGGGGCGCCCGCCCACCCAGCGCGCCAGCAGCGGTGCGGCGAGCAGCATCGCGAAGAGCCGCAGGGTCTGGACGGCCAGGACGAACGGCGCGTCGACACCGGGCGTGGTGCCGGCGACGGCGAGCACCGCGTAGAGCCCGCCGGGTGTCGTGGCCAGGTAGGCGTCCAGCACTCCAACGTCGGCCCACGCCACCAGCACCATCCCCAGGGCGGCGCTGGCGAGGATCAGTCCGACGATGCCCACGAGCGTCGCCGGCAGGATCCGCGCGGCGCGGCGCAAGCTCGCGACCGTGAACCGCAGCCCCACCATCAGCCCGATCCCGACGAATGCGGCCTGCAGGAGGACGTCCGGCACTGCGACGACCGGCACGCCGGCGAGCGACATCGCGGCGGCGACGATCAGCGGTCCGAGCATCGACCCGGCCGGCAGGCGGGTCACCCGCGCCGCGACCGCGCCGAGCGCCACGCATCCGACCACGGTCAGGATGCCGGATGTCCATGACCCGTCGGGACCGTCGGCGGTCGCGGACACCGCTCCGGTGTCGCCGCCGATCGCGGCGGCGACCACCGGCACCGTCACGACGATCACGAGCACCCGCAGGTACTGCATCACCGACACCAGCCGTTCGTCCGCGCCGAGCTCGCGGCTCATCGCGACGATTCCCGATGCCCCGCCGGCGATCATCCCGAACGCGGCCGTCGGCCGGTCGACGTCGCTCACCCGGCTCATCGCCACGCCCGCGAGCGCGGTCACGCCGAGCGACACGACGCTCACCACGAGCACCGGGAGCGCCGTCGAGCCGAGCTCACGCAGCGTGTCGGCGTCGACCAGCAACCCGAACGACACGCCAAGCACCGCCTGCGATCCGCGGACGCCGGCAGCGGGCAGGTCGAGCGCCCAGTCGGTGCGCAACGCGATGAGCAGGCCGACCCCCAGGCCGGCGAGCAGCGCGGGGGACGGCACCCCGACCGCGTCACCCACGAGCGCCGCAACGATCGTCAGGACGAGCACCACCGTCCAGCGGATCGCCGTCCTCATCGGGCGGCGAGCGTCATCGAATGCGGACCGTCATCCGGTGGTGATCGTATGCGGCGTCGATGGGTGCCGCACCCGTGGACGCGCGCGCCGGCCGGTGTCCGGCCTACAGGCCCGGGGGGTGACGGGCGACGAACCCGGCGCTGGAGCGCATCTCGCTCGTCCAACGGGTGCCGCCGCTGCGCAGCGCACTGGTGTCGAATCGCCGACCGTCGACGACCATGTAGGCGTGACCGGCGTTGGCGTAGACGGTGATCCGCCGGCCGGGTCCGGCCTCGCCCCAGCTCATGAACCCGGTCGAGTCCAGCGGCGTCGAGAGCAGACCCGCGGCGGCGAGCGCGTAGCTCAGCGACCCGGAGCAGTCGTAGCCGCTGTCGCGACCGCCGCCGTGGCCGCCGCCCCACACGTAGGGGGTGCTGGCGATGTCGTTGGCGGCCGACACGACCTGGGAGACCTTGGCGTCCCCTCCGCCGCCGGACGACGACGGGCTCGAGTCTCCGGACGGGGCGCTGACGCTCGGCGCGTCGCGGGTGGCCGACGTGCGCTCGCGGGCGGCGCGTGCGGCTTCGGCCTGCTGGGCCTCCAGGCGCGAGATCTGGCTGCGGACGGACCGCAGTCGCGACTGGGTGCCGTTGCGGCGCTCGAGCTGGGCGGCCCGGCGGCGCAGCAGCGCGTTCTTGACGACGTCGGCCTGGTTGCGGTCGACCTCGGCGTCCTCGGCGAGCTTGCGGTACGTCTTGCGCAGGCCCTCCAGTCGCACGGTCTGACCGGCGACGGCCTTCCGGGCCTCGCGGGTGTCCTCGAGGATCCGGCCGTTGTGCTCGCTGATCCGGCGGTAGAACTCCAGCCGCTCCAGCACGTCGCTGAACCCGTTGCTGTTCAGGATGACCGTCAGCAGGTCGGGGCGGCCGCTCTCGTACACGGCCCGCAGGTTCTTCCCCAGTGTCTTGGCGGACCGGTCGGCCTTGTGCTCCAGGCGGGTGAGCCGGATCCGCGAGCGGACGAGTCGATTCTGGGCGTCCTCGAGCTGTCCCTTGCGCTCGGCGACGCGCGCCTCGAGGGTGGCGACGCGCGCCTGGGCGTCCGCCAGCCCGCTCTCGGTCGCGGCGATCCGGCGCGACTCCGCCTCGACCTGGCTCCGCAGGCTCTGCGCTCGCGTCTGCAGGTCGGCCTGACCGGTTGCGGCGCTCGGCCAGGCGACGATCGCGGTCACGCAGGCGGCGCCGACCCCCAGGGCGGGCAGGTTCGGGCGTCGTCGGGGAAGCGGCGTCAGGCGGGTCATGAAGCGTGGGGCTCGCCACCGGGCGGCAGGGCGGTGGCGGGCGTGCCGCGGCGAACGCCTCGTGCTCGGAATGAGCGCGGACGTTCATCGGCGGCCGGGCGAAGCTAGCAACGGGGGCCGGTCCGACCCAACCGCCGCGGCGGTCTGCACGAGATCTTGCGTGGGCGCAATCGTGCGGGCCCATGCCCGGCGGCGCGCCGGCCGCGCAACCGGGCGGTGCGGGTCGCGGACCTCGCCACGGGCGCGGGCCGCCTGCACGGACGGGTCCTTTGGCATCATCGCCGCGATGCTCGCCGCCGCGTCCGACGTCGCCCCGTCCGCCATCGGCACCCCGGGCACGCCCGATGCCACCCGCATCGTCCTGCTGGGCAGCGGCGAGCTCGGCCGCGAGGTCGCGATCGAGGCGATGCGCCTGGGCTGCGAGGTCGTGGCCGTGGACCGCTACGACGGGGCGCCGGCGATGCAGGTCGCTCACCGCCGCCACGTCGTGACGATGGCCGACCCGGACGCGTTGCGGGCGGTGCTGGAGCACGAGCGCGATCGTCCGTGCGCCCGGCTGCTCGTGGTGCCGGAGATCGAGGCGATCGCCACCGCGGTGCTTCAGGCGCTGGAGGACGAGGGCCTGCACGTCGTGCCGACCGCCCGCGCGACCCGGCTCACGATGGACCGGGAGGGGATCCGTCGGCTGGTGGCCGAGGAGCTGGGGCTGCCGACCTCGCCGTATCGCTTCTGCGACACGCTCGAGGAGCTGCGCGATGCCGTGACCGCGCTCGGCGGACCGAGCGGACCGGGGTTCGTCCCCTGTGTCGTCAAGCCGGTGATGTCCTCCAGCGGCAAGGGCCAGTCGGTCGTGGCCGGCCCCGGTGACGTGGACGAGGCGTGGCGGATCGCGCAGGAATCCGGACGCACCGGCCCGTCGCGGGTGATCTGCGAGGGGTTCGTGACCTTCGACTACGAGATCACCCTGCTGACGGTGCGCCACGCCGGCGGCACGGCGTTCTGCGCCCCGATCGGTCACACGCAGGAGGGCGGCGACTACCGCGAGTCGTGGCAGCCGCAGACGATGGAGGCGGTGCCGGCGGCCCGGGCCGAGGAGGTCGCCCGCACCGTCACCGACGCGCTGGGCGGGACGGGCGTGTTCGGCGTGGAGCTGTTCGTCCGTGGCGACGAGGTGCTCTTCAGCGAGGTGTCGCCGCGCCCGCACGACACCGGGATGGTGACGATGGCCAGCCAGACCCAGAGCGAGTTCGCCCTCCACGTGCGGGCGATCCTCGGCCTGCCGGTACCGGTCGACGCGACCGGACGCGTGCCCCTGCTGGCCCCGGGAGCCAGCGCGGTGATCCTCGGCACCGACGTCGGGGACGCCCCGGCCTACACGGGCGTGGCGGAAGCACTGGCCGTCGACCCGTCGGCGCAGGTGCGCCTCTTCGCCAAGCCCGACAGCAGCCCCGGCCGACGGCTCGGCGTGGCACTGGCGACCGGCGACGACGTCGATCAGGCGCGGGCGCGGGCCAGGGGCGTGGCGGAGCGGGTCGCTGTCTCGGTCGACGTCGGCTGACGCCGGGACACCAACGATCGCGCCGATCCTCAGTCGGGGTTCGTCGCCGGCATGATCCCCAGGTAGCGGCCCCAGGCCCGCCGCTGCAGCCCGTGGGCGGTGAGCGTGCCCAGCAGCCGGGTGGCGAGCCGCTCGTGCGGCACGATGTGCCCGACCGAGCGCTGCAACCGCAGCAGCCAGGTGTAGGCGGGCTCGTGTCGAGCGCTGATCGCGGCGTAGCGGCGCAGCGCCTGCTCGCGGGTCTGACGGCCCTCATGGACCATGCGCAGCTCGTTCCCCAGCGCGAGGCCGAAGAAGAACGCCGGCCGGATGCCCTCGGCCGACAGCGGCAGGCAGTGCCCGGCGCTGTCGCCGACGAAGTAGATCCCGTCGCCGGTGGCCGGGCGCAGGCGATGGGGGATCCAGTTGCCCTGGAACCCGTGGGGCTCGCGGTCGACGTCGGCGGTCAGGCGCAGCGTCGGGTCCTTGACGTGGTGGTGGGGGTCGAACGACCCGACCCCGACCCGCACCTCGTCACCGGCGGGGAACGACCAGCCGTAGCCGGCGGGCGCGTAGCGGCGGTCCAGGAACAGCTCGAGCTCGTCGCCCGTCCCGTCGGGGTGGACCTCCAGGCCGCGCGACAGGTACGCGTCCGGCGGCTGGATCTCCGCTTCGCCCGCGGGTGCCAGCACCCGTCGCCAGCCCAGCGCGTCGACGACGAGCGGCGCCCGGATCGGTCCGCGATCGGTGAGGACCGTGATGCGGTCGGGGGCGGTGGTCCCGACGCTCCCGGTCTCGGATTCCGCTGCGGTGGCCACGCGCGCCCGGACGACGGACTCCGCTGCCCCGCGTCCCTCGACCTTCGCCGTCTCGAACCGGAAGTCGCCCTGTGCGGCCAGGAGCTCACACAGCGCGCGGTAGTCGAACGTCGCGAACGGCTGGGGGAGCACCCACGAGAACCGGTCCCGTGGCGTGCGGGCGACGATCGACGGGAAGGTCTGGCGCAGCGCGCCGGTGAGGCCCATCGCCTCCAGCCACGGCAGCGGTACGGCGCACGCCGACGTCTGCCGCTCGCCGATCTCGTACCGGTCGACGACCACGACGTCGGGCCGCCGGCCGTCCGGTCCGATCGCCGTGGCGAGCTCACGTGCGACGGTGAGCCCGGCGAAGCTCGCCCCGCAGATCAGGACGTCGCAGTCGATGTCCAGGGGCGTGCGCTCCGCCCCGCGCTTGGTGGCCCGTACCGGCATCGGCGGCGATGGTAGTCCGGCCGGCGCGAAGGGGGGCCACCGGCCGCGCAGGCGACCGGAGGGCGGGCGCCCGTGTCCTTCATCGGGGCGCAACGCCGCGATCGCCCTGCGCGTGCGACTATGTACGGCCCCTACGAACGTGGCGGAAGTACCCCCTAGGCGAACCGCGCCGGCCGGGGAAGTCACGAACACCACTGGTTCCTATGTCCACTCTCGAGACCCCCGCGGCGACCGTGGTTGAAGGCTCTGACGGCCTCCTCCTGGAAATCGACGGGAAGATTGTCCCCAACTACGACGCGACGTTCCCGCCCTTCGGCGAGGGCGACGTCATCACCGGACGCGTCGTCCGCATCGACCCCGACGAGGTCTGGGTCGATGTCGGATACAAGTCCGAGGGCGTGATCCCGCAGCAGGAGCTGTCGATCCGCCGCAACGTCGACCCCAGCGACGAGGTCGAGCTCGGCGAGGACCTCGAGGTTCTCGTCCTGATCAAGGAGGACGACGAAGGTCGCCTCAAGGTCAGCCGCAAGCAGGCCCGCTACGAGCGCGCGTGGAAGCGCATCGAGGCGGCCCAGGAGACCGGCGAGCCGGTCGAGGGCACCGTCATCGAGGTCGTCAAGGGCGGCCTCATCATCGACCTCGGCGTCCGTGGCTTCCTGCCGGCGTCGCTCGTCGACATCCGTCGGGTCCCGAACCTCGACGAGTACCTGCACACGATGATCGAGTGCAAGGTCATCGAGCTCAACCGTCAGCGCAACAACGTGGTGCTGTCGCGCCGCGCGGTGCTGGAGGAGGAGCGCAAGGAGCAGCGCCAGGCGATCCTGGACGTCCTGCAGCCCGGCGTCATCGTCGAGGGCCAGATCTCGAACATCGTCGACTTCGGCGCGTTCGTGGACCTCAACGGCATCGACGGTCTCATCCACATCAGCGAGCTGTCGTGGACGCACGTCAACCACCCGACGGAGGTCGTCGCGATCGGCGACACCGTGCAGGTGAAGGTGCTGGACATCGACCGCGATCGTCAGCGGATCTCCCTTGGTCTCAAGCAGACCCAGGAGGACCCGTGGCAGCGGGTCGTCGACACGTACAACGTCGGCGACGAGCTGGAGGGCACGGTCACCAAGGTCGTCACCTTCGGTGCGTTCGTGGAGATCATGGAGGGCGTCGAGGGCCTCGTCCACATCTCCGAGCTGGCGGCGCATCACGTGGAGTCCCCGCGTGAGGTCGTCGAGCCCGGGCAGGACGTCAAGGTCAAGATCCTCGAGATCGACGACGACCGCCGCCGGCTGTCGCTGTCGGTCAAGCGGGTCGAGGGCCAGGTTCTGCCACGCCGCGAGATCTCGGCCGCGGACTCCGAGGACCAGCTCGCGCACACCTCGGGTGGCCGCGAGCCGGAGCCCGAGCTGGACGACGAGCCCGCCGACGACGACGACGCGACTCCCGACGCGGACGTGACGGCCGATGCCGATGCGACCGTTGACGCGGATGCGACCGCCGACACCGACGCGGCAGCTGATGTGGACGCGACGGCCGATGCCGATGCGACCGCTGACGCGGACGTGACGACCGACGCGGACGCGACGGCCGATGCCGATGCGACCGCCGACGCGGATGCGGACACGGACGCCGAGGGCGCTGACGCGCCGGCGGCCGACGCCGAGGCCCCCGCGGACGCGGATGCGCCCGCCGCCGACGCGGAGGGCGAGCAGGCCGACGCCTGATCCGCCGCCCGGCCTCGGTCGGGCATCCGATCCGGTGGTCGCGACGACCACCGGACCGAACGTCTTGACGGCCCGCCCACCCGGCGGGCCGTCGTCGTTTGGCGCGCGGGAGCGCGAGAGCCGTCGGGCCACTCCGGCCCGCCGACGAGCGCCCGCCCACGCTGCCCCCGCGGCGGCTCGGTTCGCCGATCGCCGCGCTACCGTAGACGGATATGTCCCGCCCGACCCGACACGGCTCGTGAGCGACGCCGGAGTGCCGTTTGTCGGCCTCACCGGGGGGCTCGCCGCCGGCAAGTCGACCGCCCTGGCGATCCTCGGCGAGCTCGGCGTGCCGACGCTGTCGACCGACGCGGTGGTGCACGAGCTCTATGGTGGCGACGAGCTGCGCCGACTCGTCGTCGGGCGGTGGGGCGATCACGTCGCACCCGACGGCACCGTCGACCGGCAGGCGATCGCAACCGTCGTGTTCGCCGACGATGCCGAGCGCCGCTGGCTCGAGGAGCAGATCTGGCCCCGCGTCGGCGCGCGCGTGTGGGAGTTCCGGCAGGCGGCGCAGTTGCTCGTCCCCACCCCGCCCGCGGCCGTCGTGGAGACCCCGCTGCTGTTCGAGGCGGGCATGGCCGACGCATACGACGCCACGATCGCCGTCATCGCGCCGGAGGGGGTCCGGGCGGAACGGGCGGGCGCCCGTGGGCATGCCGCGGTCGACGAGCGCAACTCGCGACACCTGAGCCAGGACGAGAAGGCGGAGCGTGCCACCTACGTCGTCGTGAACGACGGCACGGTCGAGGCCCTTCGCACGCGACTCACCGGGATCCTCGACGACCTGCGGTCCGCCGTCCGGTGAGCCCGTCGGCCCGTCGTCCGACCCGTCCCGCCGACGGGTCGCGTCCGCGACGCGCGGACGGCCCCTCCGGCGCAGGCGGGCCCCGGGGAGCGGGCACCGGAGGGTCGCGCGCGGTCAACGGCGGGGTCGCTGCGGCGACCGCGGGGCGACCCACGAGCCGCGCGGCCACCGCCGGACGGTCGACGACGGGCAGGTCCGGTGGGGGAGGCCGATCGAGCTCCACCCGCTCCCGTCCCGCTCCGTCCCGTGGCTGCCGCGGCGGCCCCCGCCGGCGGGCGGGGCGTCGGCCGCGGATCCTGCTGTGGATCGTGGTCCTGCTCGGTGTCGTCTCGCTGACGGCGGTCGCGTGGAAGGCCGTCGTGCCGGGCATCGAGCCGGCGGTCACCGAGATCCGGCTGCCGTTGCGGCACGAGGACATCATCCGCCAGCAGGCGCGCGACAAGTCGCTCGACCCGGCGCTCGTCGCGGCCGTGATCTACGCCGAGTCGCGGTTCCGCGACCAGCAGGAGTCCTCGGCCGGCGCGCTCGGTCTGATGCAGGTCACGCCCGACACCGCCAGCGACATCGCCAAGGCGTCCGGAGGTAGCGCCTTCGTGCTCGGCGACCTGCACACGCCACAGGTCAACATCGCCTACGGCACCTACCGCCTGCGGCAGATGATGGACCGCTTCGACGACCAGATCCCGGTCGCCGTGGCCGCGTACAACGCCGGCCCCGAGAACGCCAAGGTGTGGCTGGCCCGTGATCGTGCGCAGGGGCGCGGGTTCACCGTCGCAGACATCCCGTTCGCCGAGACGCGGCACTACGTGGACAAGGTCCTCGACGCCCGCGAGGACTACCGCCGCACGTATCCGTCCGAACTGGGCCTCGACTGATGGACGACGACACCACGACGCCCGACCCGTCGGTCGCGGCGCGCCGGGGCACGCCCCCGGAGCGTCCCTCCGGGCCGGGAGAGCCGATCACCGGCACGGCACCGGTCGGCGCCGATCTCGACCCGTCGGCGGGACGCCCGTCCGTCGAGCGCATCCGCCGCGTCGACCGTGCCCTCTACGCCCGGCTCCTGCAGATCTGGACCGATGTCAGCAACGCGGGGGGCTGGGTCGGGTTCGTCCCACCGGTCACCGCCGGGGACGTCGCCCCGGTGCTGGACGATGTGCTCGCCCGGGTCCAACGCGGCCGCGACTGGCTCGTCGTCGTGCGGTCCGGCCGGCGGGACGTCGCCGCCACGTCGGGCATCGCCGGGTTCGCGTTCGTCGCCGAGAACGACCGCCTGCTCTCGGAGCACTGGCGGTGGGTGCTGCGCGTCCAGGTCCACCCCGACCACCAGGGCGAGGGTCTCGGCGTGGTGCTGCTCGACGGGATCGGTCGGATGGCGCAGGACGCGGGCCTGGAGATGCTGTATCTCACCGTCCGCGGAGGTGAGGGCCTCGAGGCGTTCTACGCCCGCGCCGGCTACCGCGAGGTGGCACGCATGCCGCGCGCGATCCGGGTCGCTCCCGGCGACGACCGCGACCAGGTGGTGCTGATGCACGAGGTGGAGAAGCCGGACGACGGATAACACCACCGGGCGGTTCGCGCGGAACGCGCGCTCAGACCATCGCCTCGCGCCGGTCCACGACCTGGCGCAGCTCGCGGAGCTCGTCGCGCAGCGCGGCGGCGTGCTCGAACCGCAGGTCCTCGGCGGCGGCGAGCATCTCCTCCTCCAAAGCGATGAGGCGCTCCTGCAGCTCCTGCAGCGGGACCTTGTCGGTCTCCGCCTGCTTCTCGCGGCGCCGGCGCCCCTTGGGGAGCTTCGATTCGGACTGCAGGAACTCACCGATGTCGCTGACGCCCTTGCGGATCGACGTCGGCGTGATGCCGTGCTCCTCGTTGTAGGCGACCTGGATCTCCCGGCGCCGGTCGGTTTCCGAGATCGCCGCCTCCATCGCCGCCGAGCGCTTGTCGGCGTACATGACGACGCGTCCCTCGGAGTGGCGGGCGGCCCGGCCGATCGTCTGCACCAGGGCGGTCTCGCCGCGGAGGAAGCCCTCCTTGTCGGCGTCGAGGATCGCCACCAGCGACACCTCGGGCAGGTCCAGTCCCTCGCGCAGCAGGTTGACCCCGACGAGCGCGTCGAACTCCCCCAGCCGCAGCTCGCGGATGATCTGGATCCGCTCGAGCGTGTCGACCTCGCTGTGCAGGTACTTGACCCGGAACCCGTGCTCGAGCAGATAGGTCGTCAGGTCCTCCGACATCTTCTTCGTCAGCGTGGTGACGAGCGTCCGCTCGTAGCGGTCCATCCGGGCGCGGATCTCGTTCATCAGGTCGTCGACCTGGCCCTTCGACGGCCGCACGTCGATCTCGGGCTCCACGATCCCGGTCGGACGCACGATCTGCTCCACGACGTCACCGGACCGCGAGCGCTCGAACTTGCCGGGCGTGGCCGACACGAACACGATCCGCGGCGCGATCCCCAGGAACTCCTCGAACGTCTGCGGCCGGTTGCCCAACGCCGACGGCAGGCGGAAGCCGTAGTCCACCAGGGTCTGCTTGCGGGAGCGGTCGCCCTCGTACATGCCGCCGATCTGGGGCACCGTCTGATGCGACTCGTCGAGGAAGACCACGAAGTCGTCGGGGAAGTAGTCCAGCAGGCAGTAGGGCCGCTCCCCGTCCTTGCGCCCGTCGGTGATCTGCGAGTAGTTCTCGATGCCGTTGCAGAACCCCATCTCCCGCAACATCTCCATGTCGTAGCGGGTGCGTTGCTGCAGGCGGTGGCTCTCCAGGAGCTTGCCCTGCTCGTCGAGCTCCGTGACACGGGCGGTCAGCTCGCGGTCGATCTGGTCGACCACCCGCTCCATGTGGCCTTCGGGCGTCGTGTAGTGCGACGCCGGCCAGATCGCGATGTGCTCCAGGTCGTCCTCGAGCAGCTCGCCGGTGAGGGTGTCGACGTGCTGCAGCCGTTCGATCTCGTCGCCGAACAGCGTCACCCGGTATGCGGTCTCCGCGTTCGCCGGAAAGATCTCGATCGTCTCGCCGCGGACCCGGAACGTGCCGCGCGACAGGACCGTGTCGTTGCGCTGGTACTGGATGTGGACGAGCTTGGAGAGCAGCTCGTCGCGGTCGATCTCCTCGCCCTGCTTGAGCACGATGAGGTTGCGGTCGTACGTCTCGGGGGAGCCCAGACCGTAGATCGCCGACACCGACGCCACGATCACGACGTCGCGGCGCGCGAAGAGCGCGGCCGTGGCGGCGTGACGCAGCCGGTCGATCTCCTCGTTGATCGCCGAGTCCTTCTCGATGTACAGGTCCTTGGACGGGACGTACGCCTCGGGCTGGTAGTAGTCGTAGTAGGAGACGAAGTACTCGACGGCGTTCTGCGGGAAGAACGTGCGGAACTCGTTGCAGAGCTGCGCGGCGAGCGTCTTGTTGTGGGCCATGACGAGCGCCGGGCGCTGCAGCCGCTCGATCGTCGACGCCATCGTCATCGTCTTACCGGTGCCGGTGGCGCCCAGCAGGGTCGTGTAGGTGGAGCCGGCTTCGACCGACGCGACGATCCCGTCGATCGCCTTGGGCTGGTCGGCCATCGGCGTCCAGCCGGGGGCGAGCTTGAACGGCGGCATCCGGTCGAGAGTACCGGGCCCGGCCGACGGGACGGCGAACAGGCGTTCGCGTCGCGAGGCCGCCCGATCAGGTTGACGAGCCAGAGGCTGCCCGGCCTGGCGATCCCCGCCGCCCCGGTGTTGGACCGAGCAGGCCGTCTCGATCGCCGAGCGCGCGCCGCGACCTGTCGCGTCGTACGCTGCGCGGGCATGTCCGAGCCGCGGATCGACCCGAACTTCCCCTACGGGCTGGACCGTCCCGGCCTGACCCGGCGCCTGGCCGGGTTCGGGATGTTCGCCGGCGTGGTGACGATGATCGCCGCGGTCGCGCTGGACATCTCCAGCGCGGAGGGCCTGATCGTCCTGGCCTTGCTGGCGATCTGCATCGGCTGCCTCGGCCTGAGCGCCCAGATGTTCCGCACCTCACGGACCACGAAGATCCAGGCGTCCGACCGGTTGTTGCTGGGCCTGGACCTCGAGGGCGACGAGACCGGCCTGGATCTGGGTTGCGGTACGGGCCTGCTCGCCGCCGGGCTGTCGGTCGCGCTGCCCCGCGGACGGGTGATCGCCGTCGACGCGTGGGTGACCAAGCAGCTGCAGCCCAACGGCAAGGACGTGGCCAAGGAGACCCTGCGCTCGGCCGGGGTGAAGGGCGTGCAGGTCCGCACCGGCACGATCCGCGAGCTGCCGGTGTCGGACGCGTCGGTCGACGTGGCGGTGTCGCGCGACGTGCTCGCGCTGCTCCCCAACCGGGCCGCACGGGCGGAGGCGGTGGCCGAGCTGCACCGCGTACTGCGCCCCGGCGGACGGGTGGCGCTGCTGGAGCCGTTCATCAGCGACGAGGTTCGTGATCTGCTCCGCGACGCCGGCTTCTCCGACGTCACCCGCAGCCGGCGCTGGTGGCGGCTCTTCCCCGTGCCGCGCCTGGTCACCGGTCGCCGGGACTGAATCGAAGAGCGACCGCCCCGTCGCCGACCACCGGTCGGTCGGCCACGCCCGGCCGAGGACCCAGACTGGTTGGCGGGGTTGGCGGGGTTGGTGGGGTTCGTGGACTTGGTGGGCTCCGGCGGGCCGCGGGGGCGGCGTCACGAACGTCCACCCCGTGGAAGGTTCTGCCACCGGCCCCTGGATCGGCGGCACCGATGCGGGGGCGGCGTCACGAACGACCACCCCTTGGAAGGTTCTGCCACCGGCCCCTGGATCGGCGGCACCGATGCGGGGGCGGCGTCACGAACGACCACCCCTTGGAAGGTTCTGCCACCGGCCGGCGCCATCGGCCGCACCAACCGCGCGGTGGCGTCACGAACCACCACCTGGTGGAGGGTTCTGCCGCCGTCCCGTCCCGTTCCGTCATCCCGCGGTCCCGTCGCCCCGCGACCCCCGGCCGTCCGACGCGCGGCCTGCCAGCGCCCTCAACCCGAACCCACCGGGCCAAGCCACCCACGAGCCCCGGCGACGCGGTGGAGCCGGGATGCGGTCGCGCCGCGCGCGGCCGGGTCTGCCAGGTGTCGACGCATGATCCGAACCGTCTCCCACTCCGTGGCTTTGAGCTCCGCGTCCCGCTCGGCGTCGTCGGCCCGCCCCTGGGTCGTGACATGGGCACCCGCCCCATCCGCCTCCACGGCGAGGCGCAGGTCGGGCCGAGCGAAGTCGAGCGAATAGCGTCCACCGGGCGTCACGACCGTGTGCTGCGCCTCCCACGGGCCCAGGTCGGTCTCCCGCTCCAGGAACAGCGCGACCTCGCCGGCCCACGGGCTATCGCCGGAAAGGCGGGGCACGAGGTCGGGATCGGCACGACGCAGCGCGGCGAT
>JBFWKS010000068.1:0-15491 GCA_050252545.1 Solirubrobacteraceae bacterium
CCAGCGGTGATCTCGAAGGTCCGCGTCAGCGCCTCGTCGAGGGGGAGCGGGCCCTTCTTCGTCGTCACCGTGACGCCGGCCGACAGCGACAGCCGGTCGAGCAGCGTCGCCACCAGCTCGGGGTCGTTCTGGGGCACCACACCGAGCGCGTCACCGGGCTGGTAGGTGAGGCCCGAGTCGGCGATCGACAGCTCGACATGACGGGTCTCCTTCGTCGAGCCGCGCCCGGTGAGGACGACGTTCTCGAGGACGGACGCCTGGAACGGGTGCTTCTTGCCGTAGGCGGCCGGCGCCCCGGCGCCGTCGGCGACGCCGTTGATGACGGGGGCCGACGCGACCGGCGCACTCTCGGTGGGCGCGAGCTTGGCGACGACGTCGGCGATCCAGGAGGCGGCGTCGTCCTCGTAGTCCACGTCGCAGTCGACGCGGTCGGCGATCCGCTCGGCGCCGAGCTCCTCGAGTCGCGCGTCGACCTGCTTGCCGGCGGAGCAGTAGTGCTCGTAGGTCGAGTCGCCGAGCGCCAGGACGGCGAACCGGACGCCCGCCAGCTTGGGGGCCTTGCGGCCGGCGAGGAACTCGAAGAAGCCCACGGCGGCCGGCGGCGGATCGCCCTCGCCGTGCGTGGCGGTGACGACGAGCAGGTCCTGCTCGTCCTTGAGCCCCCGCGGCTTGTAGTCGGCCATGTCGGCGACCTTGGACTCGCGGCCCTGGGCCTTGGCGGCGGTGGCGAGCTCGGTCGCGAGCTCCTTGCTGTTGCCCGTGTCGGTGCCGTACAGGATCGTCAGCAGGCGGGTGGCCGGCGTGGCGGTCGGGGTGGCGGTCGTCGGCACGGCGACTCCCGCACCATTGCCGTTGGAGACCGCCATCGCGGTGGGCGACGTGGCGGCGGCGCCCGTGCCGTGGGCCGCGAACCCCGCGAAGTACCCGCTGAGCCAGATCGCCTGGTCGCGATCCAGCGTCTGCGCCAGAAGATCGACCTGCGCCTGTTGATCGGTCGAGAGGATGAGGCTGGAGGTGGTCACGTGTTGGAACTCGTGATCGGGGCGTGGGAGCCGGCCGACGGACGGGTCGGCGGCCCCACTCGGGAGGGAGCCGAACATTCTAGAGGGTAAAAGCCGATCAGGTCTCACGAGTTGTCGATCGGGGCCTCGGGACCAGCGCTCGACGGAGCGTGAGATT
The DNA here is from genome assembly GCA_050252545.1 of Solirubrobacteraceae bacterium. Taxonomy (GTDB): domain Bacteria; phylum Actinomycetota; class Thermoleophilia; order Solirubrobacterales; family Solirubrobacteraceae; genus Patulibacter. Next base: position 1,180 of record JBFWKS010000068.1, read on the forward strand.
TCCCCGCGCAGCGCACCACTGGGGGAGGATGCCGGGAGAACCGACCCGAGGAGTCCTTTTCATGTCGCGCACCGGTCGCTGCCTCTGTGGCGCCATCAAGTACCAGATCGAAGCTGAGCCACAGGTGGTGGCGCTGTGTCACTGCGACGACTGCCAGCGTCAGAGCGGGGCGTCGTTCTCGACCAACGCGCTGTTCCCGCGGGCCGCGCTGACGATCGAGGGCACGCCGAGCGTCTTCCACACGACCGGGACCGACACCGGCGGGGACCGCGAGCGGATGTTCTGTGGGACCTGCGGGTCGGTGCTCTTCTCGATGCTGGCGGAGATGCCCGACGTCGCGATCGTCAAGGCCGGGACGCTCGACGACCGGACCGGCTTCACGCCCGCCGTCGAGGTGTGGCGGCACTCCGCGCAGGAGTGGGTGGGTGCCGGCGACGGTCGGCAGACGTTCGATCGGGGTCTGCCGGCGGGCTGAGGAGCGCCGCTGGGCGGCGGAGGGCGATGGCCGCCCGGGGCGTCGACGGGGCGCCCCGGCGGGCGTAGGCTCCAGGCGGTGACGAGCGGACGTGCCATCTACCGCGACGGGCAACGGCAGGAGGCACCGGACGACCTGGACTCGCTGTTCGCATGCAGCCGGGTTCCGGACACGGTCGTGTGGATCGGGTTGCACGAGCCGGCGGCGGAGGAGTTCGCGCGGGTCGCTCGTGCGTTCGGTCTGCACGCGTTGGCGGTGAAGGATGCGATCCGTGCGCATCAGCGCCCGAAGCTCCAGCGGTACGGCACCACGGCCCTCGTCGTGCTGCGCTCCGCAAGGTACGTCGACGCGAGCGCGACGGTGGAGTTCGGGGAGGTCCACGTGTTCGTCGGCCCCGGATTCGTCGTGTCGGTGTGCCACGGCGACGCGTCGCAACTCGACGGCATGGGCGCCGCGCTCGACGCCGACCCGGAGCGCCTCCGGCGTGGCGAGAACGCGATCGCGCACGCGATCGTCGACCGCATCGTCGAGGATTACGTACCGGTGGTGGAGGGCATCGAGAACGCCGTCGACGAGCTTGAGGACGACGTCTTCGACGGATCCCCTGCCGCATCCCGTCGGATCTACGAGCTCACGCGTGAGGTCATCGAGTTCCAACGCGCCGTCAAGGCGCTCCCGGGCATGCTCGGTGAGCTCACGGACCGGGACGGGGTCGGACGGGAGGAGGAGCGGTTCCTCCGACACGTCCAGGACCACGCGCTGCACGTGCGTGAGCGGGCCGCCGGGTTTCGCGAGCTTCTGCAGAACATCCTCAACGTCAACCTCGCGCTCGAGACCAAGGCGCTGTCGGAGGCGTCGATCGAGCAGAACGAGAAGGTGAAGACCGTCTCGGCCTGGGCCGCCATCCTCTTCGCCCCGACGCTCGTGGGAACGATCTACGGGATGAACTTCAGGCACATGCCAGAGCTCAGGTGGGAGCTCGGGTATCCGTTGGCGCTCGCGATGATGGTCGCCGTCAGCGTGGCCCTCTTCGGCGTCTTCAAGTGGCGCCGGTGGATCTGAGCGGTGCGTTCCCGCGACACGGCCGTCATGATCGTCTCCTGAACATGTCCGCGATGCCTTCGAACGCCGCCATCGTCTGCGAGCGGCTGACGAAGGACTTCGGCCACTCGCGGGGCATCCACGACCTCGACATGCGGGTCGAGGCGGGTGAGGCGATGGGGTTCCTCGGACCCAACGGCTCGGGGAAGACGACGACCATCCGGGCGCTGTTGGACCTTCACCGACCGACGTCGGGTCGGGCACTGCTCTTCGGACTCGACAGTCATCGCGACAGTCGGAGGATCCGGGCGCGTCTCGGCACGCTGGTCGGTGAGTTCGCGCTCGACGTTCGGCTGACCGGCGGCCGGGCGGTGGCGCTCGCCGCAGCGCTGCGTGGCCTCGACGATCTGCGGCCGGCCCACGAGCTCGCCGAACGCTTCCGTGCGGATCTCGACCGCCCGGTCCGTGAGCTCTCGCGTGGGAACCGACAGAAGATCGGGTTGATCCTCGCGCTCTTCCACCGCCCCGAGCTGTTGATCCTCGACGAGCCGACCAGTGGACTGGACCCGCTGATGCAGGAGGAGTTCGCTGCCGTCGTGCGCGAGCATCGCGAGGCGGGGGGCGCGGTGCTGCTCTCGTCCCACGACCTCGACGAGGTGCAGGCGGTCTGCGACCGCGTCGCCCTCATCCGCGCCGGTCGCCTCGTGACGATCGACAGCGTCGACGCGATGCGCGACCGCGCGCTGCGCGAGGTGACGCTTCGCCTCGAGCGACCGGTGGATCGGGCGGCGCTCGCGGCGCTCCCCGGGTTGAGCATCCTGTCCACCGATGGTCCGACGGCGCGTCTGCGGATCGCGGGATCCCCGGACGGATTGATCCGCCTGCTCGCCGCCGAGCACGTCGTGACCCTCGAGGTCACGCGACCGTCGCTCGACGAGCTCTTCCGCGAGCACTATCGCGATGAGGAGCCCGCATGAGCGTCCCGCCGCGCGAGACGGTGCCTGCGCTCGACGCAGCCCACGGGCACTCGGAGCCGCCCTCTGCAGGTCGGGCGTTGCTCGTGCTCGTGCGCGACGGAGTGGCGCGAAACCGACGGAGCGCGCTCGTCTGGGGTACGGCGCTCGGTCTCATGGGCGCGCTGATCGTCGCGATCTGGCCGTCGATCGGCGAGCAGATGGGCGACCTGTTGGCGGACTACCCCGTTGCGCTCAAGGAGGCGTTCGGCGTCCGTGAGCTCGACAGCGCGGAGCACTACGTCGACGCCGAGATGATGAGCTTGATCGTCCCGTTTGCCGTGGCGCTGCTCGCGATCCGCTGCGTGGTCGGCCCGACGGTCGGTGCCGAGGAACGGGCCGAGCTCGCCACGACGCTCGGACTTCCGGTCGACCGTTGGGTGATCGGCACCGCCGCGGTGCTCGTCGCGGGCGTCATCATCGCCACGGCGCTCGTCCTCGTCTGGATCCTCACGAGCCTCGGATCGGTCCTCTCCGGAGCCGATGCGGACCTGCTCGCCCTCGGCCGCGGCTTCCTCAACGTCTGGCCGCTGGCGCTCACCACCGCCGGCGTCGCGCTGCTCGTCGCGGGCGGAGTGCGCGGATCCGGCACGGTCACCGGCATCGCCGCGGCGGTCCTCGTCGCGATGTACGCGGTCGATCTTGTCGGCCGGCTCGCCGGCGATCTCGACGCGGTACGGACCGTCTCCGCGTTCCGCTACTACGGATCCGCGATCCGGGATGGCCTGGATGCCACGAACATCCTCGTGCTCGTCCTCGCCGCCGTGGTCTTCACCGCGCTCGGCGCCCGCGGGCTGCAACGCCGCGACATCGGCTGATCCGGAGCCAGACCGAACCAGCCTTCGATGTGGTGACCTCGACGGCGAGCTCTGAGGACCGGTGTCCGTCGCGCAGCATCTCGCGGGCTTGCGCTGGACCGGCGGGTCGTTGGGCTATCGGAGCTCGAGCAGGGTGGGGTCGTTCTCGGAGCGGCGTCATCAGTACCAAAGGCGGATGGCGCGAGCGGGCCGCCGGAGCGGGCCGATCGGTCGCACCGGCTGGCAGCGCCGACGAGGATCGGCCGAACGGCAGCGCTGCCGCGGCGCCGACGCCCCGTCGACGTCCGGGGGCGGTGCGTTACCTTCCCGCCATGCCCGTGGCGACCGCCGGTGACGTCGAGACCCGGACCGTCACGACGACCGATGGCGTCCGGCTGCCGGTCGAGGTGGCGGGGGAGGGGCCGACAGTCCTGCTCCTGCACGGCTTTCCCGACGATCGGCGCATGTGGGACCCGGTCACCGAGCGGCTCGTCGCCGCCGGTCACCGCGTCGTCCGGTACGACCAGCGCGGCTTCGGGGCGGCGGACGCGCCGGCCGGCCGTGGGCACTACGCGTTCGACCGGATCGTCGAGGATGCCGTGGAGGTGCTGGCGGCCGTCGGCGCCGGTGCCCCGGTCGCCGTGGTGGGCCACGACTGGGGCGCGATGATCTCGTGGGGCCTGGCGATCGCCCGCCCGGACCTCGTGTCGCGCCACGTCGCGATCTCGGTCGGGCATCCGCGGTCGTACCGTGCGTCGGGGATCGAGCAGAAGTGGCGCGGCCTCTACACGATCGCGTTCCAGGCGGTCGGGGTCGCCGAGCGGACCCTGCTCTCCCGCGAGGCCGGCGTGTTCCGGCGCTGGGCCCGCACCCATCCGCACCTGGACCACGCCGTCGCCCAGATGCGCCGGCCGGGCCGGCTCACGGCGGGACTCAATTGGTACCGCCGCAACCTCGCGTTGGTGTTCCTGCGCCGCTGGCGATCGTGCACGGTCCCGACGCTCGGCGTCCACAGCACCGGCGACGTGTACCTCACCGAACGCCAGATGATCGGATCGGCCCGCTTCGTCGACGCCGAGTGGGCGTACGTCCGCGTCCGGGACGCCCGGCACTGGCTGCCGGTCGAGCGGCCGGACGAGGTGGCCGACCTGGTGGCGGGGTGGGCGGCGGGCGAGGTGGCGGTCGGATCGGCCGGCTGACCGTCGGACACGTCGCCGGGATCGACACCGCGACGGACAGGCGTCCAGCAGGCCCGCGCAGCTTGCCCGGGTCGCGGCCACGCAAAAGTCTGGGGTCGTTGCTGGGGTGGGGGCGCCGTCCGGCGCTGGTAGGAAGGACGCATGCCCAGGTTCGGTCGTCGGAGGGGCCTCGTCGTGGTTTCGAGGGTGCATGCGTCGTTCCCCGCTCGGGGTCGTCATCGTCGCCTCGCCGCCGGGGGGCTCGCCATGGCGCTGGCGGCGGCGCTGCTCCTGGGGACCCTGGTCCCGACGGCCGACGCCGCCAAGCGCAAGGCGAAGGGCCCGACGCCGGCGGCGCTCGTGAAGGACCTCCACCGGGCGAAGACGAAGGCGAAGCGCCGTACCGCCGTCGTCAAGCTGCTCGGCGCGCTCGGCGTCCAGGTGCGGACCCCCAAGGGCAAGCCGCTCGTCCGCCGCGACACCGTCGTCGGGCGCAGCTTCTTCCTCTACGACTTCGAAGCCGCGATCCTCGCCGAGGCATGGCGCTCGGGCCGGCGGATCCCGGTCAGCGACCTGGCCGGGCAGTTGCAGGAGACGGGCTACCGCCCGAAGGGCAAGGACCTGGGGGCCGTGGCCCTCGCGCGCGGGATCTCCACCGGCAGCCGGTACGGCCTGCGGCGCAAGTCGCTGGCGATCGGCGTGCTCCGGGAGCTCGGTCGTCGCGGCAAGGTCCGCAACGACGTTCGCAAGCTGCGGGGCAAGAGCACCCTCGATCCGATCCAGGCCCACCTGTTGCGGATCGGGTGGGCGCAGATGGTGCGCAGCCGGGCCGTCCAGCGCGAGCGGAGCCGCAAGAGCCGTAGGCGGGCGGCGGCCCCGCGCGCCGCGAGCCCGGGCGTCGCCACCCCGCGCGTCGCGCTGACAGGGGTGGACAGCACCTGCAAGGCCGGTGCCGGCAAGGGCTACTGGGACCTCGACGACCGGATCGGGACGGTCAAGCGCGGCGGGCAGGACGGGCTCACCGGATGGGGGATCTCGAAGGTCTTCGACTCGGTCAAGGGCGTGGCGCTCAAGCGCGTGCTGAGCGAGGCGGCCAACGGCGTCCTCGACACCGTCGGCAAGGCGAAGAAGCTGGCCGACATCCCGCGGGACGCGATCCACGCGAGCATCCTGCTCATCAACATCGTGACCCAGGCCCCCGAGCGGGTCGAGCCGGCGCACTGGAACCACGAGCCGGGGCAGGGCAACGTCCTCGAGATCCCGGTGCGCGTCGTCAACACCGAGGCGATCAAGATGCCCGAGCGGGTCGACTGCGGACCGCTCGCGGGCATGAAGTTCCCGCCCAAGGGCCCGGTGGCGAACGTGCCGATCACCTGGGCGACCCCGGACCTCGCCAACCACGGGGAGGTGATCTGCGGCGAGGGATGCCAGAAGACCGGCTCGGACGGGTACGCGCGCCTGCGGGTGCGACTCAACGACGAGCAGCCGTTCCCGAGCGTCGGCATCGAGCGCGAGCAGACGAACACGACGATGGCGCTCGCCCGCATCGCCGAGGGCGTCATGGGCACCGACCCGGAACGGTCGAGCTACTGGGCGGGCCTCCTCGTCGCCAAGGAGGGCGGCAACCTCGGCATCACCCGCTGGTGGGTGCGCTACCACGGGCAACCGCAGCTCGTGCTGCGGATGCGCAACCGCGACGTCCTGCAGTCGCGCGGGGCGTTCGGCGTGGCCAACGGCAGCGGGCCGATCGTGCGCGAGGTGACCGCCGAGATGCCGCTCCGCCCGGGGCTCGGCCTGGGTGACCCCGCCGCCGACGCCGCCGTAGCGGGGCGCGCGTGGTGGGGCGAGGGAACGATCGCGTGGCGCGAGCTCCGCCACCAGCAGGTCGGCAAGTGGTGCTCGTACTCCAACGGCGCGGGGCTGTACAACACGATCCTGTCGGGTCACGGGCGACCCGGTGCGATGCGGGCGCGCATCACGTGGGACCCGGAGCGCAAGGGCGGCGGCCTGGGGCTGGGGACGCACCTCGACGTCGTGACCCAGCCGTCGTACCGGACGCGCAACGTCGTGACGCAGACGTGGGGCGAGGACACCTGCCCCGACGAGGACGGGGAAGGCGAGATCCGCCTGCGGCCCGAGATGCTCGGCGCGTGGGGTGGCCCGACGGCGACCTGGCAGCAACACTGCTGGGAGAGCTGCCGCCGGACCGGGATCGACACCGGCCGGTCGGCCGACCCGGTGTGGCGCCGCGGCCCGGACTGGGGCCGGGCGTCGGGCGGCGTCGTGGCCGTCAGCGAGGGGAGCCACCGCTACAGCGACGGGACCGGGGACTGGCACTCGGAGTCGCGCTACGAGATCGTCGCGATCCCATAGGCGGCCGGGCGGCTCGCCGCCCCTGCGTCGCGGAGCGACAACCACGCGTCGACGATCGGGAACCCGCGCCGTGTGCGCGGGGCGTGTGGTCGCGGTGCGCTTGACCCTGGCCGGTGTCCGCGGCTATCCTCGCGTAACGGCTGTTACGTAACATCCGTTACGGATGGGTGCTGAGGGCACGCATGGCACGCACGACGAGGAATCCCGAGGCCCGCGAGCGGGTCATCGCTGCCGCTTGGCGCGTCGTCGCCGACGAGGGTGCGCGGGACGCGACGATGCGGCGGATCGCCACCGAGGCGGGCGTCACGACCGGCTCGGTCACCCACCACTTCGAGGACAAGCAGGCGCTGCTGGCCGAGGTCGTGCGGCACAACAACCTGCTCGCGCGCGACCGCATCGTCACCGGGATCGGTGGGCACCGTGGTCTCGTCGCGCTGGAGGGCGCCGTCGAGGCGCTGCTGCCGATCGACGCCGACCGCCGGCGCGAGTGGCAGGTCGGCGTGGCCTGCTGGGGACCGACGGCCCCGGGCGAGCAGGCGGCCGATGAGCTCCGCGGCGGCTGGCGGTTCCTCGAGCGCCTGCTCACGACCCTGTTCGAGCAGGCGATCGAGGACGACGAGCTACCGCCGACGGTCGACGCCACCTACGAGGCCGCGCGTATGGTCGTGCTCATCGCCGGTGTCGGCATGCTCGCCGGCGTCGAGTCGCCCGAGCGCGTGCGACGTGACGCCAAGCGGATGCTCGCGGACCAACTGGATCGGCTGGAGAGGCCGACACCCGACGCGGGGGAGAGGGAGAGATGACACAGACCACCCGGGTGGCGGCGGACTGCCCCGACGGTCGCTGATCGGCGCCGGGGCGGCCCTGCGGGCGAGCCTCTGCGTGCCGAGCTGGTCGTGGGCCGGCACGCGGTCGGTGGCGGGCCTCGGCGGCTCGACGCCCCCGTGGCTGGCGTGGGACGACGCGGTCGACCCCGTCGTCGCGGGGATCATCGACCGGGGCGAGACGGGCCGGGTCAACGCGCTGCTGCGCGGCTGGACGAAGAACGCCCAACCGTTGCCGGCCGGGCTGCCGACCGATCTGCACGAGCTGCTCGACGACATCCGGACGCTGCCGTCCTGGACCGATGTCGGCAAGCTCCGCACGGCCGTCGAGTTCAACAAGAAGCGCGGCACCTACCTGGGCGTGGCGTACGGTTCGTCAGCGGGATGATGAGCACGGTCATCCCGCACGAGGCCCGCTCGGTCTACTACTCCAGGGGCGGTGCGGACATGAAGCGCCGCATCTCCCGCACCGCGAAGTTCGGCTACGACATCGGGTCGCTGGGTGGGTTCCACGATCCGGGCGGCGAGATGGTCGTCACCGCGGTCAAGACCCGGCTGGCGCACGCCGGCGTCCGTCATCTGCTGCCCCGGTCGCCGCACTGGCGGGGTGTCGCCGACGAGGAGCGGCCGATCAGTCAGCGCGACATCCTCGTCACCTGGCACAGCCTGCCCACCAGCGTGATGCGGTCGATGCGGCAGTGGGGCGTGCCGGTCCCGGCCGCCGAGGCGGACGCGTTCCTCCACTCGTGGCAGGTGGCCGCACACCTGCTCGGCGTCGCCGACGAGTACATCCCCGCCACCTGGGATGCGGCGTTCGCCCAGGCCCCGGAGATCCTCGACCCGGTGCTCGCCCCGACCCCCGAGGGCAAGAAGCTGGCCGACCTGCTCCTGAACCTCGCCGCGAACGTCGACGGGGGCCTGGTGGCCCGGCCGCTGCTGGAGTCGTTGACCCGCTACTTCCTGGGCGACGAGATCGCGGGCTGGCTCGACATCCGCCGTCATCCCGTCCAGGACGGTCTGCTCGCCGCGAGCTGGCCGCAGTTCGTGCAGCTCAAGGAGGCGGGCCTGTTGCTGCCCGGCACGTCCGAGCTGTACTGGGTCTTCGACGAGATCCTGCGCCAGGGGGCGCTCTGGTTCCTGTCCGACGGCGAGCCGCTCTCGATCGAGATCCCGGAGATGAACAACCCGAACTACTCCTGAGCAGGGCCGCGGGCGGCTCGGGCGCCGTCTTGACGCCAGAGGTCCTCGCGCGTGTCGCCCACGCTCAGCGACGGCGGGCCCGCGAGGAGGAACTCACCCACAACCACATCAGGAGCGCCACACGACGCCCGTGAATGTCCAGCATTGGATATTCCAAGGCGGATCAGGGGGCTATCGTCGCGTTGACGGAACCGACGGCGGGGAGCCGGGATGCGACGGACGGTATGCGGGGTGGCGCTGACGCTGGCGGTTACGGCAGCGCTCGCCGGTGCGGCACGAGCGGATGTGACGGTCGGCGCGGTGACGCCGGCAGCGGGGGCGTCACCCCAGGATTGTTCGACAGGCACGCTCCTTGCCACCAACACCGCGGCGCCGAGCGGGCTGGAGAACCTCCCGCCGGGTCAGTTGACGTCATGGAAGGTGAACACCGTGGGGGCGACTTCGGGTGATCCCGTGACGCTGGTGGTGATGCGCAAGAGTGGCACGACCTACCGCGTGGAGGCCGTCGACCAGAGGGCACTGCCGTCGCCGCTTCCCGCCAGCGGCGTCGCGACCTTCGCGGTGTCGCCGCCGATCGTGTTGACCGGTGGCGAAGTGCTTTCGGTCTACACCGACGGCTACCTGACCGCCTGCGCCTTCAGCGGGGGCACGACACCCGCGGCGGATACCTTGGTTGCCGTACTGGTGCCCAGCGCCCCGGTCGCGGGTCAGGTCCTATCGGAGGCCCTCGGCGGCGTCAGCCCCGGCGGCTGGATGCAGAACCTGCAGGCGACGATCAGCACCGACCTCGACGCCCAGGTCACGACGACCGCCGGGCCGGCGAACGTGGGGACGGGAAGCCTCGCCCTGTTGAGCTCGACCGTGACCAATCGCTCCCTGGTCAGCGGGACGGTGAGGTTCATCGACCCGGTCCCTGCGGGGCTGAGGATCGTTGCCGCGGCCGCCGGAGCGGGCCCGTGCACGGTGGTCAGCCAGGTCGTCACGTGCACACTGGATCTCGACGCCAGTCAGGCGACGCCGGTCGTGGTCGTCGTCACGGCGACGGCCGCGAGGAGCTACACGAACACCGTGGTCGTCGCGGGGACGCAGGCGGACCCGGTCCCGGGCAACAACTCGGCGTCCGCGACGCTCACCGTCGCGGCACCGCCCGCGCGGCAGGCACCGCCGGCACCTCTGGCCCCGCCCGTCTTGGCACCCCCGCCCGGCTCGGGGCCGCCGCCCACCGCGCGGCCGAGCTGCCTCGTGCCGAAGCTGAAGGCGACGCCCCTCGTCGTCGCGCGGCCGGTGCTTCGGCTCCTGCACTGCAAGGTCGGCCGCGTCAAGCGCGCAAGGAGCAGGAGGGTGCGTAAGGGCCTCGTCGTCAAGACGTCGCTCAAGCCGGGGACGTACGCCGGCGGCCGCGTCGTCGGGCTGACGGTGTCCACAGGCCCGAAGAGGAAGTCGGCGAAGCGCAAGACGAAGGCGACGCCGAGGAAGCACACGTCGAAGCGGCCTGCGGCGAAGCGCTCGTAGCCCGTGCCGATCGGCGGCATCACCTTCTACCGGGACTCGGGCCACGCGAGCGCCCTGGAAGACCCGACGATCGTTGCCATCGCGGAGCGCCACGGCAAGAGCCCGGACCAGGTGATGCTGCGGTGGGGCCTGCAGCACGGTCGTTCGGTGATCCCCAAGTCGACGAAGCCGGGCCGGATCGCCGAGAACATCGACGTCTTCGACTTCGTGCTCTCCGCCGACGAGCTCGCCGCGATGGACGGACTCGAGACCGGCAGGCGCGGCGGCCCCGCGCCGGAGGTCGTCACCCTCGACGCGTTCGGCCGGGACATCCCGGAGGCCTGACCGGGGACGGCGTAGGCCCCTGACCGAGGGACGGCGTCGGCCCGCGCTTCGCAGGACCGCATGGCCGGCCGCGAGTCCGTCAAGGTCATCGTCAAGCCCTGGACGGCGTCCATCGCCAAAGCAAGGAGTCACCCGTGCAGATCACCCGCAGCAGTACCGACACCCAGAAGGGCCCCGGCGACTGGTTCACCGGCGACGTCTACATCGACGCCGTCGCCGCACCCGAGGCGACCTCGACGATCGCGGCCGCGCTGGTGCACTTCACGCCCGGGGCGCGGACCGCGTGGCACACCCACCCGCACGACCAGACGGTCTTCGTCACCGAGGGCGTCGGCCACTGCCAGCGGGAGGGCGGCCCGATCGAGACCATCCGGCCCGGCGACCGCGTGGTCTTCGAGCCCGGGGAGAACCGCTGGCACGGCGCAGCGCCGAACCGGTTCATGGTCCATCTCGCGATGCAGCAACACGACGCGTCCGGCGACGGTGGGCGGGCTGTCGTCTGGGGCGAGCACGTGACCGACGAGCAGTACCGCGGGGAGACCTGAGCGAGCCAGGTGAACGAGCGCCGGCGCGGACCAGCCCGTCTCCCTCGCGAGTACTCGCTTTTTCACAGGCTACATGGGAGAATATTGCCGCGGGCCCCAGAGGCCCTTCAACAAGAGCGCCGAACCGAGATACACCATGGACCATGTCGTTCACCCGCCCGCCGCCGACCCTCCGACGCCGCCGCGGGTGCTCGTCGCGGGTGGCGGGATCGCGGCCCTCGAGGCGACGCTGGCGATCCGGGCCCACCTCGGTCCGACGCAGGCGCGCATCACGTTGCTTGCCCCCAACCGCGACGTGCGGTACCCGCCACTGTCCGTCCTGCAGCCGTTCGACCGGCACGCTCCTTGGGCGATGCCGTTGGCGGCGTTCGCCGAGGACACCGACGCCGACGTCCGACACGGCGTGCTCGCGGCCGTCGATGTCGCCGGCCGGATCGCCACCACGACGGAGCACGAAGAGCTCGTCTACGACGTGCTGCTCGTCGCGTCCGGGGCCCGCCCGGACCGGGCGCTCGAGGGTGCCGAGGCCTTCCGTGGAGCGTACGACGTGGATCGGCTCGTCGACGTGCTCGACGAGCTCACCGACGTGGAGCAGGACGACGGGAAGGCCATCCGTACCGTCGCGTTCGTCGCCCCGGGCGGCGCCTCGTGGTCGCTCCCGCTGTACGAGCTCGCGCTGCTCACCGCCGCCCGGCTGCGGACCGGGTCGAAGCCCGCCCGCACCATCCTCGTCACGAGCGAGCACGAGCCGCTCGCGGTGTTCGGGCCGATCGCGAGCGATGCGGTTCGAGCGCGGCTCGAGCGGCACGACATCGAGCTCCACACCGGCGCCGAGGCCGTGCGCTTCACCGACGGGACCTTGGAGCTCGCGGACGGGCGGCGCCTCGACGTCGATCGCTGCATCGCGCTGCCCGAGCTGCACCCGCGCTCGATCGACGGCCTCCCGTCGGCGCCCGACGGGTTCCTCCCGATCGACGATCACGCGCGGGTCGAGGGGTGCCCGGGGGTCTACGCCGCCGGAGACGTGACCCAGGGCGCCGTCAAGCAGGGCGGACTCGCCTGCCAGCAGGCCGACGCCGCGGCGGAGGCGATCGTCGCGGACCTCGGCGGCCCGATCACGCCTACTCCGTACCAGCCGGTGCTGCGGGGGATCCTCCTGAGTGACGAGGACCCGCTCGCGCTGCGGGCGACGCTCACCGAGGCCGGTCAGATGCTGCGGCCCCCCGAGCGCCCGGTCCACCGTCGGACCTGGCCGCACGGGAAGATCATCGGCCACTACCTCGACCCGTACCTCGTCGCTCGCGGGGACGGCCCCGTGACACCCGACGGCCCGACGACGCCGCGCCCCACCGTCGGAGACTCGGAGCTCTAGCCACGAGACGGCTGGCGGGGCGGGCCGTGGCGGTGCTGCAGCACGAGGGTCAGGAGGGCGGACGCCGCGATTCCCGCCAAGAGGGCGAATCCGAGTGCGTAGCCGCCGGTCACGCCCTTGACCACGCCCATCAGGAGCGGCGGGAAGAAGCCACCGAGCCCACCGGCGGCGCTGACGACGCCGGTGACGCCACCGACGTCGCGCGGGAACCATTGGGCGACGAGCTTGAAGACGGCGCCGGTGCCGAGGCCGAGCGCGACCGCGAGGGTCAGGCAGGCGACCGTCAGCGGCACCATGTGCTCGTAGCCGGCAGCGAGCACGAGCGCCATGGCGATCGTGCCCGCGAACGACCACCACAGAACGCGCTCGGCGCCGACGCGGTCGGCCATCCAGCCGCCGAGTGGCCGGCCGATGACCGCCAGCGCGGCGAACCCCGCGGCACGCGCCCCGGCGTCGGTCTTGCTCAGGTCGTGGACGTCGGTCAGGAGCTTGGGGAGGTACAGGAACATCGAGACGAAGCCCCCGAACGCCACGAAGTAGAAGAGCGTGACCGCCCAAGAACGCCGATCGGTGCGCAGCACCGTGAGGATGCCGCGGCCCTGTGTGCCCCGGACTGCCGGGTTCGGCGCTCCGGGGGCGGCGTCCGCCGCGACGATCCAGAGGACGAGTCCCAGCGCGACGAGGACCGCCGCGACGACGAACGGCGCCGCCAGCCCCCATTCGTCCGCGATCGCCGGGGCCGTGAGACCCGCGAGCACGGTGCCACCCATACCGGCGCCGTAGACCCCCAGGGCGTAGCCCTGACGGTCCGGCGTGTACCAGCGCGACACGAACGGCACGCCGACGGCGAACGACGACCCGGCGAACCCGAGCAGGAACCCGAGCGCCAGCAGCCCCGCGAGCGACGAGTGCCACAGCGCGAGCGCCAGCAGCGGCACGATCGTCCATGCCAGGAGCAGCGCGAAGACGAGGCGCGCACCGTAGTGGTCGGCGAGGATCCCCATCGGGATCCGCATGAGCGACCCGAGCACGACCGGCAGGGCCACCACCGCCGAGAGCTCGAAGTCGGAGAGCGCCAGGCGGTCCTGGAGGTCCGGGCCGAGCGGACCGAGCAGGCTCCACGCGTAGAAGCACGCCGTGAACACGACGGTGCTGACGACCAGCGCACGCGTGCTGCCGGGCTGATCCCCGGTCGGCCCGCTCGCGGACGTCCCGGCCGACGGGTTCCCGCTCGTGCTCACGGCGTCGCCGTCGGTCGTGCTCACGGCGCCTTCCTGCGCAGCACCCCGAGCGACGACCTCCGGCGCGGTGCCGGGAACCGTCGCCGGTAGAGGATGTGTGGCCGGCCGATGTACTGCCACGGCAGGCTCCACAGGTGCACGAGCCGGCTGAACGGGAAGAACGCCCAGAACGCCCACGCGAAGATCGCGTGCAGCTGGTACATGAACGGCGCGCCCTCGACCGCGCCGACGTCCGGCTGCAGCGCGAACAGCGAACGCCACCACACGCCCACGGTGTCGCGGTAGTGATGTGGCGAGCTGCCGAAGAGGTTCTCGACGAAGGCGATGTACGTGCCCTGCAGCACGAGGAACATGAGCAGGAAGTAGGTGATCATGTCCGCGGGCGTCGTCGTTCGGCGGACCCGGGCGTTCGTCGAG
>JBFWKS010000069.1:0-15488 GCA_050252545.1 Solirubrobacteraceae bacterium
GAACGTGCTGCGGGGGTTCAGCGCGTTCGACCTGTTCCTGGAGCAGCATCCGGAGTTCAGCGAGCGGGTGACGTTCATGGCCCAGCTCATGCCGTCCCGGACCGACGTGCCGGAGTACAGCGAGTACCTCGAGAAGATCGAGGCGCTGGTGGCGGTCGTCAACCACCGCCACGGCACCCCGGACTGGATGCCGATCCAGCTCAAGCTCCGCGACGACGTCGAGGAGGCGATGGCCGCCTACCGCCACTACGACGTCCACATCGTCAACGCGATGTTCGACGGCATGAACCTCGTGGCGAAGGAGGGCCCGATCGTCAACGAGCGCGACGGCGTGTCGATCCTGTCGGAGAACACCGGTGCGCACGAGGAGCTCGGCCAGGACGCCCTGAGCGTCAACCCGTTCGACGTGCAGGCCCTGGCCAACGCGATCCACCGGGCCCTGACGATGGGGGCCGACGAGCGCCGGCACCGGATCGAGGGGCTGCGCGAGGTCATCACCCACCGCGACCCCGGCAACTGGATCGACGACCAGCTCGCCGACGTGCGTCGCAAGGCCGCCGGCGCGACCGCCGACGACGAGCTCCCGGTGGTCGTCGACCCGCAGGGTTGACCCGGAACGCCGGCGGTGGGGCCGGGCGGAGCGCTCAGGGCTGACCGAACTCCGAGGCGGCGCCGCCGCTCCCGCTGGACCCGCTCCCGCTGGACCCGCTCCCGCTCCCGCTGGACCCGCTCCCGCTCCCGCCTCCGCCGGACGCGGACCGTGCGGGGCGCGGGCTGACCGGGCTGGGGGTCGGAGCGGGCGCGGGCAACGGTGCCGCGGGCGTCGGGCGGACCGCGGGTGTCGCGGACCGGGCGACCGGTGTCCGTCGGCGCGGCTTCTGCGCCGCGGTCGAGGGGCGTGGCGTGCGGCGGCGCGTACCGCTACCGGAACGTCCGGGCGACCCGCCGGGGCCGGCGGTGCGCCGAGCCCGGCGCGTGCCCGTCGACCGGGCGCCGCCGCCGCCGGCGGTGCGGGAGGCCCGTCGGTCGGGGGGATCGTCGGTCTCGGCACCGGAATCCGGGCCGGGGCCGGGGTTGGTGCCGGAACCGGCATCGTCGGATCGCCGGGCGTCCGTTCCCGGTCCGGCGATCTCCGGGGCGACGGGCTCGTCGTCGCCGGAGGCGACGGACGCGGTGAGCGGCCGGCCGTCGCCGTCGGGGACGGGGGGAGCGTCGCCGCCGATCCGGGGCCACAGGGCGATGAGCGAGATCGCGCCGACGACGGCGAGCACGGTCACGACGTTGCCCCAGCGCACCCGGCGCAGCATCTCGCGGACGGCGGGGGTGGTGATCGGCTGGCGTGTCATGGTGGAGAGGACACCCGCACGGGCCCCCGATCTCGCCCCCCTGATCGACGTCGCCGGCTCCGCCGACTCCGCGGCGAGGCCCGGTCGGACCTCGCGACGGGCGCTCCCCCAGCGAGACGTGCCGTCCTCGACACCGGGGCTCTGGTACCGTCGACCGTCGCTCCAAAGCGAACTTCACTCATGGCCGCCCCCGCACCCTCCTACGACCTCGTCCTCCTCCTGCTCGCGTCGGCCGACGCCGAGCAGCGACAGCAGCTCGTGACCGAGATCGAGAAGCTGATCCAGGACCAGGGCACCATCCTCGAGGGACGCGAGTGGGGCGTGCGGCAGCTCGCCTACCCGATCGCCGACGAGGCCACGGCCGAGTACCGCGTCTTCCGCTTCCAGGGCCCCGCGGCGCTGCTGCTGGAGATCGACCGGCAGCTCAAGATCGCCGACGTCGTGCTGCGCCACCGCATCATCAAGCTCGACCGCAACCCGGTCGACCTGCCGGACCTGCGCGAGATCGACGCCGCCGCCGCGGCGACGCCCGCCGCGAGCTGAGCGACCCTCGAACGCCGGGCCTGCGCGAGCGGCCCGACCCGTCGGCCACGCGGTCGACAGCACGCCGTGCCGCCCTCCGGGCGGCACCGTTCGTTTCCGGGGCCGCCATGCGACGGCGGCGATCGGGGCTGTCCGGCAGGCCTGGCATCCTCCACAGTCGCGAACCGGTGGCCAACCGCAACGGAACCGTGCCGGCTCGGTGCCGGTTTCGCGCACCGGGCCCACCGGCGCCCGTCGGCCGATACGTTCGGCCCACGCAACCGAGAACGAGGACTCATGCCCATCAATCGCGTCACCATCGTCGGGAACCTGACCCGCGACCCCGAGCTCCGCGGCCTCCCGTCCGGCGGTTCGGTCTGCAGCCTTCGCGTGGCCGTCAACGAGCGTCGCAAGGGCCAGGACGGCCAGTGGACCGACGCGCCGAACTACTTCAACGTCACGATCTTCGGCAACTCGGCCGACAATGCCGCGCGCTTCCTGACCAAGGGGCGCCAGGTCGCCGTCGACGGGCGCCTCCGCTGGCGGGAGTGGCAGGACCAGAACGGCAACAAGCGCGAGGCCGTCGAGATCGTCGCCCAGGAGGTGCAGTTCATCGGCCCCCGCGAGGGTGGCCCGGGTGGCGCCCCGTCCGGTGGCGGCTACGGCGGCCAGCAAGGCGGCGGTGGCGGCGGCGACTGGTCCGAGCAGGGTGGTGGCGGCGGAGGGGGAGACTGGGGTCCGCCCACCCCGCCCGCCTCGTCCACCCCGCCCGCCCAGCAGGCGCCGCCCGGCCAGTCCGGTGGTGGCGGCTACGTCGATCAGGGCGACTTCGGCGGCCCGCCCGCCGGTGCCCCGCAGCAGCAGCGTCCGCCCGCCGGCCCGCCGCCCGCGGACGACGACATCCCGTTCTGAGCGTCGCCCGCCGACACCGCACCGCAGGGGACCGGCCGAACGTGGCATCCTTTCCGGTCCCCGCCGTGCGGCACGCATTCCGCTGTGCCCGGCTCCCTTCGACCCTCACCTGACCGTATGCCCGAGGCGATTCTTCTCAAGGATGTTCCCGACCTCGGCGCCAAGGGCGCCGTCGTGGAGGTGTCCAAGGGGTACCTGCGCAACTACCTGCTCCCGCGTGAGCTCGCCGCTCCGGCGACGAAGACCGCGATCGAGCACGCCGCCCGCGTCGAGCAGGCCCAGGCCCGCCAGCGCTCCGAGGCGATCTCGCAGGCCCGCGCGCAGGCCGACGCACTGACCAACACGGTGCTCACCATCACCCACCAGACCGGCGAGGACGGCCGCCTGTTCGGGTCGGTCACCGCCCAGGACATCGCGGATGCGATCCAGGAGGCCCGCGGCATCGAGGTCGACAAGCGCAACGTGCGCCTGGCCGAGCCGATCCGCGCGACCGGCACGTACGTCGTCGACGTCGAGCTGACCCAGGGCGTCATCGCCAACGTCAAGACGATGGTGGTCACCGAGCGCTGAGCCGCTCCGCCCGTCTTCGGACGGGCGACCACCGGTCTCGACGGACCGGCCGACGCAGCACCCGCGGCGCCGACACCGGCGCCGTCGTCGTTCCCGGGTGCCGCTCGCGTCGCCGGCGGCGCGAACGGCGAGGCCCACGGTCGCCGTCACCCCGCTGCGACGTCGGCCGGCGTGACGGCCGTCGCAGGAACTCCGCGCAACGTGCGGGCACCGACGTGAGGCGCCGCCGGGCCCACGGGCGGCGCTGGTAGGTTCGCGGGACGCCGTGCGCACCGTGGCCCGCCGCCCGTCACCGCCGACCGCACGCCGTCGTCTCGTCGTCGTACCCCCACAGCCGCCGCATGCCCTCCGACCCCGATCTTCCCCCGCCCCTCGACGACGGTGCCGCCGACGTCGACCCCGGCGGCTTCGACGGGTCGTACGGGGACATCGGTGGCGCGGCGGCGTCCGCACCCGCCGGGCCGGCGGGCCATCTGCCGCCGCACGACCTCGCAGCCGAGCGGGCGGTGCTCGGTGCGTACATGCTGTCGGAGCAGGCCCGCAACGAGATCTCGATCGATCACGGACTGCGTCCCGAGGATTTCTACGCGCCCCAGCACCAGGTCGCGTTCGCCGCGATCCAGCAGCTGTACGAGACCAACACGACGGTCGACGTCATCACCGTCAGCGCGCAGCTCACGCAGAACGGCACGCTCGAGCAGGCCGGCGGTCGCGACCAGCTGTGGCAGCTGACCGCGTCGATCACCGAGGTCGGAGCGCTCGGCCATCACGCCCGGATCGTCAAGGGCCGGGCGCAGCTGCGGCGACTGCAGCAGGTCACCTTCCAGATCCAGACCGCGATCCAGCAGGGCGGCAAGCCGGCCGAGGAGATCGTGCAGGAGGCGCAGAGCCTCGTCTTCGAGCTGTCGCGCAACCAGGACCGCACCGGCCTGGTCGCGGTCGGCGACATCGTCGATCAGGCGGTCCGCGACCTCGAGGAGCTCGAGCGGGACGGCCGCGACATCACCGGCCTGGAGACCGGCTTCCGCGACCTGGACAAGGACACGGCCGGTCTGCAACCGGGCGCGATGATCGTGCTCGCCGCGCGCCCCGCGATGGGCAAGAGCGCGTTCGTCACCAACCTCGCGGAGAACGTGGCGCTGCAGAACAAGGGCGCCGTCGCGCTGTTCTCGCTGGAGATGCCGGAGCGCGAGATCCTGCAGCGCATCATCTCGTCGCAGGCGAGCATCCGGAACGAGGACGTCCGTCGAGGCCGGATCGGTGACCGGTGGCCGGACGTGCTCGAGGTCACCGATCGCCTGCAGGCCGCGCCGTTGTTCATCGACGACTCGTCCGACATCGGGATCATGGAGATCCGGGCCAAGGCCCGCAAGCTCGCCACGTCGCACCCCGAGGGCGTGGCGTTGGTGATCGTGGACTACCTGCAGCTCATGCGCGCCGACGGGCGGGTCGAGAACCGCGTCCAGCAGATCGGCGAGATGTCCCGCGGGCTCAAGATCCTCGCCCAGGACCTCGCGTGCCCGGTGATCGCGCTGTCGCAGCTCTCCCGCGGCGTCGACAGCCGCGAGAACAAGCGGCCGCTGTTGAGTGACCTTCGCGAGTGCGTCGTCGGTGACACGCTGGTCGTCCGTGCCGACGGTCGGCGTACGCCGATCCGCGAGCTCGTGGGGCAGACCCCCGACGTGCTGGCCGTCGACGCCGAGGGCCGGATCGTGGAGGCCCGCAGTGATCGCGTGTGGTCGGTGGGGCGGCGGCCGGTCCTGCGGCTGAGCCTGGCATCGGGACGCACGCTCCGGGCAACCGGTGAGCACCGCGTGCTGGCCGGTGGGGGATGGCAGACGATGTCGGAGCTCGGCGTGGGTGATCGGGTCGCGCTGAGCCGTCGTCTGCCGGCGCCCGCCGAGCCGGTGGTCTGGCCCGACGACCGGGTCGTCCTGCTCGGGCACCTCGTCGGCGACGGCAGCTACCTCTCGGGTCAACCGATGCGGTACACGACGGCCTGCGAGGAGTGCAGCGCGGCGGTCACCGGCGCCGCGGAGCGGGAGTTCGGGGCGACGGTCAACCGCCACGCGGGCCGTGGCAACTGGCACCAACTCGTCATCTCGGGGAACGGCAACCGTTGGCATCCCGCCGGGGTCAACCGTTGGCTGCGCGGGTTGGGGATCTTCGGGCACCGTTCGGCGGACAAGCGGCTGCCCGACGAGGTGTTCCGGTTCGACGACCGACAGGTCGGGCTGCTGCTGCGCCACCTCTGGGCCACCGACGGATCGATCTGGAGCCGGCACGTCCCGGACTCCGGACGCATCAACACGCGGGTCTACTTCTCTACCTGCTCGGTCCGCCTGGCCGCCGACGTCGCGGCCCTGCTCCTGCGCCTCGGCATCGTCGCCCGGACGACGGTGACCCGGACCCCGAACGGCGGAGAGGTCCACAACGTCGACGTCGTCGGTTACGACGCCCAGCGCCGGTTCCTGGATCGGGTCGGGGCGTTCGGGCCCCGCGCCACGCCCGCGCGGACGTTGCGCGCGACGATCGGCGACCGCGGCTCGGCCACCAACGCCGACACCCTCCCGCTCGAGACGTGGGACGCGGTGCGAGGGACGATGCGCGACCGAGGGATGACGCACCGCGCGATGGCGGCGGCGCGCGGCACCTCCTACGGCGGGACGTCGCACTTCCGGTTCGCGCCGTCGCGGTCGACGGTCGCGTCGTATGCGGAGGCCCTGGACGCGCCGGCGCTGCTCCGGGCGGCCGAGAGCGACCTGTACTGGGATCGCGTGGTGTCGGTCGAGCTCGACGGCGAGGAGGAGGTCTTCGACCTCACCGTCCCGGGCCCGTCGTGCTGGCTGGCGGACGGGGTCGTCACCCACAACTCGGGAAATATCGAGCAGGACGCAGACCTGGTGATGTTCCTGTACCGCGACGACTACTACAACAAGGAGAGCTCCGAACCCGGGGTCGCGGAGCTCATCATCGCCAAGAACCGCTCGGGTCGCACCGACACCATCCGACTGCTCTTCCAGGGCGAGTACCCGCGGTTCCTCACGATGGCCCAGGGCGATCATCGCGACGGCGGACCGCCCGCGCACGTGAGTGGCCCACCGGCCGGGCCGCCGGTCCCCGCCGCCGGTGGACCTCCGCTCCCGGGCGGCGGACCACCGCTCCCGAACCGATGACCCGCCTGCGTGACATCGTCCGATGTGAGCGCGGCGTCCCCCGCCACCGGCGTGGCGCTCGCGGGACGGACGGCTGGAGGCGGACCCGTCGGTCGACCGGTGGCCCCCACCGGCGGGACGGTGCGTCCTGATGCGCTGCCCCTACGCCGCCTGTGACGGCTCGGGGTGGGTCGTCGTCGGCCGGGTCGCGTCGGAGTGCCGGTGCATGCCCGAGCAGCGGGCGCGGCGACAGGCGGCGATCCTGCAGGCACGGATCCCGCGACGGTTCCAGGACGCCGACTTCGATCGGCCGCCGGTGTCGCACATGGACCGCGCCCAGGTGCGCCACGTGCGCGAGTACGTGGACGCACTGGAGGAGAACCTGGCCGCCGGCCGCGGCCTGTGGCTGACCGGACCGGCGGGAACCGGCAAGACGACGCTCGCGGCCGTCGTCGCCAAGCACGCGATCCGGGCCGGTCGCACGGTCGCGATCTACTCGGTCCCGCACCTGCTGGCAACGATCCGGCGCACCTACGACAAGGCCGGCGGCCCGACGACGGCCGAGCTGTTGGAGGCGCTGGCGAGCGTCGACCTGCTGCAGCTCGACGACCTGGGTGCCGAGCAGCCGACCCCGTGGGTGCTGGAGCAGCTCTACACGATCATCAACTCACGCTACGAGGCGTACCGCTCGGTGACGATCACCACCAACCTCGACCCGGGTGCGCTGCAGGAGCAGGTCACCGAGCGCACGGTGTCGCGGCTCGAGGAGATGTGCAGCGTCGTCCTCAGCCCGGACCAGACCGATCACCGGCGGCCGACCCTCGATCCGCACGGTCCGCCGTTGGGGCTCGACGGTACCGGTGGCTACGGCGACGCGCCGCCGCGTCCGGCACCGCCGGCCACGTGGGGAGCCGACGGGGCGACCGACCTGCGGCCGCGCAGGCGCCGCGTCGACGACGGGCACTGACCGGTCTGCCAAGCTCCGGCGCCATGGATCGTCAGGAGCCGGGGGACCAGCACGACCGGCCGGCGGCCGGGTCGATCCAGCTGGACCGCGCGGCCCCGACGGTCGGGGTCGATGTCGGTGGGACCAAGGTCGCCGTCGCCCGGCTCGACGGCGGCCGGCTCGGTCCCGTCCGCGAGGAACCGACCGCCGGTGACGAGCCCGACGTGGTGCTCGCCCAGATCGTGCGCATGGTCGGGTCCCTGGGAGCGTGCGACGCGGTCGGCGTCGGGGTGCCGTCGGTCATCCGGATCGCCGACGGCGCCGTCACGCGGTCGGCGAACCTCGTCGCGTTCCGGGACGTGCCCCTGCGGAGTGCGCTGGCCGAGCGGCTCGGGGTCCCCGTCCGGGTCGACAACGACGCCAATCTCGCCGCGGTGTCCGAGGCGTGGGACGACGAGCTGCGCCTGGTCGACCGGTCGCTGACCTGCCTCACGATCGGCACCGGGGTGGGGAGCGGGTTCGCCCGCGACGGCCGGCCGTTGCACGGCGAGTGGACGTCGGGGTTCGAGCTGGGACACCTGACCGTCCACGCGGACCTGACCGCCGGCGCGCCGCCCGGCAGCGCCGACGGGTCGAGCGCGCCCTACGTGTCGTCGCTGGAGCACTGGGCCAGCGGCCGGGCGCTCGACCGGCTGGCCGTCGACCACGGGTTCGCCGACGGACGCGCCGTCACCGCCGCCGCGGAGCAGGGCGACCCGGCCGCGGTCGAGCTGCTGCGGATCCTGGGTGAACGGATCGGGATCGGCGTGGCCGCGGTGATCAACCTGCTGGAGCCCGCGGTCGTGGTGGTGGCCGGCGGTGTGTCGCGGGCCGGGGAGCGGCTCGTGGCGCCGGCGCGCGACGCGGCCCGGCGGCTGCTCCTCCCCGGGGTCGGCGAGCGCACCGAGATCCGCCTGGCGCGACACGGGGCGTCGGCCGGGGTACGCGGCGCGGCGATCCTCGCCCGCCTGCGCGACTGACGTCCGCCTGCGCGACTGGCGCCCGCCTGTGCGACTGACGTCCGCCTGTGCGACTGACGCCCGCCTGCCCGGCTGCGGTCCGCCTGTGCGACTGACGCCCGCCCGCCCGGCTGCGGTCCGCCCGTCCGGTCGACGTCCGCCGGCGTGGATGGCGTGCGGCGGCGGGCCGGCCCGCGGCGGACCGACACCGTCGCCGGGCGACGCACGACCGGGCGCCCGGCGGTCACCGCTGTGCCAGGCGCTCCTTGAGCTCGACGATCCGCGCCGCCGACGCCTGCACGCGCCCCGCCCGGATGCGTCCGGCGCGGACGTCCGCGAGGAGCTTGGGGTACGCGTCGGCGGACGCCTGCTCGGTCCGGGCGTAGAGCAGCAGGTCCAGGCCGGCGTTGATCGCGCGCCGCGACGGCGTGCCGTGGGCCGTCACCGACGGCGTCTCCAGGTCGTCGCTGATCGTCAGCGGGTCGCTGCCGGTCGCCATCCGCAGCTCGCGCTCGTACGTCGCCCGTGTCAGCAGCGCGGGGTCGGGGCCCAGCGCGTCGGGATAGATCGCGCTGCTGAGCATCACGAGCGTCGTCGGACCGTCGCCGCACCGCTCGTAGGCGGCGTAGTCGCGGCGCAGACGCTCCAGGTCGATCGGGATGCTCGTGCGGTCGAAGTCGGTGTTCGTCGTCGCGGTACCGAGACCGGGGAAGTGCTTGAGCGTCGCGGCCACGTGGCCGTCCTGCAGGCCGGCCACGAATCCGCAGGCGCGCTCGGCGACGGTCGCGGGTTCGGTGCCGAACGCGCGGGCGCCGAGGAACGACGACGACCCGCTCGACACGTCGGCGACCGGTGCCAGGTTGACGTCGACCCCGACAGATCGCAGCAGCCGGGCGGTACGGCGGCCCTCGGTGCGGGCGGCGTCGGCCGACCTCATCGCGGCCGCATCGGGCTCCGGCGGACCGGGCAGGCGGCGGATCTCGCCGCCCTCCTGATCGATCGCCACGAGCAGCGGCGGGCGGTCGCCCCGACGGGCCTCGCGCTGCAGGGACGCGACCATGCGGCGCGTCGGGGCGACGCCGCCGGTCACGTTGTCCTTGAAGAGGATGATCCCGCCGACCTCGCCGCGGCGGATCCGGGCCCGCAGTGTCGCCGACGGCTCCGTGCCGGCGAACCGCGCGACGACCATCTGGCCGAGCGCGTCGCCGACGTCCATCTTCGACTCGTCCGGAGCGGTCCCGGTCGCCGTCTCGGGTGCGGTGCCGGTGGCGGTCGTCGGTGCCCGGGTCTGGGTGAGGGGCTGCGGCCCCGTCGCCTGTCCCGCGAAGTCCTGCGGCTCGTCGTCGCTCCCGCAACCGCCGAGCACGACCGCCCCGGCGATCAGCAGCGCCGGCGCCCACCGCCCGTGGGGACGCGTCGCGTCGCGCACCCCCCACCGCGGGCGGGACGGGCGTCGGGTCGGGACGGCCGGGCGCATACGGGCAGGGTAGGGCGACGGGTCGCCGGACGGCCACGCCCGCCGGACGCGGTGGAGGGTGACGCGGGGTCGGACGGGATCGGTCGAGTACCCTCTCCTCGGTCATGCCAGGGATCGTGATCGTCGGTGCCCAGTGGGGAGACGAGGGGAAGGGCAAGCTCGTCGACCTCCTCGCGGAGCGCTCCGACGCCGTCGTCCGCTTCCAGGGCGGCAACAACGCCGGGCACACGATCGTCCACGGCGACGTCAAGTACGCGTTCCACCTGGTGCCGTCCGGGATCCTGTACCCGGGCACCACGTGCATCATCGGCAACGGTGTCGTCGTCGACCCGGACGTGCTGCTCAAGGAGCTGGCGCAGCTGGCGACGCAGGACGTCGACTCGTCGGGCCTGCGGATCAGCCCCAACGCGCACGTCATCATGCCGTACCACAAGCTGCTGGACCAGGCGGGTGAGCAGCGCCTGGGCAAGAACCAGATCGGCACGACCAAGCGCGGCATCGGGCCCTGCTACGCCGACAAGTCGCTGCGGCTGGGGATCCGGATCCAGGACCTGCTCGAGGAGCGGATCCTCAAGAAGAAGATCATCGCCGCACTGGAGCCCAAGGAGCGCTCGCTGCGGCCCTGGCAGCGCGACCCGGTCCTGGACCTGCAGGCGATGACCGAGCAGTACCTGGAGTTCGGTGATCGGCTGCGCCCGCACATCGCCGACACGACGGCGCTCGTGTGGGACGCCCTCGACGACGGCGGCACGGTGCTCTTCGAGGGCGCCCAGGCGGCGCTGCTGGACATCGACCACGGCACCTACCCGTTCGTCACGTCGTCCAACCCGGTGTCGGGCACCGCGGCGGTCGGATCGGGCGCCGGCCCGAAGGACCTCGACGAGATCTGGGGCGTCGTCAAGGCGTACTCGACCCGCGTGGGATCGGGGCCGTTCCCGACCGAGCTCGACGGCACGCTCGCCGACGAGCTGCGCGACAAGGGCGCCGAGCGGGGCACCACCACCGGCCGAGACCGGCGGATCGGGTGGGTCGACCTCGTTGCGCTGAAGTACGCGGCGCGGCTCTGCACGCTCGACCAGATCTGCCTGACCAAGCTCGACGTGCTCACCGGGCAGGACACGATCCGCGTGGCGACGGGCTACCGCACGGTCGAGGACGGGCTGCTGGAGCGCTACCCGTACAACCAGTCGGTGCTGCACCGGGCCGAGCCGGTCTACGAGGACCTGCCGGGCTGGAGCGAGGACATCACCGGTGCCCGCACGCTCGATGACCTGCCGCAGGCCGCACGCGACTACATCACCTACCTGGAGGAGCGGCTGGGGGTGGCCATCGGCATGATCGGCGTCGGCCCCGCGCAGGACCAGGTCATCTGGACCGACGCCGGCCGCGCGTCGCAGGCCGGGCGCACCGTCGGGGTCTGAGCGCCGGAGGCGCGGGGCGCACGGTCGCCGCCGCGGGCACGTCCCCCGGCTGCGGCACCGTCGGCGCTCGCGGTCAGGTGTCGTTCGGCCCGATCGGCGCGCGCCCGAGCGTGCCCGGACGTCAGCCGAAGGTCAACCGATCGCCGTCGCGTGGCTCGTCCTCGTCGGTCGTCTCGGTATCGGGCGCCGCAGCGGCATCGGCCTGCTCGGCGTCGCGCAGCGCGACGTAGGCCACCGCGACGATCAGCGCCGCCAGCGGCGTGACCAGCGTCGACGTGACGACGTACCCGATGCTCCACACCGTCTCGCCGGCCTCGACGGTGAGCAGCCCGACGACGAGCGCCGTTCCCACGATCAGCGCCAGCTGGACCAGCAGGACGACGAACACCGTCCACCCGTGGCCGCGAACGAGCTCGCGGCTGCGGCCGAGAGACTCCACGATCGGTCGGCGCTCGACGACGACCACGGGGACGACGACGAGCCACCAGGTGAGCAGGACGAGGCCGGGCACGACCAGGCAGATCAGGCCGACGATCGCCCCGAGCCCGCTGAGGACCGTCGCGCCCAGCGCCGTGCCCAGGACCGGCAGGACGGCCCGGACGAGCGGACCGGCGTCGGTCGGCTGCCGTCCCTCGTCGGTCTCGCGGACGAACTGGACCACGACGGCCTGCAGGAGCATGAACGTCACGATGCTCACCGCGAGCGCCCCGGTGAGCAGGGCGTCGTCCTCGCCGGCGGCGGACTGGAGGATCGCGTCGAGCAGGCTGAACGCCAGCGCGAGCGGCAGCAGCAGGCCGAGCCCCTGCCGGTACAGGGCGCCCGCGCGCCCGAGGATCGCCCGGACGGCGACCGGTACCGGATCTGGGCGCGGCGCGGGCATGGCGCCCATCATGGGCCACCGGCGCCGGTCAGGGGGTGCGCCCGAGGGAGCGCCGCGATCAGTCGCGGGCGGCGGCGGGGTCCGGGTGCGACACCGGCGACGCCGCAGCGACGGCGGAACCGTGCGGATGGAGCGGGGCGTCCCCGTCGTCGCCGTCCACCACGAGCACCTGCTGCTCGCCGCGTCGCAGCGCCCGGCCGGCCATCGACAGGGTCGAGAGGAGCGCGATCGACGCGAGCGTCACCTGCACGCTCACCACGCCCTCCTCGGTCCAGTACACGTCGTCGAGCTTCAGCAGCAGCGCCGACTCGTCCAGCGTCAGGGCGACGCCGGCGCCGAACGGGATCGCCAGCCAGCGGTCCAGCCGTCCGGACCGGCTGAGGATCGCGACCGCCCCGGTCCCGAACGCCAGGATGATCCCGGGTACGAAGTGGTGCACGTGCGTGTCGCGCAGGACGAGGTTGCGCACCGGCCCGAACGTCCCGCGACGCCGGATGGTGTGGGTGGAGAGCCGCGTGAGGATCCACGTCGTGCTCAGCGACAGCATGAGGTTGAGCGCGATGCTCTCGCGATCCGACCCGCTGCGGTAGCCGGCGACCGCGACCTGGACCGTCTCGCCGACCGCATGGCTGCCGGCCTCCAGCACGGTGTACTCGTCGTCGAAGGGGTCGGGCGCCGACCCGCGGCGCCACACCCGCATGACCTCCAGCGTCACCGCCGCGACGCCGGTGACCACAGCGAACGCCGCCAGCCCGTAGGTGCGCCGCTCCGCCGCCTGGCGCCGCGCGGCACGGCGACCGGGCACGACCGCATCGGGCAGCCGCACGCCCTCGCGGTGGGCGACATGACCGAGCAGGCCCGGTCGGAGGACGGACGACAGACGCGGCAGCGGCATCCCGGCAGACCCTACCCCGACGCGTCCCGACGGCCGCCGGGTCAGCCCCGCCCCGCCAACCGCTCCTCGACGGGCACCTCGCCGGCGTCGCGCGCGGGAACGCCCATCACCCGTCGCGCGGGCGGTACGTCCTTGGTGACCACGGCACCGGCGGCGACGAAGGCGTCGGCGCCGATCTCCACCCCGGGGACGAGCACCGTGCGGCCGCCGATCCGGGCCCCACGGCGGATCGTCGCACCCGCCAGGACGATCCCGGACGGGTCCGGCCCACCGTCGGCGCCCAGCGGGGCGCGGCCCATCCGGTCGTCGTTCGTCGTGTGGGCGCCCGGGCCGAGGAAGACGTCGTCCTCCACGACGCTGCGGGCGGTGACGTACACATCGGTCTGGATGCTCACCCGGTCGCCGACGGTCACGTCGCAGTCCACGGTGCTGCCGCGCCCGACGACGGTGCCCTCGCCGATCGTCGCGCGCTCGCGGACGAACGCCTGGTCGCCGACGATCGACCGATCGCCGATCGT
The DNA here is from genome assembly GCA_050252545.1 of Solirubrobacteraceae bacterium. Lineage (GTDB taxonomy): Bacteria > Actinomycetota > Thermoleophilia > Solirubrobacterales > Solirubrobacteraceae > Patulibacter. The sequence continues at coordinate 13,641 of JBFWKS010000069.1, forward strand.
CGCGCCGGCGTTGATCACCGCGGCCGCGCCGATCGTGGCGCCGTCGCCGATCCGCAGGCCCTCGACCGCCCGCCCGGCGGCCGCCGACCCCTGTCGCAGCCGCACCGGCTTGCCGAGCACCGCGTGGTCGCCGACGACGGTGCCCGCCCCGATCGTCGTGTCGGGATGCACGACCACGTGGCTGCCGAGTTGGACCCCGTCCCCGATCGTCACGTCGCGGTGGATGACCGCGTGCGTGCCGACGATGACGTCCGATCCGACGATGGTCCGGGCGTCGACGACCGCGTACGGGGCGAGCCGGGTCCCCTTCCCGACGCGGGCCTCGGTACCGAGCATCGCCCCGGTGCCCGCGCGGGCCGTCGGTTCGGCGTGGGCCGTCGGATGGATCAGGGCACGGCGGGGGTCACGGCCGAACATGCCGGGAGCGTACGGCGTGGTCCCGATCACGGGTCCTGCGACGGCGGCCGTCGGTCCCGTGGCCGGATGCTGCGACGGTGGGTCGTGGGTCGAGCACGGGGCGATGTCGGGGGCGGAGGACGGGTCGCTAGGCTCCCGCGCGTGGATTCCTCGCCGGAGAGCCTCCTCCCGCCGTTGCGTGGTGCCGTCGTGGGCCTGGGGATGATGGGCCGTCACCACGCGCGTCTGCTGCAGTCCTCCGCCCGCACGACGTTCGTCGGTGCCGTCGACCCCGAGGGCGACCGGCACGGAGCGGTCGCCGACGCCGGACTCGTCTTTCCGACTGTCGAGGCGCTGCTGGACCGCGCAGCCGACGAGCGCCCGGAGCTCGCCGTCGTCGCCGTGCCGACCGAGGAGCACCTACCGGCCGTGCGCGCGCTCGCCGGTGCCGGGGTCAGCGTCCTGGTGGAGAAGCCCGTGGCCGAGACCCCCGAGCGGGCCCGCGAGCTGATCGCCCTGGTCCGTGACGCGGGCGTGCACGGCGCCGTCGGCCACGTCGAGCGGTGCAACCCGGCGTTGCGCGAGCTGCGTCGCCGCGCGCTGGACGGGCAGCTCGGCCGCGTGTTCCACATCCGCACCGAGCGTCACGGGCCGTTCCCCGCCCGGATCCGCGACGTCGGCGTCGTCAAGGACCTCGCCACCCACGACCTGGATCTCGTCGGCTGGCTCGGCGACGGTGCGGTCGAGACGCTCGCCGCCCAGACCCAGCATCGCATGGGCCGCCCGCACGAGGATCTCGTCAATGTCGTCGGCCGGCTCGACGGCGGCACGACGTTCACCGCGGCCGTCGACTGGCTGTCGCCGACGAAGGTCCGGCGGACCACGGTCCTCGGCGAGCGGGGCATGCTCGTCGCCGACACGCTGACCGCGGATCTGACCTTCTACGCCAACGGCGAGATCGCCAGCGAGTGGGATGCCACCCGCACGATGCGCGGCGTCAGCGAGGGCGACGTCACCCGCTACGCGCTGGCCCGCCGCGAGCCGCTGCTGGTCGAGCTCGAAGGGGTCTGCGACCTCGTCCAGGGACGTCCCGACCCGGCCGTCGTGACCCTGGAGGAGGGACTGGCGGCCGTCGAGCTCGCCGATGCGGTGCTGCGCAGCGCGGCATCGGGCGAGAGCGTCCACGTCACCCCGCCCGGCGCGCGCGCCGGTGCCACCGCGTCCGGCGAGGGAGCCACCGCATGAGGATCGTCGTCGTCGCGCTCGGCAAGATCGGCCTGCCGCTGGCCGCGTTCGCCGCCCGTCAGGGTCACGAGGTGGTCGGTTGCGACATCGACCCGCGGGTCGTCGAGCTCGTCGCCGCCGCGCGGGAGCCGTTCCCGGGCGAGGCTGGACTCGCCGACGCGCTGCGTGAGACCGTCGTGGGCGTTGCGCGCGACGGGACGGGCTCGC
>JBFWKS010000070.1:0-15412 GCA_050252545.1 Solirubrobacteraceae bacterium
GGATGGGCTCGGGATCGGGCGGATACAGACTCATCGCGGGCCAAGGTAGCCCCCCAAACCCCCGATTTGCAGGTATTTTTGGGCTGGTAGAATTGGTGTGGGAAGGGAGGAATGGCGTTCGTGCGCCACCGTCCGCGGCCGCGTCGATCCCGGCGTCAAGCGTCGGCGGGCGACGGCGCTGCGGGGAGCCGGACCGTGACGCAGAGCCCACCGGCGTCCCGCGGGGCGAGGGTCAGCGTCCCGTCGTGCGCGTCGGTGATGCGCTGGACGATCGCGAGGCCGAGGCCGACCCCCGCGTGCTCGGTGCGGAGCCGCCCGCTGCCGCGCAGGAACGGCTCGACGAGCGTGGATGCCACCTGCGGCGTGAGCGGCTCGCCGGTGTTCTCGACCGTGAGCACCACGCCTTCGGGGTGCGCCCCGGCGGTCACCCACACCGCGCCCTGCCCGGACGTGTTGTGGACGATCGCGTTATGCACGAGGTTCGTGCACAGCTGCAGCAGGAGCGAGTAGGAGCCGACCGTGGGCGTCACGTCGCCGGACGTCTCGATCGCGATCCCGCGCTGCTCGGCGAGCGGCAGCAGCGTCTCGGCGGCTTCCTCCGCGATCAGGGACAGGTCGACGTGCTCGGGCGCGAAGGCCCGTTGGTCGGCGCGGCTGAGCAGGAGCAGCGCCTCGGTGAGGTCGATCGCTCGGGTGTTGACGGCGTGGAGGCGCTCGACGAGCTCGCCGTTGTCGCGGTCCGGGTCCTTGCGGGCCACGTCGAGCAGGGTCTGCGTGACCGCCAGCGGGGTGCGCAGCTCGTGAGAGGCGTTGGCGGCGAAGCGCTGCTGCTCGGCGACGTGCGCCTCGAGCCGTGCGAGCATCGTGTCGAACGTGTCGGCGAGCTCGCGGAACTCGTCGCCTCGGCCTTCCAGCTGGATTCGGTGGGCGAGCGATCCGGTCGTCGCCAGGCGCGCGGCCCCGGTGATGCGGGTCAAGGGCGCGAGCATCCGCCCCGCGAGGATCCACCCTCCGACGAGACCGAACACCAGCAGGACGCCCAGCGCGATGGCGGCCTTCGGGACGAACGCGTCCAGGAGGGCGGACCGGGTGGGGCCGGTGATCAGCACCGGACGACCAGGAGGGAACGACCGGTCCGTGATGTCGGGGACGTACCGCAGCAGGAACACCCAGACGACCGCGAGCAGCAGGACGCCGGCGACCATCAGGAACCCGGCGTAGCTGAGCGTGAGCTTGAGGCGAGCGCTCAGCCCCGGGGGCCGCTCCGTGGTGCGCGCCCGCGCGTCCGGCGCCCTACCCATCGTGCGCGCCCGCCGGTCCGGTGTCGGCGGGCGTGTCGATGCGGTAGCCGACGCCGGTCACGGTGGCGATGATCCCGGGCTCGCCGAGCCGCTTGCGCAACGCCGAGACGGTGATCCGCACCGCATTGGTGAACGGGTCGGCGTTCTCGTCCCACGCGCGCACCAGCAGCTCCTCGGCGCTGACGACCCCGCCCTCGGCGGCGACGAGCACCTCGAGCACGGCGAACTGCTTCCGGGTCAGGGCGACGTAGCGACCGTCGCGGTAGACCTCGCGACGGAACGGATCCAGACGCAGACCGGCGATCTCCCGCACCGGCGGTCGGTTGTGGGCGCGCCGGCGGTCGAGCGCGCGGAGGCGGAGCACGAGCTCCTGGAGCTCGAACGGCTTCGTCAGGTAGTCGTCGGCGCCGAGACCGAACCCGGAGGCCTTGTCGTCGAGCCGGTCGGCCGCGGTGAGCATGAGGATCGGCATGCCGCTGCCGGAGGTGACGATGCGCCGGGCGATCTCATCACCGGTGGGCCCGGGGATGTCGCGGTCCAGGACGGCGATGTCGTAGGCGTTGACGCTCAGGAGCGCCAGCGCCGTGTCGCCGTCGCCGGCGGTGTCGGCCGCGATCGCCTCCAGGCGCAGCCCGTCGCGGATCGCGTCGGCCAAGTAGGGCTCGTCCTCGACGATCAGCACCCGCATCGGTCCGATGCTACGAGCCGGGACGTTTCGTCGGTGTATCGGAAACCGCATACGGGCGGGCAACAGCCCGCGGCGTTGACTGGCGGCCATGGGCTACAGCGCACCCGGACGAACGACCCTTCGACGGACACCGGTTCGCCGGGGACGCGTCGTAGGCCTGCTCGTCGTCGTGGTGGCGATCGTCGCCAGCCTCAGCGGCCAGCTGCGGACGTCCTCGTCCTCGATGGCGTCCTCGTCGTCGGGAACGCTCTTCCCGAACGGAACGTCGTCGACGGTGTCGTCCGAGGCGGGCGACCGCGAGGAGCACGGCGAGTCCGCCGCACCGGAGACGCCCGGTCGTGCCCTCGGCGAGGCGGACGGCGCCGTCCCCGGCCGCACGACGGTCTTCGACGACGGGGTCCCGGGCGTCGCCAACCTCGATCCGGCACTCCTCGATGCCCTGCGCCAGGCGGCGGCGACGGCGGCCACCGACGGGGTGCAGCTCGACGTCGACAGCGGCTGGCGCTCCCGGGCCTACCAGGAGCATCTGCTGCGCGACGCGGTGGCGAAGTACGGCTCGACGGCCGAGGCCGCTCGCTGGGTGGCCACGCCGGACACGTCCGCGCACGTGTCGGGGGACGCCGCCGACATCGGGCCGCCCCGCGCCGCGGCATGGCTGGGGGCGCACGGCGCCCGCTTCGGCCTGTGCCAGATCTACGGCAACGAGCCCTGGCACTACGAGCTGCGCCCCGACGCCGCCGACCGCGGCTGCCCGCAGATGTACGCCGACCCGACGCACGACCCGCGGATGCAGCGGTGAGTCGGCGCACGCGTGAGAACGCCACCACCACGAACGAGGACGAGATGAGCACCACACGAAGGCCGCTGGCCACCCTTGCCACGGTCGCGCTGATCGGTTTGCTGGGCGTCACGGGCTGCTCGAATGACGCGACCGAGACCGATGGCGGCACCTCCACCGGCCAGGACAGTGTTCGTCAGCAGGCGCTGAAGTTCTCGGCGTGCATGCGCGACAACGGCGTCGGTGACTTCCCTGACCCGGACGCGTCGGGCGAGATGACCATCGACGGGGTCCTCAACGGCTCCTCGCTGGACCCGGACACCGCGGGGTGGAAGCAGGCCATCGCCGCGTGCAAGGACCTGCAGCCGGCGGGGTTCACGGGCCGTAAGCGCAGCGCCGAGCAGCAGGAGGCCGCGCTCGCGTTCGCCCACTGCATGCGCGAGAACGGCATCGAGGACTTCCCGGACCCCGTTGAGGGCGGACCGCTCATCGACACGAACCGGATCCCGTCCGCCGCCGGAAGGGGCGCCCTCGAGATCCCGGGGTTCCAGACCGCGCAGGAGGCCTGCCGCGAGCCCGCCGGTCGTGCGTTGGAGGGGCAGTGATGCCCCGGACGCGGGTGCTGGCCGGTGTGGCCGTCCTGATCGCGGTGGCCGCCACCGGCGGGGCGATCGTCGCGTCCGGCTCGCCCGACGCGACCGCTGCGACGCAGGAGCCGGCGGCGAGCACCGCGCCGGTGACGAAGGGCAGCCTCTCCGACATGGTCGCGCTGAACGGGACGCTGACCCACCGGGCCCGAACGGACGGCTCCCCGTACGCGGCGATCAACCGCGCCGGCGGCACCTACACGGCGCTCCCGGACGTCGGTGACCGCGTGGGCTGCGGCGAGGTGCTCTACCGGGTCGACGACGAGCCCGTGCTGCTGCTGTGCGGCGCGACCCCGGCCTACCGCGACCTGCACGCGGGGGACGTGGGACGCGACGTCCGCCAGCTCAACCGCAACCTGCACCGGCTCGGGTACGACCGCGCCGCCGGGGTGACGCTCGATCCCGGCCGCGACCGGTTCACCTGGCGGACCACGGCGGCGCTCCGGCGGCTCCACCGCAGGCGGGGTGTCGGCGGGGGCGGGCAGCTCGCGCGGAAGGACGCGGTCGTCCTGCCACGGCCGGTGCGGATCGCGAAGGTGACCGCCCAGCTCGGTGGACCGGCCCGGCCGGGAGCGCAGGTCGCTCAGGCCACGTCGGACGTGCTGGAGGTGCAGGGGGCGCTCGCCGGATCGCAGCAGGGCGCGGTGCGCCACGGCGACCGTGCGCGGATCACCCTCCCCGGCAACCGCCCGGTGACGGGCCGGGTGGACCGGGTCGGGAAGGTCGCCCGGACCGCAGGCAAGGACGACGCCGCCGCCGGTGACGCGACGATCCCGGTCTTCATCCGGCTCGACGACCCTGCGAAGGCGCGGGCGCTCGACGCGGCACCGGTCCAGGTGGAGATCACCACCGAGGGCGTGAAGGACGCGCTGAGCGTCCCGTGCTCGCGCTCGTCGGCCGGGCGGGCGGCGGGTTCGCGGTCGAGGTTGTGCGCGAGGGCCGGAAGCGCGCGCTCGTCGGTGTGAAGCTCGGCCTGTTCGACGCCACCGAGGGCCGCGTCGCGGTGGAGGGCGACCTCGCCGAGGGCGACGACGTCGTGGTGCCCGCACCATGACCGGCGACGCAGCGACGAGCACGACCCCGACCGGTGAGCCCGGAACGAGCCACACGGTCCTGGAGCTCGACGCCGTGACCAAGGTCTACGGCGAGGAGCGGGTGGACGGGTCGCGGATCCTCGCCCTGCGGGCCGTGTCGTTCGCCGTCCGGCGAGGCGAGATGGTGGCGATCGTCGGGCCGTCCGGGTCCGGCAAGTCCACGCTCCTGCACGTCATGGGGACGCTGGAGCTCCCCACGGGCGGCGCGGTCCGGATCGACGGCGTCGACCCGGCGGGGCTGGACGACCGCGAGCTGTCGCGACTGCGGGCACGGGCCATCGGGTTCGTCTTCCAGCAGTTCTTCCTGTCCGAGCACGCCACGGTGCGCGAGAACGTCGCCGACGGGCTGCTCTACGCCGGCGTCCCCGCGGCCGAGCGGTACCGCCGGGCGGACGAGGCGCTCGAGCGGGTCGGCCTCGCCGACCGCGCCACGTTCAAGCCGACGAAGATCTCCGGCGGGCAGCGGCAGCGGGTGGCGATCGCCCGGGCGCTCGTCGGGCGGCCCGCGATCGTGCTCGCCGACGAGCCGACCGGCAACCTCGACAGCGCGACCGGCGCGTCGATCATGGAGCTCCTGCGCGAGCTCAACGCCTCCGGCACCACGATCGTCCTGATCACCCACGACACGGGTCTCGCCGATCAGCTGCCGCGCCGGATCCGGATGCTGGACGGTCGGATCGTCGCGGACGACCGCTTCGATCGCGGCACGCTCGGTGGACCCACGGAGGGCCTCGACATCGCCGCGGCGTGCCCGCACGGCGACGGGGAGGGGGTCCGATGACGGCCCGGGGCGTGCGGCTGTCCGCGAAGGACGGTCTGCGGGTGGCGAGCATCGGGCTCCGGGCCCGGCCGCTGCGGGCCGCGCTCTCCGCGCTCGGGATCGCGATCGGCACCGCGGCGATCGTGGGGATCCTCGGGCTGTCCTCGTCCTCGCAGGCGGGGCTGCTGGCCGAGATCGACCGGTTGGGCACGAACCTGCTGACCGTCGAGGCCGGGCAGCGGCTCACGGGCGGGGAGGCGACCCTGCCGCCCGAGGCACCGGCGCGGATCACGCACCTGGCCGACGTCGAGATGGCCGCCCACACCGGACTGCTGAAGGGGACGAACGTCTACCGCAACCAGCTGATCCCCGAGGCGGCGTCGGGCGGTCTGCAGGTGCGGGCCACGAGCCTGAGCCTGCCGTCGGTGATCGCGACGGGCGTCGCCCGCGGTCGTTGGCTCAACGCGGGCACGGCCCGCGTGCCGGTCACCGTGCTCGGGGCGGCCGCGGCGCGGCGCCTGGGCATCGGCCGGATCCACCCCGACCAGCGGATCTGGTTGGGCCGGCGGTGGTTCGACGTCGCCGGCGTTCTGGAGCCGTCGCCGCTGGCCCCCGACATCGACAGCAGTGCGCTGATCGGCTACCCGGCCGCCGAGCGGTACCTCGGCTACGCCGGCGTCACCGGCGGGAAGCGGCACGCCGGCCCGCCGAGCACGATCCACGTGCGCACCGCCACCGGTCACGAGGCGGCGGTGCAGTCGCTGCTCGCGCGGACCGCCAACCCGGACGCGCCGAACGAGGTGAACGTCAGCCAGCCGTCCGATGCGCTCACCGCCCGGGCCGCGGCGGCCGGCGCGTTCGACAGCCTGTTCCTGGGACTCGGCGTGGTGGCGCTGATCGTGGGGGCCGTCGGCGTCGCCAACATCATGATCATCTCGGTCCTGGAGCGCCGGTCCGAGATCGGGCTGCGCCGCGCCCTGGGTGCGACGAAGGGGCAGATCCGGACGCAGTTCCTCGGGGAGTCCGTCCTGCTCGCCGTCATCGGCGGCGTCGTCGGGGTACTGGTCGGGGCGCTCGCGACGGGCGTGTACGCCGCCTCGAAGTCCTGGGCCGTCGTGATCCCCGTCGAGGCGTGGACGGGCGGCATCGCCTCGGCGATCCTCATCGGCGCCATCGCCGGCCTGCTGCCCGCCGTCCGCGCGTCCCGGATGCCACCGACCGTGGCGCTGCGCACGGGATGAACGGACCGACGAGCGGGGTCGGACCGGCCCGCGGCCCCGGAAGGTCTCGAACGGACGACGTTCGACGCAATGCGTGGTTCGATGTCGAGAATCGCGGAGCGGCTCCGCTCTACAGGTGAAGGGCCGCGACGAGCGTGGCCCACGACCCAGGAGAAGCACCATGCCGAAGTACCTGATCCTCAAGCACTACCGGGGTGGCCCGGAGCCGCACCACCCGTTCCCGCCGATGGACCAGTGGGATCCGGCCGACGTCGACGCCCACATCGCATTCCAGCGCGAGGTCGTGCAGATGCTGAAGGACCGCGGCGAGTACCTCGACGCGCAGGGGCTCGCCCCGACCCGCACCTGGGTGCGCTACGGCGGGCCGGACGCGGCGCCGGTCACCACCGAGGGCCCGCACCCGGAGACGAGCGACCTCGTCGCCGGCTGGTTCATGGTCGACGTGGAGTCGTACGATCGGGTGCTCGAGATCGCGGCGTACGCGTCGTCGGAGCCCGGCCCGGGCGGTGAGCCGCTCTACGAGTGGCTCGACGTCCGCGAGATCATGAGCGCCCCGCCGACCGCAGCGTCCTGACCCGCGGGGACGCATGACGGACGAGCCGACACGGCCGGTCGACCAGTCCGAGCTGCGGGCGCTCGTCCCGCGGGTCCTCGGCGGCCTGGTGCGGCGCGGCGAGGACTTCGACGCGGCCGAGGACGCGTTGCAGGAAGCGCTGCTGGACGCGCTCCGCATCTGGCCGACGTCGCCGCCCCGCGACCCGCGGGCGTGGCTGACGTCGGTCGCGACCCGGCGGCTCGTCGACGCCCGGCGCAGCGACGCCGCCCGCGCGCGGCGCGAGGAGGCGACCTACGCCGATCCGACGACGTTCGGCGAGCCCGCATCGGCCGAGATCGCGCACGGCGACGAGCTCGTCGACGGGGACGACACGCTGTTCCTGCTCTTCTGCTGCTGCCACCCCGACCTGCCGCCGACGTCGCAGGTGGCCCTGACGCTCCGCGCCGTCGGCGGGCTCACGACCCGCGAGATCGCCGACGCGTTCTACGTGCCGGAGGCGACGATGGCGCAGCGGATCAGCCGGTCCAAGCGCACGCTCGGCGGCCCGGGTGAGCGCCGGTTCGACCGCCCGGGCGACCTCGCCGTCGTCCTGCGCGTGCTCTACCTCGCGTACACGACCGGTCACGGAACCGGACCTGGCCGCCCCGACCTGGCCGAGGAGGCGATCCGGCTCACGCGCCAGCTCACGCTCGTCACCGACGAACCGGAGGCCCGCGGCCTGCTCGCGCTGATGCTCTTGGGGCACGCCCGGCGTCGGGCCCGGTACGACTCCGACGGTCGGATCGTCCCGCTCGACCGACAGGACCGTGGCCTGTGGGACACCCGGCAGATCGCCGCGGGCGTCCGGGTGTTGCAGTCGGCGCTGGCGGACCAGACCGACGAGCGACCTCCCGGACGGCACCAGATCGAGGCGGCGATCGCCGCGCTGCACGACGACGCGGCGAGCGCGGGGGAGACCGACTGGCCCCAGATCCTCGCGTGGTACGACGATCTCGTCGCGCTGACCGCGGACCCCGTGCACGAGGACCCGTCCGCGGTGCTCGGCCGCGCGGTCGCCGTCGGTCACGTACGCGGCGCCGCCGCCGGGCTGCGCGAGACCGAGCCGCTGCGCGAGACGTTCGGCGAGCGGCACCGGTGGCACGCGGTGCGCGGCTATCTGCACGAGATGGCCGGCGACCTGCCCGCAGCCGGGACCGCCTATGCCGACGCGGCGCACCGGGCGACCGATGTCGCCGAGCGCGACCACCTGGTGCGGCAGGCGGCGCGGGTGCGGGCCGCCTGTGGATGAACCGGCCTCGTCGTCGGCATCGGCTGACCCCGACGCGACGGACCGGCCGGCCGCTCACCCCGCCGGGGTCCGCGCTCCGGCCGGTCGTTTCCCGAGCTGCTCGCCCTCGATGTTCACGCGCGGCAGCAGCCGGTCGAGCCGTGCCGGCAACCACCACGCCCGCTCCCCGAGCAGCGCCAGCAGCGCCGGGATGAGGGTCATGCGCACGACGAAGGCGTCGACGAGGATGCCGAACGCGAGCGCGAAACCGATCGACTTGATGATCGCCGAGTCCTCGACGATGAAGCCGGCGAAGACCGCGGCCATGATCAGCGCCGCGGCGGTGACCACGCGCGCGCCGTGCCGGAAGCCCTCGGTGATCGCGCGCGTCGGGTCGGCGCCGCGGACGTGCTCCTCGCGCATTCGTGAGACGAGGAACACCTGGTAGTCCATCGCGAGCCCGAAGAGGATGCCGACGATGAAGATCGGCAGCACCGAGACGATCGGTGCCGGCTCGATGCCGAGCACGTCGGCGAACGTGCCCTGCTGGAAGACCGCGACGAGCACGCCGAGGGCGGCGCCGATCGTCAGCAGGAACCCCCCGACGGCCGTGAGGGGGATGAGGACCGACCGGAAGGCGATCATCAGCAGCAGGAACGCGAGGCCGACGATCACAGCGAGGTAGGGGAGGAGCGCGCTCGACAGGCGGTCGGCGAAGTCGATGTTCGCCGCGGTCTGCCCCGTCACAAGCGTCGTGGCGCCGAGCTCGCCGTCGAGCGTGGCGGTGCGGTCCCGGATCTGCTGCACGAGGTCCTTCGTCGCCTCCGCGGACGGCCCGCTGCGGGGGGTGAGCGAGACGACCGCGGTGTCGCCCGCCTGGTTGAGCGTTGGCGTCCCGACGTCGGCGACGTCCTCGAGCTGACCGAACTCCGTCGCCACGGCAGCGGCGGCGGCCTTCGCGTCACCGCCCGCGCCGGCGTCGACCACGAGCGTGAGCGGACCGTTGAAGCCGGGGCCGAACCCGTCGGCGAGCAGGTCGTACGCCTGGCGGTTCGTCTCTTCCGGCGCGGCGGTCGAGTCGTCGGACTGGCCCAGGCGCATGTCGAGGACCGGGATCGACAGCGCGGCCAGTGCGAGCACCGTCGTCACCACCGCGACGAGACGGTGACGGGTGAGCAGACCCACCCAGCGCGTGCCGAGCGTCGGCTTGGCCACGCGCCGTCCGGCGTCGAAGTTCTTGCCCTTCGCGATCCGCTCGCCCGCGAACCCGAGCAGGGCCGGGACGAGCGTGAGCGACACGAGCACGGCGACGGCGACCGTTCCCGCGGCGGCGAGCCCCATCGCGGTCAGGAAGGGGATGCCGACGACGGTCAGCGAGGCAAGCGCGATGAGCACCGTCGCACCGGCGAAGACGACGGCGCTGCCGGCGGTGCCGACCGCGCGGGCCACGGACTCTTCGAGCCCCATCCCCTGGAAGAGCTGGGTGCGGTGGCGCGAGATGATGAACAGCGCGTAGTCGATGCTGACCGCGAGGCCGAGCATCAGCGCGACCGTCGGGACCATCGAGTCCATGTCGACGAAGCCGGTGACCGCGGTGATCCCCATGATCCCGACCGCGACGCCGATCAACGCCGTGAGGAGCGGTAGTCCGGCGGCCGAGAGCGAGCCGAACGTGATTGCCAGCACGAGTGCGGCGACGGCGAAGCCGATGAGCTCGCCGGTGCCGCCGAGCGAGGCCTCGTCGGCGACCGCCTCGCCGCCGAACTCGACCTGCACGTCGGCGGCGCGTGCGGTTTCGGCGGCCGCGTGGACAGCGTCGATCGACCCGTCGGGAATGTCCTCCGCCGGCGCCGACCACGCCACCTGTGCGAGCGCGACGCGACCGTCCTCCGAGATCACCGGGTCGCTGACGCCGCTGACCCCGGGGGCCTTCTCGGCACCGGCGACGGCCGCGGTGATGGCTGCGCGGCGCTCGCCCGTCAACCGCTGACCCTTGGGCGCGGCGAACACGATCCGGCCCGACGCGCCGCCCGCCTGCGGCAGCCGCTCCTCGAGCAGGTCGGCTGCCTGTTGCGACTCGGTGCCCGGCATCGTCGCGGCGTCGGTGGTGGGGCCGCTCAACGTCGCGGCCGCCGCGAATGCGCCGACGAGCACGACGAGCCAGACGGCGAGGACGGCCTTGCGGCGGCGGAAGGCCAGGCGGCCGAGCTTGAAGAGTGAGGTTGCCATCGGGAGGTCCTTCGAACGGGGATGCGGGGTGCTCTCTCACCTTCCGGGTCCCGGCCCGGCGCGGCGACGGCCGAAGGGGCCGTCGTGCCCGGTCCGATGGGACGCATCCGGTTCCGCCTTTCGGAGGAGGGCCCGAGGTCTAGGCTGGGCCTCGTGCCGCGACGCGCCGACCTGCTCTGGACCGCGCTGGTGACCGCGCTGTCGCTCGCGGTCCTCCAGGTCGACGGATCCACCGCGACGCGGGGCGACCGCGCCCCCGACCTGCTCGCCGCCGCGCTCGCGATCGCGGCCTGCGTGCCGGTCGCCGTGCGGCGCACGCACCCGCTCGCGGCGGCGGTCGTCGGGCTGCCCTTCGCCAGCGCGGCGCTGGCGCTCGGCTACACGGTGATCGTGCCGGTGCTCGTCGGCCTGACCCTCTGCGGTTGGGCCGCCATCCACAGCACGCGACCGGTGACGGTCCCGCTCGCCGCGTACGCCGGGACGGTGATGGCGGCGGCGGTCGCGATCACCGGCGACGACAGCCCGCTGCTCGTGCGGCTCCTCGGCGGCGCCGCGATCGGCGTCACGGCGGTGCTGATCGGCCATGCGGTCCGCAGCGAGCGCGAGCGGACGCGCGAGGCGCAGGAGTTCGCGCGGCGGATCGCCGAGCTGCGCGACCGCGACGTCGAACGGGCGGTCGTCGAGGAGCGGCTGCGGATCGCCCGCGATCTGCACGACATCACCGGTCACCACCTGAGCGCGATCTCATTGCAGGCCGCGGGGGCCGGGCGCACCAGTGCGGATCCGGTCGCGCGCGCGACCTTCGAGCGCATCCACCGGCTCACCTCCGAGGCGCTGGGCCAGACGCAGCGCGCGCTCGGCGCTCTGCGCGACGTCGCATCCGGCCGTGCCGCCGCGCTCGCACCGACCCCGCGACTGGAGCACGTGGAGGCGTTGCTCGAGCCTGCGCGCGACGCCGGCATCGCCGTCGACCTGCGTCTGGACGGTCCCGACCGCCCGCTCTCGGACGAGCTCGAGGTCTGTGCCTACCGGGTCGTGCAGGAGTCGCTGACCAACGTCGTCCGTCACGCCGGGGCGAGCGCCGTCCGCGTCGAGGTCACCTTCGGCGAGCGGGAGATGCGGATCGTGGTCGATGACGACGGTGTCGGCGGCCCCGCCCGGCCCGGTGGCGGGATCGAGGGGATGCGCGAGCGCGTCGCGATCGTCGGCGGGCGCTTCTCGGCGGGGCCCATCGGGGACGGCCGGCGAGCCGGACCGGCGGGCGGCGGCGGGGTGGACGGGTCGGTCCGATCCGGCTGGTCGGTGCGGGCAATCCTCCCGCTGGACGCGAGCATGAACGCAGACGCAGACGCAGACGCGGACCTGAACCCGGGTCCGGGCCCGGCGCTGGGGCCCACCCCGCACCCGCCCCGCGACCGCCGATGGCCGGTCCCGAACTCGACCGAGGTGACGCCGTGAGCGTCCGGGTCGTCGTCGCCGACGACCAGGCGATCGCGCGCCAGGGGCTGCGGATGATCCTCGAGAGCGAGCCGGACATCGAGGTCGTGGGGGAGGCTGCCGACGGTCTCGACGCGCTCGGCCAGGTCGAGCGGCGCTCGCCCGACGTCCTCCTGATCGACATCCGGATGCCGCGGATGGACGGCCTGGAGGCGACGCGTCGTCTGCAGGGCACCGACGGCGTCGCCGTGATCGTGATCACGACGTTCGATCTCGACGAGTACGTCTTCGAGGCGCTCCGCTCCGGCGCCGTGGGCTTCCTCGTCAAGGACTCGCCACCGGACCGCATCATCGACGCGGTCCGCGCCGTGGCCCGCGGAGACGCGCTGATCTCGCCGGAGGTCACGCGTCGCCTGCTCGACCAGTTCGTCTCGTCCGCACCCGCCCGCGCCGGCGACCCCGCGCTCGCCGGCCTGACCCCGCGCGAGCGCGACGTCCTGCTCGGGATCGCGGCCGGCCGCAGCAACGCCGACATCGCCGCCCACCTCTACCTGGAGGAGAGCACCGTCAAGAGCCACGTCGGTCGCATGCTTGCCAAGCTCGGACTCACGAGCCGCGTGCAAGCCGTGATCTTCGCCTACGAGACGGGGCTCGTCGCGCCGGGGACACCAAAGACGTCGCGCGACACCCCTTGACCGACGTTCCCCGACAAGACCGATGAGTTCACCGCCGGCGCGTGGTCGAAGGGTACGAGACGAAAGGACCGAGCGTGCGCGATCTGATCATCACCCAGAACATCACCCTCGACGGGGTCATCTCCAACGACTCGTCCTGGTTCGGCCCGGCCGACCAGGACGGCGACTTCGGCGACGTCAACGAGGCGTTGATGGCACAGGCCGATGCGTCCGACGCCTTCCTCGTCGGACGCACGACGTTCGAGGAGATGCGTGGCTACTGGCCCGAGCAGCTCGACGACTCCACAGGCGTCACCGACCACCTCAACCGTGTGGCGAAGTACGTCGTCTCGACCACCCTGGACGACCCCGGCTGGGACGGCACCGAGGTGCTTCGCGGACCACTCGAGGACGATGTCCGCGCGCTGAAGGCGGCCGAGGGCCGCGACATCGTCGTAACCGGCAGCGTGCAGCTCACGCACGCGCTGATCGACGCCGGGCTCGTCGACGAGTACCGACTGTTCACCTATCCGCACGTGGAGGGGCGTGGTCGCCGGCTCTTCGAGGACCGCACGAGCGTCCCGGAGCTGCGCGCGGTCGAGGTCCGCGAGTTCCGCTCTGGCGTGCTCCTCTCGCGTTACCGCGTCGACGCGGCCTGAACGGGTCGGTCCTCTGCGCGCCAACGGTCCCCTGGGAGATCATCCGGACGTTGGTCACGATCACGGCGCTCTGCGCGCTCACGTGGGCGCTCGTCCTGCGCGCGAACCCTCCGGCCGGCATGCCGTCGTGAGATCGGTCCAGCGGATCACCGCAGGGTCCCGAGCACCTCGTTGAGCGCTTCGGTGGACGACGGGTGCGTGTAGATCGAGTCCCGCAGCGCGGAGGCGGTGATCCCGTGCCGGATCGCCAGGGCGATCAGGTTGACGACCTCCTGCGAGTGCACCATCATGATCGCCGCTCCCAGCACCCGATCGGTCGCCCCGTCGACCACGATCTTGACGATGCCACGCGGATCGCCCTCGATCTTGGGCCGAGGTGCGGCGGCGATGTCGGCAACCCGCTTGACCCCGACCTTGACGTCGAAGCCCTGTTCGCGGGCCTGATCCTCGGTGAGCCCGACCCGGGCCAGCGGCGGGGTCAGGAACATCGTGTATGGCACGGCCACCCGATCATCGGCAGACCGCGTGCCGGTGCCGAAGAGCTGGTCGGCGACGATCCGGTGGTCATCGAGGGAGACGTAGGTGAACTGCGGCCCGCCGTTGACGTCCCCGACGGCGTAGACGCTCCGGCTCGAGGTCCGCAGGTTGCGTCGACGACGACGTAGCCCCGGCCGTCGGTGGCCACGCCCGCCTGCTCCAGCCCGAGTCCCTCGGTGGCCGGGATGCGCCCGAGCGCCAGGAGTACCGCGTCGGCCTCGATCCGGCGCTCGTCGCCGTCGACCCGGTAGGTCACCTGGGCCTGCCCGGCCCCGTCGGCGGCGGTCACGGTGGCACCCGAGGTGATGACGACGCCGTCGGTGTCCAGCGCCTCGGCGGCGGTCTGTGCCACATCGGCGTCCTCGCCCTTCAGTGGTCGCTGTCCGCGGTCCAGGACGGTGACGCTCGAGCCGTACTGGGCGAACATGGAGGCGAACTCCAGGCCGACGTAACCACCACCGACGACGACCAGCGAGCGGGGGAGCGGCGAGACGTGTTGCAGGGTCTCGGAGTCATGGATCCGCCCGCCGACCCGTGCGCCGTCGATGGATGGCACCGCCGGCAGCGAACCGGTGTTGATCACGACGGTGTCGGCGGTGATCTGCAGCGTGTCCCCACCGCCGGTGACCACCACCTCGCGTTCGCCGGAGAATCGTGCGCGGCCAGAGAGCAGCAGGACCGCGTCGAGCGTGTCGAGCATCGAGAGGTTCTTCGCCCGCATGGCCGCGGTCAACGCATCACGCCGGGCGACGGCCGCGGCGAGGTAGTCGTCGAGAACATCGGAGTCCCGACGCGTCTCGGCCTCGTGGATCAGGATCTTCGTGGGCACGCAAGCGACGTTGATGCAGGAGCCACCGATCATCTGCGCCGACTGCTCGATGAGCGCCACCCGCAGCCCCTTGCGCGCGGCGGTGCCGGCAAGCGTCTTGCCGCCCTTGCCCCATCCGACGACGAGCAGATCGACGTGCACACGACGGTCGGCTTCGCTGTCCTGGTCGACCATGGTCAGATCACGCCCCTTCGAGAGATCCTGCGTGGTTACCGGGGTGGGCGGACCCGCCGGCCGGCGGACGCTCATCGCGGCAGGGAACCCTGCTGGCCACCCTACGCGGCCGGGCGGGCGATCGGAATGGGCGGCGATCCCGGCGGCTCGCAGCCCCGGCGCACGACGACGGCCGACGGAGCGTCGCCGTCATCGTTGCTCGTTCCGACCGGACGGGACGTCAGCGTCTCCAGCACGATGCCCGTCCCCGTGATCCGTCCGCTCCGGGAGACCGACCGCCCCACCTGGACCGAGCTCTATCGCGGCTACGGCGCCTTCTACGACCAGCCCAAGAGCGACGACGATCTCGACGCTCTGTGGCCGCGGGTGTTCGGGGTCGACGCCGAGGTGGAGGCGTTCGTCGCGGTCCTCGGCGAAGAGCATCCGATCGGGTTCGTGCACGTGCGCGAGTTCGCACGTCCGCTTCACGGAAGCCGCGGGCTCTACCTCGACGATCTCTTCGTCGACCCCGCCAGTCGTGGTGCCGGCATCGGTCGCGCGC